>JANYBM010000113.1 GCA_025361125.1 Holophagaceae bacterium | reverse complement strand
CCGGCCCTCATGATGAAGGCATGGTGGGATGGCCGAGCGGTTTAAGGCACCGGTCTTGAAAACCGACGACGGGCAACCGTCCGCGAGTTCGAATCTCGCTCCCACCGCCAATTTATTCGGGCAAAGCCCGCTCCAGATCAGTGGGGGCGGGATTCGAATCGGCAATGCTCCCTGGCATTTATAGGCGGACTAACTGAAACTGAGACATGGCCGACGGCGCGGTTCCTCAGGATCTTGCCCCCCGGGCGGGGGAAGGAACCGTTGCGGACGAATTCGGCGAGATGCATGAACTGGGCGATCTAAGCTTCGCCTGTGGACCGGATTCCTGCCTCACCTTGGAGGGAGCCTATTCAAAGGTGAGGGAGACTTTTCTGGCGCACCATCCAGATGGCGACGCAGCCTTGCTGGACAAGGCCTTCAAGGTCGGGCGGAAAAGCCATCAGACTCAGTTGCGGAAGAGTGGCGAACCCTATTTCTTTCATCCTCTCGCGGTCTCATTGGATTTGGCGGAATGGCGGTTGGATGCCGTGAGCGTGGCCTGTGGGATGCTCCACGACACGGTGGAAGACACGTTGATGACCATGAAGCAGGTCAAGTCGGAATTCGGGGAAGAAGTCGCCGAGATCGTGGACGGGCTCACCAAGATGAGCAAATTGGACTTCACGGACCGGCACTTGTTGAACGCTGAGAATGTCCGGAAATTGCTGGTGGCCATGGGCAAGGATGTCCGGGTGCTCTTGGTGAAGCTGGCGGATCGCCTGCATAATATGCAAACCCTTTCGGTGATGCGGGAGGAAAAACGCCGCCGCATCGCCCGGGAGACCATGGAACTCTACGCGCCCTTGGCGAACCGCCTCGGCATGTGGAATGTCCGAAGCCAATTGGAAGACCTCGCCTTCGCCAATCTGGAGCCCGAACGCTATGCGGAGTTGAACGCGGCGGTGGAAGCCAAGCGCCTGAAGAGCGCGGTGCTGACTGCTGAAATCCAGGACATGCTCGATATGTCGTTGAAGGCCCAAGGCATCGCGGCCAAAGTTTACGGCAGGTCCAAACATCTGTTCGGAATCTGGAAAAAAATGGGGGCCCAGGAGAAGGGGCTGGAGGAAATCCATGATTGGTTGGCGTATCGCATCATTTGCCCCGATCGGGCTTCCTGCTATACCGCCATGGGTCTTGTCCATGCCCTGTACAAGCCGATTCCGGGGCGTTTCAAGGACTACATCAGCCTACCCAAGGACAACGGGTATCAGAGTATCCATACTTCGGTTCTGATGCCCTCGGGCGATGCTTTCGAGGTGCAGATCCGCACGCCAGAAATGCATGACCATGCCGAAGCGGGCATCGCCTCCCACTGGACTTACAAGGAAGGCCGCATCGCCAATCGCATGGAGATCAATCAGGTGGCTTTCCTGCGCCGAATGGTGCAGTTGCATCAGGATTCCAGCGATAGCAGGGAACTCGTGGCCAGCCTGAAAGGCGAATTGAGTTTTCGGCGCATCCAGGTATTCACCCCCAAAGGCGATGTGAAGAGCCTGCCCGAAGGTGCCACACCCATTGATTTCGCGTACGCCATTCATACCCAAGTAGGTCACCATTGCGTAGGCGCCAAGGTCAATGGGCGAATGGTTCCCTTGAAACACACCCTGATGAATGGGGACCGGGTGGAAGTTCTCACCCGGCCAGACCACAAGCCCTCAAGAGACTGGCTGGCCATCGTCCAAAGTGCCAGCGCCAAGAGCCGAATCCAGGGCTTCATCCGTGAAGAGGAACGCAATCATGCGGTTCAAATGGGGAAGGATCGCCTGGAACGGGACGCCCATGCCGCCGGTATCCGCCTAGACCATCCTGACGTGAAAGCTGTCCTGGAAAAACGTTTGGAAGAATTGAAGCAGCCAAGTTGGGATGCATATTATGCATCGGTCGGTTTTGGTCGTCTCACGCCCTATCGGCTGCTGGAGCCACTGCTCCCAGAACCCCAGCGCATGCGGGCGCCTAAGCCGTCGAAGGTCGGTGTGGAAGAAATTCTGGTGGATGACACCATCGGTGTCCTTTATCACCTGGCTCATTGTTGCAAGCCTATTTGGGGGGATGAGGTTTTGGGCTACGTGACCCGGGGGCGGGGTGTGGCGATTCATAGGGCCAATTGCCCCCAATTCAACGCCTCGACCCTGCATACCGCTCGACGGGTGAACGTGGGTTGGGGCAAACAGGGCCAATCTGATTTCGATACTGAAATCGCGCTCACCACCGAGGACCGGCCGGGCATGGTGTTGGCCATCAGCGAGACCATTCAACGCTTGAACATCAACATTCAACGCTTTCAAGGCGATACGACCGAACTGGGGGGCGGGTTGTTCCACATCGCCCTGCGGGTGAAGGATCGCGTCCACCTGGTGGAACTGCTATCCGCCTTGCGTCGCGTCCGGGGTGTGTACACCGCTGAGCGGGTCCGAGGGAGCGTTTTTGGAAAGGTTGTCTGAAACCGGTATTGCCAAGGGCGTGTGGACACCGCCACAAGCCGCGCCAGCCATACCTTGGCGGCACGTTGAACAGAGCTTGGTGCTGCCGCAATTCTGGCCAGATCCGCATAAAATCAGTTTTCGATTTCCAGAAGGCCCCCGCCGCGCGGCAGTGGCGGTGGTTTTATGGGGGGATGCAACCGGCGCCAGGAAACTCCTCTTGGTGCAACGGGGCTTCAGCGCGCCCCAACACCCCGGGGAGCTCGCGTTTCCCGGCGGCATGGTGGAGTCCGAAGACAGGGATTTAAGGTGGACCGCCCGGCGGGAGTTGGCGGAGGAATTAGGTGTTCAGGATCATTTGTGGGAACTCGGCTGTTTCCCAGATGGCGTCGCCAAGGCGCACACCCGCTTCACACCCGTACTCTTTCGATGGGAGGCACTCGAACCATCCTGGTCGTTGGGCAGTGAAATATTCGATGCGCTCTTGTTGCCCTTGCATCCTTTGATGCACGCGCCCTGGACCATTGAAATCCTGGATCGCCAGGGTCTCGCGCTTGAAGTCCCGCGCCTGGAATTACCGCAGGCTCCACTGTGGGGCGCCACGGCTTTCGTCCTCAAGGCTTGGCTGAATGTGCTGAGAGGTATCACCGAGGACGGAGGCTCGTTGTGAGTCCCAAGTCTTGGATTCCTCAGCCCGCAGTCAACTACCCACTGCCCACTTCCGTTACGCTGAAGCACCGCCGACATGATCAGACATCTGCTTGAAGACCGCATGCTCTACCTCGCCTTTCGGCGGGGTTGGCTGCGCTTGTTGGAGAGTGATGAGGCCTTGCGGAAGGAACTGGAGTGGAGCCCGGACGAAGCCCTCCTGCGTCTGGTGAAGGAGCAGCGCCTAACAGCTTCCCAAATAAAAATCCTGGAGGAGGAAGCGCGCCAGGAACTGAGGGTCTGGCAGGACATGACCCATGACGAATTGCCGCGGCAGGATTCAATTTCTCCCACCGCCCCGGTCACGGTGGGAGCAGGTGACTCACCGAGCCAATCTGGTGAACGTCGGCTCTGGGCAAAATTATCTGGAATCCCTGAAGGCGAACCATGGGGGCCGTATCGCCTCTTGAACATTCTTGGCGAGGGTGGCATGGGAAGGGTCTACAAAGCCATGGACCCTGTGCTGGCGCGCCCCATCGCACTCAAGATTTTGCAACATACCGGGGGAAGAAATCAGGAGCGATTTTTCAATGAAGCCAGGGCCCAGGCTCGTGTGGAGCACCCCTACGTGGCCAAAGTATTCGCCATGGGCGAAGCAGAAGGTCTGCCTTTCATCGCCATGCAGTACGTCAATGGCACCACACTGAAAGAAGCTGCCGACACGCTAAGGCTGGAAGAGAAAGTGCGGATCATGGCGCAGGTATGCGAGGGTGTTCACGCGGCGCATCGTTTGGGCATCATCCATCGCGATCTGAAACCGGGCAATGTGATGGTTGAAAAAACGCCTGAAGGAGAGTGGCAGCCGCTCGTGCTGGATTTCGGGCTGGCCTGGATGCCCGAAGGCACCGCCCTGACCCAGGCCGGCCAAACCGTTGGAACTCCGCAATACATGAGCCCCGAACAGGCGCGAGGCCAACCTCTGGATCGTCGCTCGGATGTCTATGCCCTGGGTGTGACCTGCTTTGAATTCTTTTGCGGCCGACCGCCCTTCGAAGGTGATCAACCGTTGGACATCCTGCGCAAGGCCACGGAAACCGAACCCCCGCGACCCCGCACGCTGGTACCGGACCTGCCCCTGGATCTGGAAATCATCATCCTCAAGGCGTTGGAAAAGAATGTTGCAGATCGCTACGATTCGGCCAAGGCCATGGGGGCTGACCTAACCCACTATTTGAATGGCGAGCCCATCGCCGCACGACCCCTTTCTCGCACGGGGGTGATGAAGAAATGGGTGAAGCGCCATCGTCTGCTTTCCAGTGTGGTGGGGGCGTCTGCTGCCACGCTCCTGCTCGTGGGCGGCTTCAGCGCGGTGGCGGTGTTGCGGAGCAAGGCCCAAGCCCGGGCGGCGCAGCGGTTCTCCAGGGAATCCGAGCGTCTTGAATCGCTGTTGGCCAAGGTTTACGCCTTGCCGTCCCACAATGTTCAACCTGTGGAAGATGAGGTACACAGCGAATTGCACCGCCTTGAAACAGACCTCTACGGTCAGGGGAGGGATGCGGAGGGCCCAGGGCGATTGGCCTTGGGGCGTGCGCACTTGGCCCTGGGGGAGCTTGAAGAAGCACACACTGAATTGAGTGCGGCCTGGGATTCGGGCTACCGCACACCTGAAGTTGCCGAATCCCTGGGCTTGGCCAAGACGGGGCTCTACCAAGCTTCGCTGGCTTCCGTCACGGGCCCTGATCGGGAGGAACGCCGGAAGGAACTTGAGGACAGCCTGCGGCTTCCGGCACTGAATCTGCTTCGCCGTGGCAACCCAATGGCGAATGGCCTCCCAAATCTGGCCGCCGCTGAATTGGCACTTACCGAAGGCCGGTACCTTGAGGCGCTCGATCTATCCAAAAAGGCACGGGAAGCCCAGCCCTGGCTCTACCAGTCCTATCTCCTGGATGCGGAAGTACGGTTCACCCAGGCCGCCGCACCCCTTGCAGCACGGAATTTTGAGGAAGCGGAACGGAGGATGGCTGAGGCCGAAATAGACATCGCCAAGGCTAAGGAGGTGGGTCGCAGCGCGCCTGCAGTCTATGAGATGGAGGCCCGTCGTAGATCTGAGGTCATTCATCTGCGCATGGCCACTACCACTGCGGAACCAAGGGATTTGGCCTGGGCCACTGCCTCTTGTGATGAAGCGTTGCGCATTCGACCACGCAGCTGGAAAGCCTATGGCAGTCTGGCTTCCATCAATCTTTACTGGGCCGGACAAGTGGAGGGCTGGAAACAGGATTCCCTTCCTTTTTCGGAAGCAGGTATCAAGGCTGCCAACCGGGCCTTAGCCCTAAATCCAAAATCTAACGAAGTGCTCAGCACACTAGCCTACCTTTGGTGGCGCCAAGCTCAGTTGCTGGAGCTGGCTGGCCAGGATCCGCGCCCATCGCTCGGTAAGGCGCTGGAGGCTCTTCAGCGCGCGCTGCAGCACCCTGAGCAGGCCGCCACGCTGCATCAGCGCATGGGCAATTGCTATACCACCCAGGCCTTCTTCGAATTACGCAATGGGGGAAAACCGGATGCCGCAGTGGATGGTGCCGCAAGGCAATTCGAGGAGAGCGTTCGCCTGAAGCCTTCAGGTCAAGTTCTTTCAGACTATATCTGGGCGTTGGGAATTCGGGCTCAGGCTCAAGTGCTGCGAGGTGAGGATCCTGCTGCCACACTCCAGTCAGCCACCAAGCTGTTTGAAGAATCCCAGCGCCTCACGCCGGATTATTTTTTCGCCCAAACGAACCTCGCAGACATAGTGGTCCTGCGGGCTGAATTCATGGTGGATCACGACCAGGATCCAAGCCGTGAACTTATCCGGGCCGAGGAACTGGCGCATGGCGCCATGAAGAAAAAAGCAGGGGTTGGGTACGCCCTGCCAGTGTTGGGCCAGGCCTCACTTCTACGGGGCCGCTGGAAGCTCCACCAAAACCAAGATCCCTCAGGGGAATTGACAGCCGCTCGGAACTATTTTGAGCAAGGGCGACATGAAAAGGCCGACCAACTCTGGCCTCGAAAGGGCCTCCTGGCCTATCGGCTGGAGCTGCTCAAGGCACGTGGAACCTGGGATGACGTAGCCTTCGCGAAGCTGCTTGAGGATGCGGAAACGCTGTCGCGAACCCATGCGAAGGATCTGCGCATTCATGCACTATTGATGCGCATCCTGTCTTTTGGCGCTGTTCACGCCGCTGCGGGCTCTCACCCCAGAAGTGCGCTATACAAAGATGAAGCAGGGACCACAAGACCAAGACCATAGCCGGAGGAACACCATGCCACTCGAAACATTCAAGGCCAGCCGCTTTACGAAGGGGAATTTTCTGTTTCCGACTGTCATTGAAATCACAGATACCGCGGTGGTCAGACGGTTGCGTCGCTGGTTTACGGTCAACGAAATGAGCATCCATCTGCAGCGAGTGGCCTCCGTGCGCATCGAAACTGGAATGATGTGGAGCGACATCCTCATCGAGAGCACTGGTGGCAGCGATCCCATAGCCAGCCATGGACATTACAAGGCCGACGCGAAGCGCATCAAGGAACTCATCGAAGCCGCTCAGAGCAGCCAGCCAGCCAGTGGTTCAGAGGGCGGTTCAGACGAAGCTCCCACCAAGGTCTGCCCCTTTTGCGCGGAGACAATCAAGGCAGCGGCGAAGGTCTGCAGGTACTGTGGCAAGGAATTGGGCTGAGGAGATGCCACTAGGCGTACGTAGTGGGGGCTGGTGTTGGATTCATTGGCCGACTGGCTTAAGGTGGATCCAGCGGGACGCTGACGGCAGTCACCTCATGGTCAGACCCAAGGCCCTACAGAAAGCCTCGGGATCATCCACTGCGATACGCACCCTGGATCTGGGTTTCCCAAGGCCAAAGAAGCTTACGGGTCTCGATGGCTCTGAGAGCTGGATATCCAGCAATGGCGGGCCCGGAGCTTGGAGTTGGATGACCTTGCGGTTATCGGCGAGGCGGGCCCAATCATCTTTGAAGGTAGGCGGTGAGGTGATGTCTACGATCTGGTCCCTCCGCAATTCAATTCGCCCAAGGATGCCGTGGTGAAGCACCACAGAATGCTCTGAAACCTGGTGGGGTCGCGCCCGGAAAGAAGCCCATAGGCCCGTGAACCAGAGCACTGCATAGGCATCTCCCAGGTGGACGGACCAGCGCAGCTTCGGCCAATTCTGGAGGAGGAATTCCAGCGCGACCAGATCCGCCAGGAGCAGCACGGGCAGGGCGACCAGGAGCGCGCGGAGGACGCACCGCTTTGTGTAAGTGTGGCCCGCCGGGTCGAGGCGGCGATAGCCGCCGATGAGGAATCGCAGGGCGTCACCGACCACCACCAACTCCAGTGCTGCCAAGCGCGCTGCCACCGGGGGCAGGAAGTTGGAGAAGGGAGGGGTCAGCTCATCTTCCGGTAGCAGTTTTGAATCGTGCAGCCGCTGCCTCCAAATGTGAATGGCGAATCCCAACAGGGCGAGTTCCATCAAGGCGGCGGTGAGTAAACGAAGCCGCTGCCATCCCGGCGATACGCCGCCACTCCAGGCTAGTCCTATGCCTTCGAGCAGGACCACCGATGGGATGAGCAGCCTCGTCCATGGCAGTTTTTTTGTTCCCGCCTCGAAAGCCATCATCAGGAGTCGCAGCCCGAGGCACCAGAGGGCTGCAAAGGCCAACCACCGCAGGGCGCTTAGCCCGTGGATGAGCAATCCAGGATTCCGCCAACGCAGCCACAGGGCAGCCAGGGTCAGGAGGATCAGTGAAACGAAAAGGGTGCGGCGGAGAAATTTCATGGGATTCCAGCTACCAGATGCCATGGGAGGTGGGCTGACTCCAGCATCTCCCGGCGCGATGCCCATGGTGGTGCAGAAATCGGCCAATGGGGTGAACCGGTCGGCGAACATAAGAGCGGCCTTGATGCCCGGTCCAATGCCTTTTCAAGCCCGTTTGAAGAGTGTGAAGACCAGAGCAGCGCAGGTGGCCACCACGATCGTGGGTACCAAACCGAAGGGCAGGGCGGCCGGGATGGCGCCAACCAGGAACATGGCGAACCCCATCAGATTCCGCTTGTGGGCGGTGCGGATTTCCATCGGTTCAATGTCTTCGCGTAGAAGCCCCCTGCGGCGGGCGATCACGAGGAACAGCACCTGACAGAAAAGGATCAACCCCACCACTGGCATATAAACCACCAACGTGCCGACATTGCCCAGGTAGCGTCCGAAGAGCGCGGCTGCGAAGGGGAAAGAACTGACCAGCGCCAGGAAGGCGAAGGTGATGGCCAGCAAGGGCGCATCGAAGGCTGTCACCTTTTCCGCCAAGCGATGATGCCACACCCAGAAGAGGCCAAGCATGAAGAAGCTTAAAAAGTAGGCTAGGGCAGTGGGCAGCGCGTGCTGCAGGGATCCCAGCAACTCGGTCACGGACTTCGGATTTGCAAGCTCCGGGACTTTGACTTCCAGGATGAGCAGGGTCATGGCGATGGCGAAGACCCCGTCCACCAGGGTCTCCACCCTTGCCTTGGACATGCGAAAGGAGTTGCTCATGCGAATTTCGGCAACCGCTTTTCGAGAAAGGCCAGAAGCCCTTCGCGGGCGTCTGGGCTCTGCATGGTAGCGGCCATTTGGCGACCTTCCTCCTCCAACAGGGCCAGCAGGCTTTCGGGTGTGTGGCCCCCGTTGCGAAGCGTGCTCTGCTTGATGCGTGCGAAGGCTTCACTGGGGCCATGAGCCATACGGACGCAAAGAAATTTCAAGACATCTTCGAGCATTTCCGCATCCACGATCTGGTTCACCAGACCGAGATCATAGGCACGCTTGGCGTCTATGGTTTCGCCGGTGAACATCAATTCCAGGGCGATGGCGGGGTTCAACAGCATGTTGAGCATCACGCTACCGCCCCAATCGGGATGCAGGCCAAGCTTCACGAAGGCCATGCTGAAGGCTGCGTCTGGCGTGGCGATACGGATGTCGGCGCTGAGGGCCAGGCTCATGCCCGCACCTGCTGCGGCACCTTGGATCACCGCGATGACCGGTTTAGGTAGAGTCTTGAGACCGTACGAAACTTTTGCACCCAGGTTGAGCAGGGCTTTCATTTCTTCGATTCGGCCTTCCTTCAGGCCCTGAAGCATCCAGCCAATGTCGCCCCCTGCGCAGAAGGCGCGTCCCTCGCCCCGCAGCAACAGGGCCTTCACTCCAGGTTCGGCGGATTTTGTCAGGGCTTCCATGAAGCCTTCGGCCATCTCAGGTATGAGCGCGTTCAGTTTTTCCGGGCGGTTGAGAGTGAGAATGCCGATACGGTCGTGGATTTCAAAGCGGAGACTATCGCTCACGCCCGTACCTCTGATACCTTGCTTGCCGCCGTATACGAGAAATCCTGCACGGCGGCCACGAAGCCATGAAAGAGTCCCCGGGCTGCGGAGCCCGCGGCATTGCCCAGTTCCATCAAGTTTTCGGGATGCCACTGGACGCCCACAACCCAGCGATCCATATCCTTGGCTTCGATGCCTTCGACCAAGGGCTTGCCATCCTTGAGGGTCTGGGGATGAAAGGCCACGGCCCGCAAGTCTGGCGCCAGTTCTTTCACGGCCTGATGATGCCGACTGTTGACCGGTACCGAGGCGGCACCCAGCAGTTGGAACAACCTGGAATTATGTGTGACAGAGACCATGTGGCGTACTTCAGGTGAGTCCGGTGTGCCGTGCTGGTGCACGGAGGAATCACATCCGAAGTGATCTGGAATGTCCTGCACCATGGAGCCCCCAAGGGCCACGTTGAGGATCTGCTCACCCCTGCAGATGCCAAGAATGGGAATGCCCTTCTCCCAGGCTGCCTTGATCAGCTTAAATTCCATTTCATCGCGCTCGTCATCCAGCTGGGCCTTGGGATGCACCTCCTCGTCCCAATACTTCGGGTTGATGTCGCCGCCGCCTGAAAGCAGCAGCCCGGCCACGCCATCCAGGCTGTGCGCGGGGTCATCGGGCGAAACGAGATGGATAGGCTTATGCCATCCAGCCACATGGATGGCCGGCACATAATTCCGCGTCGCCAGCTGTTTATTTCTACAGGTTATGAGGATGCTTGACACATTTGCTCCCGAGAGGATCATTAGCACCCTACACCCCCTCAGATTTCCTGAGAACAGGGTTTGAATGGCGGAGAGCTCCGCCTTGGAGGAAGCATGTCTGGATCTTTGAACAAAGTAATGCTCATCGGGAACCTCGGGAAGGACCCAGAGCTCAAGGTGACGCCCTCAGGTCAGCCGGTGGCGCGGTTCTCCGTGGCAACCACCGAAACTTGGAAGAATCCTCAAGGAGAAAAACAGAGCAAGACCGAATGGCACAATGTCGTCGTTTGGGGCAAACAGGCCGAGATCGCCGAGAAATACCTTCGCAAGGGCAAGCAGATCCTGGTGGAAGGCCGAATCCAATATCGCGAATACGCGGACCAGGCTGGCGTGAAGAAATATATGACCGAAATCCGCTGCGACCATTTCGTGATGCTGGGTCGCATGGACGAGGGGGGCGGCCAGCGTGAAGGCGGTTACAACCGCGCCAGCGCCGGTGCCTCAAGTGCAGGTGTGGGCGCCTCTGTCGGCTCGCATTCCGGCGGGGGTCAGGATTTCGACGACATGGCCCCGGCACCGCCCTCCAGCGGCTATGACGACGATATCCCGTTCTGAAACCGGTCAGACCAACGCAATACAATTTATTCAGCCACGAAGGAAATCGAAGAATACGAATAAAAACTTCGTGTCCTGTGCGAGTTCCTTTGTGGCTTTCTTTTTTTTTAGAGAAGGAAGCAGCTGCTCATTGGGATCGGTTTGCATTTGGGACTGGGGCTCTCACGCGGCACAATGGAGGATTCTGCGTTGGAGTCCCTGTGTCTGTTCCCTTTACCGAAGTCCGCCAGTTGAAATCCCTCATCGGGGAACTTGTCGCGCTGCGGGGGTGGGTGCGCAACGCCCGTACCTCCAAGACCCGCTTCATCGAGCTGCGGGATGGTTCAGGCTTCGTGCAGTGTGTGGTAGGCGCCAGCGAAGCGGATGCGGAAAGCTACGAAACTGCTGGCAAGCTCACCCAGGAATCGGCCATTTCGATCACTGGCAGCGTGCAGCAGCACCCTAAAACAGGCGAACCGGAAATCCTGGTGAAGACGCTTCAGCTCCTGGCGCCCTCCGTGGATTTTCCCATCACCCCCAAGGATCACGGCATCGAATTTCTGATGGATCACCGCACCCTTTGGCTGCGCTCGAAACGCCAATGGGCCATCATCCGCGTACGCCACACCATCGTGAAAGCCATTCGCGATTTTTTCGACAACGACGGGTTCACGCTCTTGGACGCACCCATCCTCACACCCAGTTCCTGCGAAGGCACCAGCTCACTTTTCGAGACCGATTATTTCCACGAGGGGATGGCCTTTCTGAGCCAGAGCGGGCAGCTTTATCAAGAGCCCGGCGTGCCGGCCTTCGGTAAGGTCTATTGCTTTGGTCCTACTTTTCGAGCAGAGAAGAGCAAGACGAGGCGCCATCTCACTGAATTCTGGATGGTGGAACCGGAGATGGCTTTCGCGGAGCTCGAAGATGTCATGCAGCTCGGCGAACGCATGACGAAGTTCATTCTTCAGCGCGTGCTGGAAGGTAGGCAGGAGGAGTTGAAAATCCTGGAGCGCGACACGGCGCCGTTGGAGACGGCGTTGAACGAAGCCTTCGGTCGCATGAGCTACACGGATAGCGTCGCCAAGCTCAAGGAGCTGGGCAGCGACATCAATTGGGGCGAGGATTTCGGCAATGACGATGAGACGATTCTGATGAACGCCACGGATCGCCCTTTGTGGGTGCATCGTTTCCCGAAAAGCTTCAAGGCCTTCTACATGGCTTTTGATCCATTGGCGCCGGATCTTGCTCTGGGCGCGGATTTGCTGGCCCCTGAAGGCTACGGTGAAGTCATCGGCGGCGGTGAGCGTGCTTCGGACATTGACTACCTG
>JANYBM010000106.1 GCA_025361125.1 Holophagaceae bacterium | reverse complement strand
CCGCTGGGCTGCGGCAGGGGCAGCTCCAGACGGGCGATGGCGGCTGAAGCCGCCTGGAAGGCCCCCAACTCCTGGCCCGCTTCGACGCCCTGGCCCAACTGGACCTTGTAGGCGGTCACGGAGCCCGCCTTGGGCGCCTTGAGGTTGAAGGTGGCCCCGGCGGCTTCAGGGCTGACTCCACGGGCCTCCAGGGCCAGGCGGGCGGCCTCGTCGTCGGCCTTCGCCGTGGCGGCCTCGCTGCGGGCCGCTTCCAACTCGCGCCGGGATCCCGCCTGCGCCTCGAAGAGCCGCTGCTCCCTCGCGAGCTCCGCCTCCGCGCGTTCGCACTTGGCCTGGGCCGCCAGCCAATCCGCCTTGAGCCGGGCCAGCTCGGGGCTCTGGATCGCCATCAGGGGCGTACCCTGGGACACCAGCCTTCCCGGGGCCACGGAAAGGCCGGACACAATCCCCTTCACGGGCGACGTGAGCACGGCCTGGGCGGAAACATCGCCGATGGCCTCGGCGGGATACCAAGCGCCCTCCGCCTTGGGTTCGGGCACCTCCATGAAGCGAAGGCCGCGCACCCCCTTCAGGGGGATGTGGTTGCCCTCGGCTTCGCTTCCATGTTCCCCATGGGCTTCCGCCTCATGCTTGGCGGGAGCGTCTTTCTTGTTGCACCCGATGGCAACCACAAGCGCCAGCGCCAGGACGGGGATTCGAAATGGGACGGTCATTGGTTCACCCCTTCGGTGAGAGCCTGCAATTCGGCGGTAAAGAGATGGGTCGCGTGGAGGCGGCGCAGAAAGGCCACCTGCGCCTCTAGGAGCTGGCGTCGGATGGGCAGGGCCTCGGAGGGGCGCTCTTTCCCCTCCGTGAGGCGCAGACCCACCGCTTTCAAGGCGCTGTCAAAGGCTGGCGTGGGCAGGGGCGCCGAAAGCGACTGAAGCCGCTGGAATGCGGACTGGAACCGGGCGTCCAGTTCCAGAAGCGCGATCTCCAGCTCGCGCTTCGTCGCCTGGAGGTTGGCCTCGGTCTCTCTGCGGATGGCTTGGCCTTCTCCGATCCGCGCGAAGCGATAGGCGAAGCCGAGCTTGGCAATGTGGACGCCAGGCTCCTCCTTGGAGTAATTGGCCCGGAGGCTCCACCGGCTGGTGGCCAGTGCCTCCTGGTGGCGCAAGGTCTGCTGCTCAAGATCCAGGCGGGCCTGGAGGGCCTGCCGGAGAGAACTCTGCTCGTACCGAGGCGGAAGGCCGACCGTCTCGGGGAGATGCGGATCTCCCGGGTCCTCCAAGGGCACGGGCTGGATGGGCACCTCCGCCAGGGCCTGAAGTGCGGCCCAGGTCCCCACACGCTGCTTCCGAGCTTCTTCCAGATCGAGCTGGGCCTTGAGCATCTCGCCCTCCACCAGGCTGACCTGGAAGGCTGGATCGGCGCCCGCCTCCAGGCGAGCCCTTGCGGCCTTCAGCCAGGCCTGGACCGTGATCAGGTCCGCCTCTCGGAGCGCCAGGAGCCGCTCGGCCAGCCATGCGTCCAGGTAGGCTTGGCGAAGGCGGAAGCTCGACTCGATGGCCGCCCCCTGCCGCAGGAGCGGATCCGCCTTACCCAGGGAGGTCTCCAGCCGGTGCCGGGTGCCTCTCGCCAGGAAGAGGGGCAGGTCAAGATCCACAGACTGATCGGTGCTGGTTCCTTCGACCGCTTTCTTGCGAGGCCCTGCGGCGAGGGCCAAGGAAGGACCTTCGCGAAGGAATCCCTTGGACTCAGAGAGAGCCCGCTGGCGTCCCGCCAGCAGGGCCTCCGTCCGGAATTGCTCCGGGCTCGTCCTGGCCCGGTGCTGGATGTCGTTGAACGAAAGGGGCGGCGCCTGGGCCATTAGGGCCCAGGACAGCGCTCCCGCGAGAAGGAGTCGCATTAAAACCTCGATAGAGAAAGGAAGGACGACGCAGCAGGACCCGGTCCAGCCGCGAGTTCACTCAGCCAAGGTTCAGGCCCGGGGAGGATACTTCTCCGGTTCGATGTCGAGGTTGACGAGGTGCTCAGTCCACTCCGCCTCAAAGTTTGGGCGCGGCAGCGGGTCGGGCGGAGGTGGCATCGGCGGCTCTGGGATCGGGGCCGTGGCGCACCCATCGTTGCAGAGGACGTGGCAAACCTGCCCGCAATCGTTGGGTCTATCGTCGCAGCGATCCATTTGGGCTGCGCCCACGTAGAACGCGATCAGCAGTAGGAAGAATGCTGAGACCCAGCGTCTCATGATGCAGCGCCTCCGCTGTGTCGTTGAGACGGCATGGCCCCAGCTCTTCTGCGCGACCGGGCCTGAGTTTCCTCGTTCAGACAAAGGCCGTGGTAGATGAGTTTGGTGATGCAGTTGTCCACGATCCGGTAGTGGACGAAGTTCCCTTGCCGCTTCGTCGCCAGGATCCCCATGTCCACCATGCGGCGAAGTTGGTTTGAAACCGCCTGGATCTTCATGCCCACCGCATCGGCGATCTCGCTCATGCACGGCTCGTCCAGGAGCACAATGGCGTGGAGCAGTCGAAGGCGTGTGTCCGAGGCCAGCACCTCGAAGAGCCGCATCAGTTCATTGGCCTTTTCGACATCAAGCAGGGGGCGCTCGGCGAGGGGCGCTTTGGGAGGACAGCTTGGAGGCTTGGGGGAAGGGGTGAACATGGAAGGATCCAATACACCAAGAAGTGTATCGATAGTATTCCGTTCCGGCAAGTGACCAACCGCACTCCTCGCTATCAGTGGTCTCGCAAACGGTGGTATTCGAGAGCCGGGTTTGGGAGAAATCTCCCTTCCCCTGATCCGGCCTCTTTGGGTTCTCGAAAACCTTTCTTGATTCATCCCTCTCGATTCCTCACGCTTGATACGGTTTTCGAGAAAGG
>JANYBM010000101.1 GCA_025361125.1 Holophagaceae bacterium | reverse complement strand
CCACCCACCTTGAGGCTTGGAAGCTCCCTGTTGGGATTGGGTTTCATGACTTTCTGGTGCAACTCCGAGGCCGCGATCTTGGCGAGCAACTTCACCCGTTCATTCGTCTCCATGCCCAGGCGGTCAGGGTTTTCTGAAAGCTTTGATTTCGACTTCAACTCTTTCACCATGCGCTTGCCTTCGTGGTCCAGGAAATCCAGCACGCGCTCCACTTTTTCAGCGCCTTCGCGCTGGGTCTTTTCGTTCAATTCGCGCAGGTGTGCTTCGCGCTGTTGAAGGATTTGTCGATCTTTCTCCAAAAGTTGCTGGTCAGTCCGCAATTCCCCTTCGAGTTGCAACACCCGCAGGCGATCCGCCTCCAGTTTGTGGAGGAATTCACGCCAGTCTTTTTCCCGTCTTCCCAACACCTGGTGGGCGTGATCGAGCACCTGGGGTGGCAGTCCCAAGTGCTCGGCGATGGACAATGCGCGGCTTTGGCCCGGAAGTCCCACCATCAGGTGATAGGTGGGCGCCAGTTTTGCTTCATCGAATTGCACCGATGCATTCTGGAAGCGCGAGCTGGAAAGGGCCCATTGGCTGATCTCCCCCAGATGGGTGGAACACAACACCCAAACGCCGCGACGGCTCAAGGCGCGGAGGATGGCGATGCCCAGGGCCGCGCCTTCTTTGGGATCAGTGCCGGTGCCTAATTCATCCAGCAGCACAAGACCACCTGGCTTGGAGTGATGCAGGATATTTTTCACGTGAAGGATGTGGCTTGAAAAAGTAGAGAGGCTCCCCAATAGCGATTGATGATCACCGATATCCGCATGCAGGCTTGGCAGTGGGGGCAGGGCGCTGCCGCTTTCGGCGGGGACGGCGCAGCCCGCATGACCCAAACACGCCAGTAGGCCCACGGTCTTCAGCACCACGGTTTTGCCCCCGGTGTTGGAACCTGAAATGACAAGACCCGGACAATCCGCGTGCAGATCGAGAGACAGTGGCACCACGTCGTGATCCAGCGGTTCCAACTCCATGGCTTCCCGCACCTTGGGCAGCAGTAGCGGGTGGCGTGCCAGGGCCAGGTGCAGGCGATCGGCGTTCAACACCGGCAGAGAGCCTTCGCAAAGATTCTGCCAGCGCAGCAGCGCCAGAATCTCATCCACTTCTCCCTGGAAATCGCGCCATCGGGTGAAGTCTTCCCTGCGCTCCCGCAATTCCTCCAACAGTCGCCGCAGGAAAGCTTGGACCGCTTGGGTGTAGGCGCTATCCGCTTCCACGTATTCGTTGTTGAGGGCCACCACGCCCATGGGTTCGAGGAACAAAGTGGCACCGGTGCTTGACCGATCCAGCACCAGACCCTCCACTAGCCCCCGGCGATCCGTGCGGACGGGCAAGCAGAAACGTCCGTTGCGCTCCACGATGGAGGTTTCCTGGAACGCCTCAGAGTGATCCCTGAGAAGTCGGTTCAGCTTGGCTTGGACTGATTGGAAAGCCCGCTGGCGCTGGCTATGCAGCTCTGAAAGGCCCGGGACTTTCAAGGCATCCAGTTGGCCATCTTCAGTGAAGATGCGGCGGAAACGATCGGCTAGGGGGGTTGGATCCGGTAGCTTGAGCGCAGTGATGTGCAGACAATCAATGTCTGGATGGGTGCTTTCGGGCGCGATGAGATCGTCAGGCCAGCCGATGCTCGCAACGGATCGAAGCAGTTGCGCCAAATCTGGAAGGCCATCCCGGAAACTTCGCCAATGCTCTGCCAGCAGCCATCCGGCAGGGTTCAGCAATTCCTGAAAAGCAGCGTCGAGATTGGAGATGGGCAGGTGCTGCGGTCGCTGTCGCCAAAAGACTTCCAGTTCCATCTGCCGCAATCGCCGGATGGCCGCTCGGCCATCGAACGGGTGCATGGCGTTGATCGCCACCTGCCCAGTGCTGGTTCTCGCACCACGTCCGATGAACCTTCGCAGGTCTGGGAATTCCAAGGCCTCCAGCTCAGCTTCAATCGGTTTGGAAATACGCATTTTAAAGCTCTATCTAGCTCGGCACTTGGGACTTGGGATAAAAAAAGGCCCGAGGGATCGGGCCTTTTTGACTGCGTTAGACAGGCTTTGGCCCCTTGATCAGCTTGATCAGGCGCCCTTCATAAGGCGACGCTCCTGGGAGAGGCGCTTGAGGGTCTTCTTGCGGGCGGCGAGCATCTTGCGCTTCCGTTTGGCGGAAGGCTTCTCAAAGTGCTGGCGCTTCTTGAGCTCGCTCAGGATTCCAGACTTCTCGCACTTGCGCTTGAAGCGTCGCAGAGCGTTTTCAAACGTCTCGTCTTCCTTGATTTTAACTAATGGCATGCAGTATCACCCCTTCCGCCTCAGATTCGCCGGACCTTAAGGTCATGGCGGCCTTACAGAATACACGAGAAGGGCTATTTCTCCATGTGCGAATTCTGCAGCGGTCAATTGGGACAGGTGGCTCAGTTGCAGCTATCCTAGTCTAAAGGCTACACTTTCATTTTTTCAGAAGAAGGCATGTCCCGACCCCTCCTCCTCGTTGTGGATGGCGAGTCCTTAAAATCGCCTGCATTGGTGGCTTCCCTTGAATCGGATGGCTGGGATATCCGTTGGGCCACGAATTCAGAAGCGCGCCACTTCATTGAATGGGGCTTGGAACCGAACCTGATGCTTTTGGATCCGGCCCACGGTGGTGAGGGTTCCTTTGAGGTGGCGAAACTATTCCTGGCGCGGCATCCAGACCTCCCCGTGCTGGTGTTGCAGGGGGAGGAAACAGCCCCTTATGCAAACTTACCTAAAGTATTCAAAGGCTACCTGTCCAAGGAAGATGCCATCAAAACCTGGCCTTCGGCGCTTCGAGGCTATAAGCCCGATTTTTCAAAATCGTCTGGCAGGTTCAGTTCAGAAGATATTTTCGGGGATCTGCTGGCGGATATCGAAGGGGAAGCATCGCAACCAGGCCGTCAGACCAAGCCTAGTTCAGAACCGCTTGGGCGAGAGATTTCACGCCCTGCCATGCCCGTTCAGGCCAAGTTGCCTCTGCTTTCAGAGCCCGGTGGGACTGGGGTTCCCACGGTGCCTTCAGCGCCACCACCACCGTTGATTCCACCCCTTGCACCGCTTGGTCTGGTGCCCATAACACCCAAGCCTGCCCTCCCGAAAACGGCTGAAACCAAACCCGTAGTGCCTAAGATTCAACTTCCGAAATTTCACCTTTCGGCACCTAAAGTGCAGCCCATCCCAGCGGCTCAAGCCATCCCGAAAATCACTCTGAACCCCTCTCCTAAACCGCTGTCCAAACTGGCCATGTCCACCCCAGGATCTGTACCTTCCTCAGCGGCCACGCAAGCCTTCAAACCCATGGTTACCCAGGCCATGAAAGTGGAACCCTTCGTGCCACCTCCGGTAACCCCTTCAGCAGCGCCCCTGCTGAAAGCAGGCTTGGAGAGCGACGATATCTTTGGAGGCTTGCTGGAAGAAATAGAAGGGAATGCGGGCGCCGCGGTGACTCCCCCCATGGGAGTCCCTGAGCTGAAAGCAGATAAAGATTCTCCTTCCGAACCCAAGCCAACCTTGCTCCCAGCATCCGCAGCCGCCCCAAAGATCCCGCCACCAGAACCAGCATTGAGTTCCGAAAGCTCCCCAAAGTCAGAAAATAAGCAGGATGACGAGTACACCTTGAGTGGCATCTCGGGCATTTTTGATCCCTTCGCGTTAAAACCTGAATCGGCCAACTCCACAAGTACCGTAGGGCCTACGATCATGGATCGCCCACCGGCGCCCTTACCACCCAGGCCCCTGGGGACACAGGCTTTCCCTGACATGTCCGAACCCGTTCCCGCCAATGTGTTGGAGGAATACGGGAATTATTACTTGCTGGAGAAGATCGCCGTGGGGGGCATGGCGGAGCTGTTCAAAGCCAGGCAGCGCGGTGTGCAGGGTTTCCAGAAGATCGTAGCCATCAAACGCATCCTGCCGCACCTTTCGGATAATGAAGAATTCGTGACCATGTTCATTGATGAAGCCAAGCTGGCGGCCCAGCTGACCCATCCGAACATCGTGCAGATCTATGATCTTGGTAAAGCTTCAGGGTCCTACTACATCGCCATGGAATACGTGGATGGCAAGGATCTTCGCTCCCTGCTTCGCAAGGTGCGGGAATTCCACCTGCCCTTCCCGGAACCCGTGGCTGCCTTTGTGGTTATGAAGGTGGCAGTGGCCTTGGATCATGCGCATCGCAAAAAGGCGCTCAACGATCGGGAACTGAAACTAGTACATCGGGACATCAGCCCCCAAAACATCCTGATCAGCAGTGATGGCGCGGTGAAGCTTGTGGACTTCGGCATCGCCAAGGCCGCCACGAAGAACACGCAGACGCTGGCGGGTGCACTGAAGGGGAAGCTCCTGTACATGAGCCCCGAGCAGGCCATGGGGCTGCCGCTGGATAATCGATCAGACCTTTATTCATTGGGGCTCGTACTGTTCGAATTGCTTACAGGGGAACGCTGTTTCCAGGCGGATTCGGAACTGGGAGTGCTGGAAAAGGTCCGCATGGGGCGGATCAGTGATGTGCAATCCATCAATCCCTCCATCTCACGGGAGATGGGTTCCATCGTGAACAAGTGCCTGCAAAAGAACGTCGAGATGCGATATCCCTCGGCCCGGTTCCTGGAAAGGGACCTCAAAGATCTGTTGGTACGTCAATCCAGCGAACCCACGGATCATGATGTGGCTGAATATGTGAATGCCTTGCTTAAAGGCACCAAAGAGCAGGTAGAGGAAGTCATGGCGGCCCGGTTCGCGGTTCGGGCAGCGGTTTTTACTGGCCAAACTGCCACGGGAATGCTCTCTAGCGATAGGGTTAGAGCCAAATTGGCGGATCAGCCAACGACCACCGCCATGGCTCCCAAGCCAAATCCAAACCAGAGTTCCATCCCCTTGCCGGAAATGGAATCCATGGATTCCCAGCGTTCACCCTGGGTCGTTCGTGCCATCATTCTGCTCCTGATCATTATTCCGCTCCTGATTTGGATCGCTTGGCACGCATAAATCTTTGTATCTTTGGTTTTCTTGCTCTACATTTGAAGGCTCTATCGTTCTTGTAAACTTGTCCTATCCACTCCACCATTTCCCAGGGAGGCCCCCCATGGACCTGAGCAACGATCAAACCCAGTTCTACGAACAGACTCGCGGACGCTGTAAGGCGGAAGTGGAGCAGATCAACAACACTATTGCCTCCGAAGTGCAGCGTGTGAAGGATCTGCTCACCAATTTGAGCAACCGCAAAGCCGCGGTCCTCCAGATGTACAGTGCCGCCTGCGCAGTGCTGGGCGAAGAAAACGAGCTTGCAGGTGAAGAAGGAATGGATATCGAGTTTTAAGAAAGACTCAAGTTCCAAGCCAAAAAAACGCGCCAGGGGCGCGTTTTTTTGGCTTGGTGAATCTGGGGCGTTGAGCCAACAGCAATGGGCCATGACCAACAGCCATGTGCATAGCTGATAGCCCATGGCTCAAGGCTAATGCCCTACGGCCCATCTACTCCGAACAGCGGTGCAGAACAGCGTGAACAGTTGGCGCGATGCGGTGGATTGCGATGGCCGCAATGGGAACAGACATGATCGCGTCGGCGCTTGCGCTTCCAGAGCCGCAGGTAAAGCAGGGCGCCGATCAGGATGATCAAAAGCAACTTCATGCTCGGAGTCAGGACATACCAGGGCCGCGGCCCTGCGGTTGGTTTGGGCTGCTGCTGCAGCTCTATGGAGGGCTGGTGCATCAATTATCCACCTTCAGGATGGCCAGGAAGGCTTCCTGCGGGATCTCTACGTTGCCGATGGACTTCATGCGCTTCTTGCCTTCCTTCTGCTTTTGCAGAAGCTTTTTCTTACGGGACACGTCGCCGCCGTAGCATTTGGCGGTCACGTCCTTCCGGCGGGCCTTCACGTTGGTGCGGGCGATGAACTTGACGCCGATGGCCGCCTGGATCGCCACATCGAACATCTGCTGGGGGATCACTTCCTTCATCTTCTGGCAAAGCGCTAGGCCGAGCGCCTGGCTCTTGGCGCGATGGACCAGAATGCTCAGGGCGTCCACCGCTTCGCCGTTCACCAGGAGATCCATCTTCACCAGGTCAGATTCAGCGTAGTGCTTCATGTGGTAATCGAAGCTGGCATAGCCTTTGGAAAGCGACTTCAGCTTGTCGTAGAAGTCGAGCACCACCTCGTTCAGGGGCAATTGATACACGAGCATCACACGATCGCTGCTGACATATTCCAAGCGCTGCTGGATGCCCCGGCGAACCTCGCAGAGTTTGAGCAAACCGCCCACGAAATCCGCCCGCGTGAGAATCGTGGCTTCGATCATGGGCTCTTCAATGCGCGCGATTTTTTGCAGCGGCGGGAGCTTGGACGGGTTATCCACGATGACTTCTTCGCCGTCCGTCAAATACACGTGGTAGCGAACGCTTGGCGCGGTAGTGATCAGATCCAGATTGAATTCCCGCTCCAGGCGCTCCTGCACGATCTCCATATGAAGCAGGCCCAGGAAACCGCAGCGGAAGCCGAAGCCCAGCGCCGTGGAGGTTTCCGGTTCGTAGGTGAAGCTGCTGTCATTGAGCCGCAGCCTATCCATGGCGGTGCGGAGATTCTCGAAATCATCGCTGCTGGTGGGGAAGATCCCGGCGAACACCACCGGCTGGATTTCCTTGAAGCCCTTGAGCATTTCCGTGGCCGGAGTTGTGTTCACGGTCAGGGCGTGGGTGATGGTGTCGCCAACTTTTACATCAGTCAGTTGCTTGATGCTCGCCACCAGGTAGCCCACTTCACCCACGGACATCACCGCCTGTTTGGACATTTTCGGATCGAAGATTCCAATCTCATCCACGCGGTATTCAGAACCGTTGCTCATGAAGCGGATCTGATCCCCAGCCTTTAGGGTTCCATTGAAGATGCGGATGAGGCTGACGATGCCGCGGTACGCATCGTAGTAGCAATCAAAGATGAGCGCCTGCAGGGGCCCGTGTTTGTCGCCCTGGGGCGGCGGGATGCACTTCACGATCTGCTCCAGCACCGCTTCGCAGTTGTCGCCGGTTTTTGCGCTCACGTTCACCGCGTGGGCCGTGTCCACGAGCCCGATGACCGTGTCGATCTGCTCGAGCACGCGGGCGGGATCGGCGCTGGGGAGATCGGTCTTGTTGAGCACGGGGAAAACTTCCAGGCCGTTTTCCAAGGCGAGATAGGCGTTGGCCAAGGTCTGCGCTTCCACGCCCTGGGTCGCATCCACCACCAGGATGGCGCCTTCGCAGGCGGCGAGGCTGCGGCTCACCTCATAAGTGAAATCCACGTGCCCAGGCGTATCAATGAGGTTCAACGTGTAGGTCTTGCCATCCTGAGCGGTGTACATGCAGGTCACGGCGTGGGCCTTGATGGTGATGCCGCGCTCCCGTTCCAGATCCATGTCATCCAGCATCTGGGCCTGCATGTCCCGGTGGGCCACGGTCTTGGTGAGTTCCAACAAACGGTCCGCCAACGTGGATTTGCCGTGGTCAATGTGCGCCACGATGGAAAAATTTCGAATCAGTTGGGGATCAGTCACAAAGTGCTCCGAACCCACCATTCTAACGCCGACGGGGCTTTCCAAGAAGCGGGAATCCGGCGTGGGCTGTGGGCTTTGAGCTATGGGTTATGAGCTATGCTCGGCTCATAGCCCATGCCTCATGGCTATTGAACTTGGGACTTCATCCCCTGGCTCTGAGACAATCTTCCATGCGCCGATTTCTGCTGCTCCTTTTCTTCATTGCACCACTATCTTTGCGAGCCCAGGGGCCACTCTCGGGCCAGGTGACCGATGGGCAACGTGCGGTGCCGGGGGTGCGGGTATTTGTGGATGACGGCATTCGCGCCGACGATCACTTTGCATTGGCACCTTCGCTACGAGGCTACTCCTGGGACATTACGGGGAGTGATGGCCGCTTCTCCATGTTGGGGTCCGCGGAAGATACCCATCCCGTGCTGATTTTTGAAAAGGATGGCTGGGCCAGGGACATGGTGCCCATGCGGAATGGAGCGGCCGCCACCATTGTGGTAAGGCCAGCCACGAATTACCGTGTGGAAAAGGTGCTGGTCGTTCGCTTGAGCTTTGCCGATGAACCGGTGGCCATGGCTGAAGCGGATCTGCGTCATCTCCTTTTCAGCCGGGTGCCAGGCCAGGCCAGCGCCGCCAACTACCTTTACGAAGTCTCCAAAGGAAGCTTGGTGCTGGAGGAAGGCGCCATCTTGAATTTTACAGATACCACCCACGTAAAGCCCCGCAATGACACTCAAAGGGCCGACATGGTGCGGTTTGTGCTGGAAAAATTGAAGGGACAGAATCTCCGTGATTTCGATCGTGTGAATAATCGCACCGGCGCCTTGGGCCCCGACGGGAAACCCGATCATTTATGGATCTTCGCACCGGGCGCGCCGAAATCCATTACCAACAACGACGCTCATCTCAGGCCGGTCACATTCATGATGCCCCTGCCCTGGGATGCAGCAATCACTTGGCCGGTGGTCTTCATGACCGAGCAGGCGCCGCTGGGAAACATCGTTCATGAGTCCTTTCATGCCATGGGCGAGCATTCTGTGGATGATCTTTATCTGGGCTGTGACGACCCGAATACCGCGGGCATCTGGGACCTGATGGATGCCGGACAATATCGTGGCTGGGACGCGGCCCATGGGGACACGGGTCCTTGGCAACAGGACACAGGCTACAGCCCTTCGCATCCCGGACCCTGGGTCATCGGCGACCTTTGGTACAACGGGCGCTTCGGTGCTCTTGTCAGGAAGGAACGGATCAAGGGCAGCGCGTGGGATGGCTGGATCGCGCCATTGGGAAGAGCGCCGGGCATTGACTCACAGCGATTGATCGTTCCGGACCCCCGAAAGGAGAACGCCTTTTGGCAATTCTCCGTGCGGCGGCCCTGGGGCTTCGACCGTGGCCGCGTGGGCAACCGCTGGGGGCCAGGCTATGAGGGCCTCATCGTGGAACATATTGATCCAAGTCTGTTGAGCCGGGAAGGTGAGCCAAGGGGCCCGGTTCGAATCACGGATGCCCACCCCCATAGCACGGAACCACCTCAACCCAGGTTTCCTTGCGGTCGGTGGGAATTGGATGATGCCGCGTTCAATCTGGGTAAAGGCGAAGTGGCCAAGGGCAGCGATGGACCCCTAAGCTGGACCGTGATTTCCGTGGACTCATTCGGCAGCATGCGCATTCAAGTGAAGCTAAAGAGCCGGTGATGGAGACAACATGTTGCTGCTGATTCCCGCCTTGGTACTGATGGCTTCGGCTGCGCAAACACCGGAGGCGGTTCTGGACACCTGGCATCTCGCGGCGGCAAAGGCCGACGCTGAGTTGTACTTCAGTCTGATGGCTCCCGGTGCCGTATTCCTGGGCACCGACGCCACCGAACGCTGGACCAAAGAAGAATTCCGCGCCTATGCGGAGCCCTATTTCAAGCAAGGCAAGGCGTGGACGTTCAAGGCCGTGAAACGGCAGGTGAGTTATTCGATGGATGGAAGCACCGCCTGGTTCGACGAAGACCTGGATACACCAAACCTAGGTCCGGCGCGGGGATCTGGCGTACTGGTGCGGCAAGGAAAGACATGGAAAATCGCCCTGTACAACCTCAGCGTGCCCATCCCAAACCCGTTGATGAAACAGGTGAAGAAGGAAATCGAAGCGCATTTGAAGGCGGCGGCGAAGCAATGAAAAGACAACCGCGCCTGAGGCGGATTGTCTAGGCCATGAGAATCCAATTCATTGACGATCCGTCAACCTATTCCCGGTTTCCCTTCCACCCAAGCTCATACCTAGTAACATGAGGGGCAGGAGAATCCCATGCAAATGATGGTCAGGGTAATTGCTGTTTCTTCGTTGATTCACATGATTCCCTTCACGGCCAATGCGCAGGCGCCCGTGCAGCGCTATCGCCTAGCCGCGGCGCAGATTCTGGGAACTTCCCTGCAATCTTCCACGGCCTATGACCAGCTGGGCGAACTCTGCGACCACGTAGGCAACCGAATCAGCGGTTCCGAGCGGCTGGACCAGGCTATCGCCTGGGCGGTGAAGACTATGAAGGCTGACGGATTGCAAAACGTCCACACCGAAAAAATTCTCGTGCCCTACTGGAAACGCGGTACGGAAAAAGCATGGACGATTTCACCTCAGCGCCATGAATTGTCTGTACTTGGATTGGGGATGAGCGTGGCAACGCCCCAAGGTGGCATCACCGCAGACGTCGTCGTGGTGGGTAGTTACGATGAGCTGGACCGGCTCGGTGAAGCCGGGGTAAAGGGGAAAATCGTGCTCTATGATGTGCCTTTCGCGGGCTACGGAAAAACCGTAGGCTACCGTGTGGGTGGCGCGTCCCGCGCAGCAAAGTACGGCGCCGTGGCGTCGCTGGTGCGCTCGGTGGGGAGCCTCAGTTTCGATACACCCCACACCGGAACTCTGTCCTACAACGAGAACCTGCCGAAAATCCCTTCCGCCGCAGTCACCATCGAGAATTCCATGATGATGAGACGCATGGCGCAGCGCGGCGAGCGCATCCAATTGCACCTGGAGATGGATAACATCCTCATTCCCGACCAGCCATCGGCCAATGTCGTAGGCGAGATTGTAGGTAAGGAAAAACCCCAGGAGGTCGTGCTCATGGGTGGTCATTTGGATAGCTGGGATGTGGGGCAGGGGGCCCAGGACGACGGCGTGGGCTGCCTGATCACCTTGGGCGCCGCGAGAGCAATCCTAGATGCGGGCCTGCACCCCAAGCGCACCATCCGCGTGGTCTTCTTCACCAACGAAGAGAATGGCGATTTCGGCGGTAAAGGCTATCGCGACGCGCATAAACCCGAACTGGGAAACTTCGTCGCGGTGCTGGAAAGCGATAGCGGCAACGGGCCCGTGAAGGGCTTTACGCTCGACTTCCACGGCGAAGGCCCCAGCAAAATCAGCGTCGCCACGCCAGAAGAAAAAGACCGTGCCGGAAAATCACTGGCCCGGATGAAGTCCCTAAACCCGTTGCTGGAGCCATTGGGCGCCACCAACATGGAGTTGGGCGGCAGCGGTACCGACGTGGGCTCCATGGTCGCCGAAGGCGTTCCAGGCATCGGCGTCAGCCACGACACTACCCACTACTGGGAGATCCACCACACCAAGGCCGACACCTTCGACAAAGTCATCAAGCTCGACATGCAAAAGAATATCGCCGCCGTGGGGATCCTGGCATATGTACTGGCGGAGATGGACGAGACGCTGCGGTAGGTCCGAGCAGTTCACCACAGGCGAGACTATCCGGCCGCGGAGGAGTCCGTTGGCTACGATGCTCCGGAAACCCTTCGCTGTTGATATCCTCGCTTGACACAGATGCAGGTGCGGATCCTTTCCATACGTATGCATGATTGGCAAACACATCCAGTACCGCCAATAGATGGGCATCTCATTCTGCTAGGGTAATGGGAATGGAGAGTGCTGTGCCACAAGCCAAAATTGACCCCAACCAAGCCTTCTGGATCGCCCTGAAGGCTTCAGTTTTTATCTCGATGTCCGCTCTCTTAGGGTGCGGGGGTGGAGGTGGTGATAGTCAAATCTCCGCTCCGCCTCAGACCCCGGCCATCACCGATGTCTATGTGGCCGGAACTGAGTCCAATGGATCGAGGTATGTCGCCAAGGTTTGGAAGAATGGCATTGCCACGGCCCTCACCGATGGAACTCGCAATGCAACCGCATATTCAGTGGCGGTTTCCGGCAACGATGTCTATGTCGTGGGTGATGAAGTAACTGTCGGAACCATCTATTTGCCCATGAGCATCTCAACGGTATGGAAGAACGGAGTCGCGACGTCTCTCACAGACGGGTCAAAGGTGTCCGGAGCACGTTCCCTGGTCATATCTGGCAATGACGTCTATGTTGTTGGATTTGAATTTTCGGGAATGAGAGAAATCGCGAAGGTATGGAAAAACGGAACTTCTACAGCGCTGTCGGGCGGGACACATGATGCTACAGCGTGGTCAGTGGCCGTCTCCGGCGGCGATATCTACATCGCGGGAACAGGTGGAAACAGCGGGACGCATGATATCGCCATGCTCTGGAAAAACGGAGTTCCGACGTCATTGACAGACGGCACTCACAATGCCCAAGCGCTTGGTATATTTGCTTCAGGAAGCGACGTCTACCAGATCGGCCAGGAACAAATGGATGCTTCCCCTCAAGTTCTATTTGATACAAAATTCGCAATAAAAGTATGGAAAAACGGAATCGCCACCTCGCTCACCGATGGAACAAAGTTCGCCTACGGAACAGGCATTGCAGTGTCAGGAAATGATATCTATGCTGCGGGAGTAGAAGCTGACATCAATGGCAAACTTGCCGCGAAGGTCTGGAAGAATGGCGTTGCCGCAGCCCTCGTTGGTGGCGATCAAGCCCCATATGTCACAGCCATCGGACTTTCTGGCAATGATGTCTATGTCACTGCAAACGAACTCACAAGCTTTGGCCCAGCGATATTGAATAATTTCGTCAAGATCTGGAAGAACGGCGTCGGCGTGAACCTCACGGATGGAGCCCACGACGCTTCCGCCTATGGGCTGTTCATCCATACCCATTAGGATCACGCGCTTTTGAATAAAATCAGATTCGAATAAGCGGGCCAAGCCCACCAACCCTCTTACCGATGCCCAACGACAGCGGCATCTTCCAAATTGCTAGGCATCCCAAATCAAATAAGTCAACCTAAACGCCTACGTGCGACGTGAAACTGATTCATCCACGGTCTCCGCGGAGGCCACAGTGAAAGGTGGATTCCAATTAATTCACTGTGGCCCCGCGAACTGTTTCCATTGATGCGCTGTTATTTCTTGCGGCTCGCTGGCGGGATGATGCCGTTCATGCGGAGGTAGACCACCATCTGGCCATAGTGGTCCATGCCGTGGAAAGCGAGGAGGGTTGACAAGCCCAGAGGCGTCACCATGCCCTCGCCAAAGGGGTTCTTCACTGCCTTGGTGCCGTT
>JANYBM010000093.1 GCA_025361125.1 Holophagaceae bacterium | reverse complement strand
TGGCGGGATGATGCCGTTCATGCGGAGGTAGACCACCATCTGGCCATAGTGGTCCATGCCGTGGAAAGCGAGGAGGGTTGACAAGCCCAGAGGCGTCACCATGCCCTCGCCAAAGGGGTTCTTCACTGCCTTGGTGCCGTTCTTCGGGGTGATGCTCTGGATGGCCTTGTGGGCGTAATCGTAGGATCCTTTCAAGAACGCCATGATCTCGGCCTTGGTCTTGAGCGTGTCAGGACCCATCTCGGGATTACCGATTTCGACCGGGGGCTTCTCACCCAGGATGGTGGCGCCCAAGAAGTAGTTGATGGCGGCCACATGTTTTACCTGCTGGGCAAAGGTCTTCACACCCTTGAACTCACCCTCGGTGGGGGCAAAGTCAAACTTGTCATCGGGCATGGCATCGGCCGCGGGAATGAACTGACCGGACACCCACTGGTAGGTGCCGTCCACGGCCGCACCGATGGTAGGTTCAGCGGCGGGGGCTGCGGTGGGCTTGGAAGCGGGGGTCTGTGCCGGGAGGGACAGACCGATGGCGAAAAGTAGAATGGAGGCGCGCATCTAGTTCTCCTTGAAAGGTGACGTTAGATTACATCACTGCCCAAGACTTTTGAACTGCATGATATTGAGTTGTAAATATTCGACAATAAAGTTGAACTCCTCGATAGGTGATCCAAGCGTCCGATCCCGGTGTATTTCCTTTTGAAAATCATTCAGGACGGGTTATGGCTGGGAACATGAAGCGATCCGATTTCATCAAGCTGATCGGGCTCGGAAGGGTGGCGTTCGCATCGGGCATGGCAGGCGTGCCGGGAATGCTTCGGTGCCTGGCCCCAAGCAACCTGTAGCAGTCTTAACAGCGCAGGCCATTTAGCACTGATTTATCCTTCTGCGCGGTTGGTCAGTGGCCCTGGCGCGCCTTGATCAATTCTCTGGCGAGAGAGGTCAGCACTGCATCGTCCTGGATCATCCGCCGCTCCATGCTGCTTTCAGGTTTCACGTCCAAGTACTCAAGCCAATTCTCTTCGCGGGCTATCAATTCACGGGGGACACCCATTCTTTCAGCTAGGCAGGCGAAGGATAAATCCACCATGCCACGGGTCCGCCAGGCCCGGACATCGAAGTTCAACGCTGAGGTGTTGAACGCCGTGGTGCCGCTGCCCAGAACATCTATCGCAACCGGAAGCGGTAGCGAACTTGAAAGATGGATATCGGTCCGGTCGGCGCGATAGCTGTTGAAGCCATCCGTCGGCAGTCTGGCGCCATCCACTCCAACTGCCACGCTGTGACCACGTGACTGGAGGTGATCAATCATTCGCTGGCAATAGTCAGCGGGGTAGTGGATATCGTCATTGACTGTGAAGTAGTAGGTTCCTGGAGAAGTCATCGAAAGCCCCAGCAGTTTGCCGTTGGAGCGCAGGTCTCCAAAATACTCCGAGGTAAGGATGACTATTTTTTCGTGATCCAGCCGGGGTGAATGCTCGAAACGGTCCAGAAAGAGATAGAGGCGATCGACTTGGGGCAGAAGTGATTTCAGGGCTTGCCAGAAAGTCGCTCCGGACCGTGGCGTGGTTGACATGCCGGCACACACCATAGGTTTGGAGCGTTTCAGAAAAGCTGGCTGAAACGCTTTATTTTCCAGCGGATCATTCTGGATTTGGGCAAAGAACTGCTGAGCCTGGTCAGGGGTCGGCTCGCTTGGCAGGCGCGGCTGTCGAGAAGGTCTGGTGGCGTAGGCTTGCGCAACCGCAGCCTGCTCGAGGGGGGTCATCAACTCTTTGATAAAACGATCCTGCCCCAGTTCATCGAATTGGCGCGTGTAGCAGCTTTTATAAGCCCCCAAGCGATGCGGTCGAATCCATGAGTTCATGAGGCCGTCTCGGTTGATTTCGATACCCCAGGTTGTCTTTAAGTGATCCAGTGACTCAAGCGACAGGCGATCAGACCAGCGGAATGACAGGTAGGGGAGGTCTATCTCTAAAAAAATATTCGAGGCCATATAGGTGACCACCGCGCTTTGTTCAAAGGTCACTCGGCCTTTGTGGTATTTGGAGCGCAGGCCAAAGTCGATCTGTTCTCTGGTGATCAGTCGCTCGTCGAGGGGTCCGATTTTACGGATGTAATCAGTTCGGGCAAGGAAGCAATGGAATTCGACAATCTCATTGCCCACAGGCAGTTGGGCCGAAGGCAGAGCAGTGATGGATTGATCGTTCAACTGGTGCTGTTCGCTGATGTGATGTGGTTTATTTTCCTCCACCCGCATCAATAGATGACCGCCTGCATGGTGGATTGTGGTGGCATTCGGTGGCCCGATGCAGATCAGTGGAGCCACGAGATCACTGCTGTTTTCAGTTGCGTTCCGCTCCAGTGCGCCCAACCAGCCCGGCTCGTAGCTGATATCGTTGTCCGCAAACACCACGTACTCGGTTGCAACCCGTTCGAAGCCGAGATTTCGCGCTTCCTGCGGCAGGACCATGTATGGCAAGGAGATGATCTCGAAAGGGCGGGTTACCTGTAGCTTTTTAAGGTTCATCAAAATGGATTGGGGCGAACCGCCCTCGACCACAATCACCGGTACATCCAGGGCGATGGTGCTGAACAGTGAAACCAGCGATTCGATGATCGAAGTAAATCGCTCACGCTGAACGACAATGAGGGTGGTTTTCACTGCTGTTTTCCTGAAATTGGCTGGAACTATGCGACTGGATTTCCTCGAACGGGGCGTGTGCGCCAGATTTTAACACTCTGGTTTTTAAGGATTAAAAATTGTGCGAAGTTTCACTTTTGGCTTCCAGGGCGGCCTGCCTTAACCCACTCACTCCGCCCTTTTCGTGGGCGGTCTGGGGTCTGTTCCTGAACTCCCACCCGCACCACCTACCGCCAAAATAGGGAAGCGCAGGGGTTCGCCCCAAGCGCCATCGCTGCGCAGCAGGCTTTCGTGGAAGCAGCCCCAGAACACCAATCCATCGGGACTGCGGGGGTCCAGCAAGTAGAAGGCGACACGGCCCAACGGTTGCTTCAAGGGTACGTAGAGCGCATGGTCCAGATCCTCTGCGGTCCACCGTGGGGTCATGGGGCGCGGCGATTCATCGGGTGTCCAGGCGCCTTTAAGGGTGAGTCCGAAGACGCCCTGGAAGGCTTGGGCTGAGACTCTTCGATCGGTTTCGTGAAAGAAATTCGGTGGTGATTTTGGCCGGGCTGATCCGCTCAGTACCTTGATGCCGTGAGCCTCCAGTACCGGCCGCACCTTGAAGGCATAGGCCGCGTCAATGAGGTAGCCGGTCGGTAAAGTGATGATTTCCTTGGGCGCCCAGGTCACGAAGCTGGGCAGTTCCAAGGAAGTCCGGGAGGCTTCGCCTGTTACCTGACCATCGGCATTCTTCAAGGGTTGCACTACCGCAAAGGAATAGATTTCCGTGCGTGCGAATTCCGCGGTCAACGGCAGGGTAGGGGCTTGAGTTTCCCAGCCTTCCAACCAATGCTGGTCGGCTTCCGCAGTGACGCGCCGAACCTCATTCCGGTGGGCGGTGATCCAGTCCAGGCAGGCCAGCACGAAGCTCCGGGTGTCCGCAATACGCTCGAAATAGCTGCGGTAGACGTAGGCTTCGGATAAGATCGCCAATCTGTTTTGCAACCCTGGATAGTTGCTGAGATAGCGGGGGCGGAAATCAAAGGTCTCCCAACCCGTGGGCTGTTCGCCAGGCTTCAGGTGTTCAGGTGTGAAGTTGCCGTAATCGTAGGTGGGCAAACCTTTTTTTATAAGCTCATCCCGAACCTCGTTCAGCAACTGGCGGTTGAAAGCCAGCAGCGTTGGGTCCGCCCCCAAAACCAAACTTGGCGCATAAGTCAGGTGAAAGCCGTGGTAACTGCCGTTGGTGGTGTGCAGATCGAAGACCACCGCTGGATCGAAGTCCTGGAGCATGGCCAGGAACCACCGCGTGTTAGCGGCCTGCGCTTTCATCAAATCGCGGTTGAGATCCAGGCCA
>JANYBM010000080.1 GCA_025361125.1 Holophagaceae bacterium | reverse complement strand
GGGCTTGAGATATTGGCGGCCTGGTTGCTGGTGGGGGCCACCTTCGAGTCCGCCTTGAATCCTCCTGGCCAGTGTTGAGCCGGTTTACGTTCTCCTCCATGTAAACCAAAAGGGCCGCCTTACGGCGGCCCTTTTGGTGTTCTGGGTGGTCTACCAGGAAAGACTTAAGCGATAGCTATTCGGGTTGGAGACTCCAATCGGGGCCCGCACTACCACGTAAAAATAGAAGGGCGCCACGCCAGTATTGCGAATCGAGGCAATGTTAACTACGCCGCCACTCCGGGTGCTCTGGGCCACGATCTTGCCGGCCTGATTGTAAATGTAAACGAAATAGCTGAGGTTACCCGGTGGGTTGGGTGGTGTCAGTGTGGCGGTAAGAGTGGCACCCTGGGGCAAGATGACGCGCCAGTAGTCTAGGTCGTTCGCCGGGTTGATGCGGCCGATGCACATGCCGGGTGCTGATACGGGCATGGCATTGCCGTAGGAGTTGTTGGGTTCAGTTTCCACGTTGGCCTGCAGTACGGTGACCGAAGCCGAAGCCGCGTTATCCCCCGGGTTCGGATCGTAGATTGTCGAACTGGTCGTGGCACTATCCGTGATGAGCGTGCCCGGGGGGGTAAGCGGCAGTACATCTACCAGCATGTTTAGGGTGCGGGTGGCGCCCACCCCGGTGGCTCCTGGCCAGGTGCCAGTGAGTGTGGCGGGGCCGTTCGGCGCGAGCACCACGCCTGCGCTGCCCGTGGCCGAAAGGAAGCTGGTCCAGGCTGGCGTGGTGGTGTTGATGGCCAGGTCCTGGGCTACGCCGGTGCCGTTGTCGGTAGAGGCCATAGTGAAGGAAAGGGTCTCACCCTGGTAGACCGTGGGGCTTGGCGCCGCCACGTCCGTGAGGGACAGGTCAGCCTGGGATACCGTCACACTGGCGGTGGCCGAATTGTTGCCTGGGTTCGGATCAGCGGTTCCTGAAGTGGTGGTCGCCGTGTTGGAGAGGACCGTGCCTTCCGCTGTGGCTAGGGGGACATTCACCACCAGAGTCATGGTATGTGAGGCCCCATTGGCGGTGCTGCCAGCCCAAGTTCCCGACACGAGTCCGGTGCCGCCCACGCCTGGAGTGGCGAGCACGCCCCCCGCAGACGCGCTGGCGGACACGAAGGTCGTTCCAGGCGGTGTGGAGGTGCTGATGACCTCGTTGTAGGCCGTGGTAGGGCCATTGTTGTTGGTCAGGTAAGTGAAAGTGAGGTTCTGGCCGGGCCCGACCGTGGGGCTGGGGGAGGGTGTGTTGGTGATGGACAGGTCGGCGGAACAGGCGCCGCCGCCGGTGTTGTTGGTGACGAGGCCGTTGATGGTGAGGGTATAGCCGCTGCAGCCTGTACCCGCGTTGATCTCGTGCACGTTCACCAGGAGTACGCCGTTGGCGGGAACGTTTACCGAGAAGGAGTTCCCGCTCACCCCCGGGCTGCCGCCCGGGTCGCCCCGGTAGTTCGTGGTGATGTTGGCGGGATTGAAGGCCGTGAGGTAAGCCGCAGTGATGATCGGGTTCGTCGCTGGGCTGCAGGCCGGGACCGTCGTGATGGTCACACAGGAGGCCGTCGGCCCGTTGGTCCAGGAGTACAGGTCGTAGGATCGGTTGCCCGCGCCGAGGGTTCCCGGAAACACCTTGGCGGTGGCGCAGCCGCTGACGACGCCGTTCCGACCGAGCCGAGCGGTTTGCTGGGTATCTCCTGCGTCCAGGACTCCGTTGATCACAATCGGCACGGACTGGCAGGTCTGGACAGCGAAGGGTAGGGAGATCGACCCCCCCAGCGGCGACGTGATCACCAGGACAAAGGTGATGGGCGTGCCGCACACGAAGGTCGCTGCAGTGCTCACGGAGAAGAGGATCTGGCTTACACCCGTGGCATTTTCGTTCAAAGTGGCGAAGGTGGTGTCCGGCTGGTTGATGAGTACGCCAGGGGTGGCCGTGGTGAGGTGGGCCGTGACGCCGGTGGCGATCAGACAGCCGTTGTTGCGGATCGTGACCGCCAGATCGTTGCACTCGTCGCGCTCAATCATGCCGTTGCCGTTGCCGCCTGTGACCGCATTTGAAACGTATTGGAAGGACGGTGTGCCACTGAGGCAGGTGTTGAAGAGGGTCGTCGCGCTGGCGGTGATGGTCACCGGGAAAGGACCCACGCCCGAGCACGTGTGGGAGGCGTTCGAGACGGTGACGGAGTAGGCTCCGGGGACGAGGTTCAGCGAATAGGTGCCATTGGCAATTGTCGTGGCCGAGAACCCGTCGGACGGACCGCCCGTTACGGTCACGATCGCATCGGATAGGGGTAGCACCGAATCGCAGGCTGTGATGGTGCCCGAGAGCGTACCCTGCAAGGGCGCGGTGGTGCCGGGGAAAAGGAAACGGCCGATGCGCGTGTGCCAGTCAAATCCGATGGTGGGGCTGGACGCATAATACTGGTTCACATACCAGAATGTGGCATCGTCGCTCGGATCAACCTGGAGGGAGCTATAGTCGCCCCAGCGGTTGCTGGTGCCGCGCTGGACGCCGGTTCCCGAAAACAGGATGGTTTCGCTCTGGGCGAGTCCGTTCGCCGGATCGCCCGCCAGTCGGCCAGCGTAGGCCAGGGACGGGGGGACCGTCGTGCTGGAAAGGCTGTAGCCGGCGGCGATGTTCCCCGCGTTATCCATGGCGACGCTGGCCATCCAGCGCTCGTTCGTGTCCGGCGAGAACGTGGCCTGCTCGGGAACAGTGAAGGTCCCGCCCGGGGACGTCTTCCGGAATTCGTAGTAGCGGACGCCAGCGATGTATTGGGCGCGGGTTGGCGCGAAGCCTGGGGCCGGGATAGTCCCAGCGTTGACGGTGTGGGTCATCAGGAGCGATTCGGTGCCGGCGCGGTTCAGATATTGGAGACGCAGCATCAACCGGTCGCCGATGGAGTCCAGCGAATCAGCAGCGGCGACGGCAGGGGCCGGTTGTAGAATGTCGCCACGTCCGTTGGGATTCCGGGAATCGAAGGCGGCCACCGCGACCGGACTTTCAGACCGCTCGGCGAAGGTGGAACTCGCCGGTGTGGCGAAGTCCGCATGGAAGTTGAACAGCCGCACGGCGTCCGCGGGGTCGCCGAAGGCATCATCGGTATAAACGGCGAAGACATTGGGAGCGCCCACGGGCGGGGGCGTCAGGCCGGTGAAGTCCGTGGGGAGCATGCCCGACGACGAGTTGCTGAGGAGCGGCATGGGCGTGCCGAGGTTGAAGTAGATGAAGCCGGCCGTGGGGTCTCCCGCCAGCATCTTGGCGCGGTCGAAGGCGAAGCAGCCAAAGCTGTTGAAGGGGCCCCCGTTGGTGAACTGGCGGTCCGTCATGTAGTAGGCGTCCGGCCAGGCACCAAACTTGAAGTAGTCGTTGAACTCGACGCCCGGCATGACGAAGTCGTAGACCCAGTAGGCGCCTGTGGGGTCGCCGGTCTTGGACACGGCGATGGCCTGGTGGTAGGGCGGCGTGGTGGCGGTTGTGAAGGCGAACTGGCTGATCATCCAACGGTTGGCCATGCGGTCGTATAGGACGATGGTATCGCCCTGGTCGTTCGTGGCGGTGATCCCGCCCAGGGAGGCGAAGAGGCCGCTCAGCTTGAAGGCCGGCCCCCGCGCCACGCCGTTCTTGTCGTAGACGCGCACGAGGTTGTTGGTGGTCTGCACGTAGTCGTTCGGCCCGACGGCGCCGGTAGGATCAGGCGGGGCGACGGTGGTGCCGAAGACGGCGGTGTTGTCGGCAGCGCTCAGGCCCTCGAAGGTGAGAGAGGGGGCGGGCATGGGTACGGCGGGGATGGCAAGCAGCCTGGTGTCGCCGTTCTTTGCGGGAAGCACCCGCTGTAGGGCGCCCTCCCTCTGCATCGGCGCCATCGGATCCGGTTGGACGCCCGTCCCTTCGGAATTCAGCTCATTGACCGATCGGGGCCCGTCCTCTTCTTGCTCTTGCTCTAGTTCGTGCTCCAGGAGCTTGAAGCGATAGGCGTCATCAACAACAGGGTAGACCTTTTCCGCCGGGAAATTCCTGAGCGGCTGGGATTCTGCGAAGCCAACGGCTCGACCGTAAATCGGCGCTACAAGGCTCGGAGTGGGTGCGGCCTGCAGTTTGTTGGCACTGCCATTGTCCGGGGCGGCATGCGCGACCTTTGGGGCGGCATTGGCGGCCAGAATAGGGTCAGGGCCGCGCGGCGCAGCCATCTTGGCTGGCGTGGCGGTCAGGCTAATGACCATCGCTGCAAGGGCGATGGCCATGGCCCTGTGCCTCTGCGACAGACGCATCGAGTATGCAGTGCCTAGTCCTAGGCGGTTGCGCATGGGTTGCTCCGGGATGAGGTGTCTAAAAGGGATGGGGTGTCTAAATGAAGATAACTGAAAACAGAGTCGCAGGCGCAGCAAAATTCAACGATATTTTCTGATTAAGAATTAGCCCGCGGGGTCATCTACGGGGCTGCGCACAAAGATGTAATGTCACAATGTTGTCAGAATCTGATGGCAGGTTTAAGCGATGCCGACTGACTTGAGGCATAGACCCGCAGGATGATGCCTGCGCTTCAGAGCTGTGGTGCTGCCGGTCACCTCTATGGGGTCCGTGGTCGTGGTAACAGCGCCGGGAAAGCTGCCGCTGGCCCTGGCACCGGGCGCCTTGAAAGTCACCGTGAGTCCATTGATGCGCGGATGAGCAGCAGGTCTGCACCCCCGCGTGAGCGTCTTCAGAAGGCGCCGTGAAAGTCGAAAGCTAGGCTGATGATCGCGCTTTGCGGTGGACCCAAGCTCACTGTCAGCGCCAAGGATCAGGAGTCTAGAACACCTTCACGCTAAGCGCGCCTTCCGGGGGCTTGGAATCGCTGATCTGGATGCGGCCTGAGGGGTCGGTCCATTGGTAGATGGGCAGCTTCTTGACGGTGGCGACTTGTTCGATGGTGGGGACCACCTTTTCATCCACTTCGAAGCCCCCCTGGCCCTTTTTCAACAAGGCCATGGCTCCTGCGGCTTTGGGGTCAGCCTGCACCAGGCGCCGGCTCCAGAGATCCATGACCTTCGGCACATAGGCGCGGGTTTCGCTGAAAGGTGGAATCCCATTGTAACGGTCCACATTTTTCTCACCGGAATTGTAGGCAGCGATGACTTTGACCCCATCGCCCCGGAAATAATCCATGAGCCATTTCAGATACTTCGTGCCGCCGATGATGTTTTGCCGGGGATCAAACGGGTTGGTGACGCCGAAGCGAAGCGCTGTGGCGGGCATGAGCTGCATCAGGCCCAAGGCTCCAGCCCGGCTGCGGGCTTTGTCGTAAAAGGCGCTTTCGGCCTGGATGATGGCCCGGGCCAGCCAAGGGTCCACGCCATTCAGGGTGGCAATCTCATCGACCATGGCCAGCAGTTCTGGGCTGCGCAACACGCGGCCCATTTCGATCTTGGTGATGGCCAGTTGAATGTGGGCGATGCCGACGTGCTGCAAGGAGAGCCCTCGGCCTTCCACCGCGCCTGGCGGCAGGTTGTTGATGATCAGGTGCCCCTTTTTATCAGTATACGTGTAGATGTAGGCTTGGGGGACCGGAGCAGCGCGCCGTCGCGGCCGGGGTTTGGCCAAATCTGCAGCGCCGGCCGTGACAAGGGTCGGGATCAGCAGGCACAGCAACTTTGTCTTCATCTAGATAAGTATACGTTCCCCAGGAACAAGGTTCAGAGGTCCCGGAGAAAGGCCTCTACTTCCGGCCAATCCCGGGTGATGGGGAAGGGCGGCAGTGCGGCGCGCACCTGGGCGGCATAGCGCTTCCCGTAGCGGTCCTCGTGGGGCAGCATCAGCCGTGGATCCAGGATGCAGACTACGCCACGGTCCTGTTTGGTGCGGATCAGACGGCCGATGCCCTGTTTCAGCTTCAGCGTCATGGCTGGCACCTGGATGCCGATGAATCCCAGGCCTTGGGATTTGGCATCAGCCTCGCGGATGCGTGCCTGCAGCACTGGATCATCCGGGGGCGCAAAGGGCAGACTTGTGACGATAACCAGGCTCAGCGCTTCCCCCGGCATGTCCACACCCTGCCAGAAACTTGCCAGGCCCAAGAGTGCGGCATCAGGCGTTTTCTGGAAGCGTTCCATGAGCAGGCTTCGCGACAGCCCATCGCCCTGGGTGAAGAAGGTGATGTTTGGCAAAGCCGCTTCCAGCCGAGGTTTGAAGGCCGCCAACATACGCCTGCTAGTGAACAGGATCAGCGCCCGGCCCCGGGAGGCGCGCAGCAATCGTTCCATGGCGGAAAGACTGCCTTCGACCCAGGCGGGTTCGCCCACACCATCCCGGGCTGCGCGGCGTTCGGGCAAGTCCGGGGGAACGAACAGCAGGCCTTGGGTCTCGAAATCGAATGGGCTTTCCACCAACTCGGCGCGCTCCGCTTCTTCCTTCGTGAGCCCCAGGCGGAGCTTCAGTCCGTTGAAACCACGTCCATCCCGCAGGGTGGCCGAGGTCATCAGCACGGTGTCAAAGCCCCGGCGCAGATGTTGGTGAAAGAAGGGCCGCACATCCACTGGATTGGCCTTGAAGCCAAAGCTGTGGGGGCCTTCGCGGTTGAGCGTTGAGACCCACCCCTCGGGCTGCGCGAAGATCTGTTCCATGCGCTGAAAAGCCAGGCCCACGCGCTCGGAGAGTTTGCGCCAATTGGGGACATCAGGGTTGGCATCAGGTGAGCGCGAGGCCAGCCGCTTGGTTTCCTTCCATGCGGATTGGCCTGTGGAGATCCAAGCCACCACGGCATCCGCGAGTTCCTTGAGCGGTAGTTGTGGGTCATCAAACCCGAAAGTCCCATTGCCCAGTGGAAGCCAGGAAAGCACTTGTTGCCACGCGTCTTCCCAAGGCTGCAAAAGAGCTTCCAAGGCCGTGCCTTCAGGTTCCTTGGCGGCTTCATCCGCAAGATCGCGGAAGAGCATCGTCATGGCCCGATTGGACCACTGCTCGGCGCAGCTTTCCGTCAACTGTTCTTCAATGTCGTGGGCCTCGTCCAGAATGAGCACCGGTGCGTCCGGCAGCACCTGGCCGAAGGCCGATTCCCGCAGTACGCGATCCGCCAGCAGCAAAGCATGGTTGACAATGACGATATCGGCCGTCGTGATCTCCAGCCGCAGGGTGGTGAGGTGGCAGTCCTCGAAATGGGAACATTGCTTTCCCGTACAGCGCTCGGAACGGGCGTTGAGCTTGTCCCATAGTTCCGATTCACCCTCGCCGAAGCGGCCCAGTTCTTCCCGGTCGCCGATTTCGGTTTCCTGGGTCCATTTCGCAAGCGCCATCCAAAGCCCATGGTCCGCCATGGTCATTTCCGAAGGTGGCTGCGCTTCCATCTGTTCCCAGGCAGCCTTGCAAAGGTAGTTGCTTCGGCCTTTGGCCACCACGGCTTTGATCGGTCGGCCCAGGATGCCGCTGGCCCGCGGAACGTCTTCTTCCAGCAACTGGCGCTGTAGCTGTTTGGTGCGCGTGGCCACCAGCACGGGACGTTGCTCGGCGGCCAAGGCCGGGATCAGGTAACCCAAGGATTTTCCGGTACCCGTACCTGCCTCGATGGCTTGTACGACCGCATCAGGTTTTGCTTCAGGATCGCCACCCGCGTCGCGCCAAGCCTTCTTGGTGGCCGCGCCTTCTTCGATGGCATCCCAAACCAATTCCGCCATGCGCGCCTGCCCCGGCCGCTCCTCCGCCCCTGGAAAACAGGCGTAGAGCCGACCTTCAGGTGGCGCGAAGAATTTATCCATGGTGTGAGCCATGGTTCCAGTGTGGCCGAAGCGGTCTTTTATCAAGCAACCTTGCCTCAGACAAATCTTAAACCCCCTGGTTCCCTGTTGGAAGCGCCGGCGAAGGGGGCAGCTCTCAGGTTTTCAACGTGTAGGCACGCCCTCCCGCCCCCTAACCCCAACGACTCTCTCCAGGATCTTGATAAGCAGGGTTTTCGTCTGTTGGCCCAGGTTCTTGAGACCTTTGGACTCAACTGGCTCAGGACCCATGTCCATTACTTTGCTGGTTGAAGTGGAAGTTATATCCATGCGTTTCAACAATTTATGGTTGGGAGAAAGTTCCCGTGCTCTTTGAATAAGCGTGAGGGCCCTGACTTGCATGCCTTCTGCCTGCAGGTGCTGAGCGAGCCGAAGCATGGTTTCAGCATTCATTGGTTGTAGATTGAGCGCTGTTTCGTAGGATTGGATCGTGGCCCGGCGGTCACTGCCGCTGGTTTCGAAAAGCTTGGCCTTGAACAGGTAATAATCCACCTGGTTTGGGTCTTGGCGGATCGCGCATTGAACGAGGTCATAAGCGCGCTGAACATCCAGGTCCTGGAATGCCCTAAGGGCATCCTGGAAGCGTTCGTTCGGAGTTTGCTCGGCTAGGATATGTCCCGGATAAATGCTATTCACTGGAGACCCCTTTCTGTTGTTGCCATTCAGGGCTTTGTGTTTTTGTATTCCCGAACCATATTTCGGTCGTTGATGGTCATGGCCACGAGCCGTTGATGGCCCTGGTCGTACAGGGGGACGTAGTTGACCTGAACAGTTCCTTCGGGGACCACTGTTCCCTGGGGTACTTCAAATTTGAAGCTGTTCCCTTTGACATCCACCAAAAGATAAGTCGCGCCGTTTTCTTGAATGGTGCCTCTGGAGGTGGCCGTGGCGGATCGGGGGGACGCCAACAGACGGGCATCATTGGACGCAAGCCATTCCTTGGAGACGATTCGGACGGATACCGAGGCTGAAGCAGAGGCCGATGTTCCCGCTGCCAAGGGAAGGGAAGCCAGAATGATGGGCAGTAGAGAGCGCAGACGCATGGCTATCCTCCTCAGGGGAATGAGGTTGAACGCCCCGTGGGGGGCTTGAGGGTGGCCTGGAATCGGAAGGGCCGAAATCCAAGGCCGACAACCAAGAAGCAGACTCTGTGCCAGTTCAAAAAATAAACATAATTATCTAATTATTAACAACTTATAAAACTAGAATCGAAGGGTGATTTACCCGATTTCCAGAAAATAGAATCCATTTTCTATAATCTGGACAATCAGCCTTGCTTTGGCCTGGCACCTAGCCGTTGCATCCGTTGATAGAGAGAACTGCGGGAAATATCCAATTTTCGCGCGGCCTCGTCCACCCGACCACTGCAGGCATCAAGCACCCGCTGAATGTGCTCTGCCTCCACCTCTGCCAAGGTGAGCGAAACATCAATTTCAGAGGTCTTGCTCGGCCCTGCGGTTCCCAGTTGGAAGTCCGTAGGCTGAAGAAGATTCCCTTGGCGATAAATAATGGCCCTTTCCAGGGCATTTTTCAGCTCGCGGATGTTGCCTGGCCAATCGTGTTTTTCTAGGGTCTTGGCGGTGGTCTGGGACAATTCCAATTCACCGCAGCGCCACTCAGACGCGAACCGCGACAGAAAATAATTGGCGAGGGGCACGATGTCTTCCCTACGTTCCCGTAAAGGCGGAACCAGGATCGGCAGACCGCCGATGCGGTAGAACAGATCACTGCGGAAACGCCCATCGGCCACGAGCTGTTGCAGGTTTTTGTGGGAAGCGGCGATGAGCCGAGCGTCCACGGTGCGATCTTCGGTGCCGCCCATATGCCGGTACTGGCGTTCTTCAATGGCCTTGAGAATTTTCGGCTGCACCGCCAAGTCCATGTCGCCGATTTCATCCATGAAAATGGTTCCCCGGTGGGCGATTTCCAGGAGCCCAGGCTTGGCCACCACCGCACCCGTAAAAGCCCCTTTTTCATGGCCGAACAAATCGCTTTCCAGCATTTCCTTACCCAGCCCGGCGCAGTTCAGTTCCACGAAGGCGTTGCCTTTCCGGGGGGAGTGATTGTGGATCCAGCGCGCCAAGGCACTCTTTCCCACACCGGTCTCGCCCTGGATCAGCACGGGGCGGTCAACCATGATGACGCGGGTGACTTGCTCCTCAAAGCGCTGCACCGCGGCGCTGGTACCGAAAAAAGGACTGACAGCAAAGCGGATCTTCCGGCTTTCTTCCGCCAGATTCCGTTTCCGTTGCTGCACGCGCTCGAAGATGCGGCTCAGCACCACCGCCAGGGCATCCGGGTCCACAGGTTTGCTTAGGAACTGCTCCACGCCGGAGCGAACCGCCTCGGCGGCCCTGTGGATGAATTCTGGGTCCAACAGCAACAGGATGGGCACTTCGGCATCCATGTCTCGAAGGCGGTGAATGAATTCCAGCGCTCCGCCATCGCCAAGGTTGCGATCCAAGAGGACGACATCTGGCCGGTCCAGCGCAAAGGCCTGCTCCGCCGACACCAGGCTATCCACCTGAACGGCTTCGAACCCTTCAGCTCGAACCAGCCGCGCGTGCAGATCATTCTGCCCACTTTCGACCACCAGGATTTTCCCCATAGCCATAGTGTTTCCCGCCATCGGTCCTAAAAACCCAGTCTATCCACGAACCGATAGGGAAATTGGGAGAACAAATGACACCTATTGTCGGGAAATGATTTGAATGCATTTCGTCAGGAATAGAATTGGAACGACCGTGATTTCTTGAGATGCCTTCTGGTATTGAATTGGGGACACCGTTGTTGGGGGGTGCGTTCGGAGTAAGTTGGTGATCTCCCGGTTCAATTCCTCGGGGTTTTCCGCATTACTTTAGGTTCGATTATCGCGTCCCGACTGCAAGCGTGCATGAACGGGCTGGCTGACGGGCATATAGATCCTCCAATGGACAGTAAAAAGCCGGTGGGATAGGGAAAAAATGGTTATCCTCGCTTCGTGACAATGACAAAGCTTGTGGGACTTTCCTTGGCAATCGCGTGGTCGGCGGCCATGGCCGATGGACCGAGGCTGTTCGTGGTCAACCAGGGTGACAAGACGATGAGTATCGTCGACCCCACCGCGAACCGGCAGATTGCCGTCGTCGACGAGCGCCAGACCACCATGCACGGGCATGAGATCGCGGTCGGACCCGATAACCGCACCGTGTTCATGCCGATTTACGGCAGCTCCGGGGTCGGTGCGCCGGGATTGGATGGAAGCGAGATGCTCGCCATCGACTCACAGACCGGCACCATCACCGGACGAGTCGACTTTGGCCACGGCGTCCGGCCCCACTGCGTCGTCTACGAGCCGGTGAAGAAACTGCTCTACGTGACGACCGAACTTGGCAACGACGTAACCATCGTCGATTCGAACACCCTCCAGATCGTCGGAAAGATTCCCACCGGCGCGCCGCAGTCCCACATGCTCGTTGTCACCTGCGACGGGAAGCGTGGCTACACCTCGAACGTGAATCCCGGCAGCGTCTCGGTGCTCGACCTGGAGGCCCGCAAACTAATCTCCGTGATCCCGATCTCGGCCGTCTCGCAGCGGATCGCCATCTCCCGCGACGACAAATTCGTCTTCACCTCCGACCAGACCAAGCCCCGCATGGCGGTGATCGCCACCGCGACCCACGCGATCAGCCGCTGGATCGACCTCCCCGGCAGCGGCTACGGCTCAGCCGCCACTCCCGACGGGAAATGGCTCCTCGTCCCCATCCCCAAAATGAGCCTTGTCGCCGTGGTGGACCTGCGGCAGATGAAGGTTGCGAAGAAAATCCCAGTGGAAACGGCACCCTAGGAGATGCTCATCCGCCCTGACGGCAGGTTCGCCTATGTCCCCGGCTCAAGGGCGAAGAAGGTCTCGGTCATCGACTTGGAGAAGTGGGAGATGACGTCGACCATCGATGTCGGCGCTGGCCCCGACGGACTCGCCTGGGCGAAGTGATCGGGGCGACCCGAATCGTCAAATTCAAGCAGCTCTTTTCCGAGCCGAACCGCTGCATCCCAGAGTTTGCAGGGTGTGATCGAGAATCGACCTTCCTTCGATCGCCTCCATTTCTGGACCTTGTGTTTGAGCCGAACCACTGCCGACGGCAACCTTGACCCGTCGCCACCGAGAAACGAGACCTATTGAACCCGCCTGAACTGCCCCGAAAACCGGGCCAAGGGGCGCCAGCGGAAAAATCGCTGCTGGAACGGCTGGGCCCGGCGGTCGCCACGCCCACCACCAGGCTGCTCGTGAAGATGAGGCCGTCGTTGGCACCCAGCACCGCCGCCCGTAACCAACCAATTTGTCCACTGCGATGGGACTCCTTGTGCATGGCTGACCTCTGCGCTGAGTGCCGTTCAGGTGCAACCTTGCCGCGTGGCCAAGCCATGACCGGGATCACGCTCTGAAATGCGCTCCAGCAGGCCAACTATGGCTCATTCGAAATTCGCGGCGGCGAGGACCACCCCTTCATTCAGGTCGTTCCAGGCCTCCACGGCTTCCTCCGCCAAAAAACCGGCCTTCTGCTGCGCGCGTTGGGCCATGTTTTTCAAATCCCCGCGGTGCTCGGGGCCGGACTTGGGAGTGGTGAGGGCGACGAGCGCAGCGCCCATCGCGGCGCCCGTCAGGAAGGTCAGCACCAGCCCGCCGCTCGAAAGGGCTCCCGAGTAGGGCTCGGAGGCAGCCAACGGCTTGTTCACATCCTTCGTGCACCGATGGGGTTCACGCATCCCTCCGCGTCCAGCTCCAGCAGCTCTTTATGGTCCAGGTCGGCGGCCCGCATGAGTGTTCGGGTCTCCCTCGAATTGAAGGACATGCTATTTCATCTTGATGGGTCATGCCAGGGAGTACCTGACAAAAAAATTTATAAATGAATAAATAAAATGACTAACTGTTTTGGTCACAATCTTGCTCTCTGAAGCCTCTAGAACGAGGAGTCTGAAAATGTACCGACCAAGCTTAATCATCCAACGAGTTGCTTTGACGGCCGCCCTGCCCCTTGTGGTGGGAGTCGCCGGCCTTCATCTGGGGTGTGCAAAACCCCAAACCATGGTGTCGGCTTCCGGGGTCCCCGCCAGCGAGGGAACGGTCAAAGCCACGGTGGGAGACAACGGCAACACGAAGGTCTCCATCCGGGTCAAACATCTGGCCCCGCCATCAAAGATCGCCTCTGACGCGGTGGTCTACGTGGTATGGCTGCAGCCCCGGAATGCCGCCAAACAAAACATCGGCGCACTGGTGTTGAACGACAACCTTGAGGGGAGTCTCGACACCATGACGCCGCACAACCGATTTATGATCACAGTGACGCCGGAGCCGGGCGGAAAGGTCGCGGAACCCACCCATGAGCCGGTCTTCACGGCCGACGTGGAACACCCCGGCTAGGAATCAATCCCTCACCACCCGCAACCCCCACCACCCTGCGCGCCCCCACGAAAGTGAGAGGCGTGGCGGAGGTGTGCTCGAAAAATGTCAACCCCTAACCCAAGAAAGCCCAAGAAAGCGAGGATTCATGCCACCTGAGAGGGTGTTTTAAAATAATATTGCGCGTAGAGCGCCTGGATCCGATATTTTGGCATGGACCGCGAAACCTACCCCAGCGACCTGAACGACAAAGAATGGGAGATCCTTAAAGCCAGGCTCCCGGCCAAGAAGGACCCTCGCGGCAGGCCGCGCAAACAGGATCTGCGTGAACTGCTCAACGGTATCTTCTACCTGCTCCGCACCGGTTGTTCCTGGCGGATGCTGCCTCACGACCTTCCTCCGTGGGAAACGGTGTACAGCCAGTTTCGGGCCTGGAAGCGGCAGGGTGCATGGGAAGAGGTGCATCGCTCCCTGCGGGAGTTCGTCCGGATCGGGATGGGCCGGGAACCCCACCCGTCGGCCCTCGTCATCGACAGCCAATCGGTCAAGACGACCGAAAAAGGGGGCCTCGCGGTTACGACGCGGGCAAGAAGGTCAAAGGTAGGAAAAGGCACATCCTCACGGACACGCAGGGGCTCCTCATCAAAGTGAAGGTCCACCCAGCGGATATCCAAGACCGCGACGGAGCACGACTGCTTGTCAAAGCCGCGATGGGACAGTGCCCAAGGGTGTCTTTGGTTTTCGCGGATGGCGGGTACCAGGGAAAGCTTGTGCGGTGGATCCAGGACACGGCTGGGTGGAGGACCGAGATTGTCCGAAAGATCAATGGGAGACGAGTCGTCTGGGTGCCGCCAGGAGTTGAGCCTCCGGTCGTCCCAATCGGATTCCAGGTGCTTCCTCGCCGCTGGGTGGTGGAACGGACCTTCGCGTGGATAGGCCGTTATCGGCGCTTCAGCAAGGACTACGAACAACTCTGTGCGTCAGTGGAATCCTTGATCTACCTTGCGATGACTCGCCTGATGCTGGCGAGGCTGGCTGCATGATTATTTTGAAACACCCTCTAAGGCTGGTTAAGGCGGGTTGAGCCGGAGCCTTGCCGGCGCCAATGATCAGGCGCGGGCCGTCAGCCGGAGCTTGATGCCATGGACCGGGGCCGCCGATACGTCGTACTGCTGCCGGATGTCCTGTCCTGGAAGCGGTGTGAGGTCGTAGCGGCGGAACAAGTGGGTGGCGAGCGCCTTGATCTCCAGCTTGGCGAAATTGATGCCGATGCAGGTGCGGGGGCCGCCCCCAAAACCCACCAGTGCATAAGGGTTCTTCACGTCTTCTTCGCGCGGCGGCGCGAACCGATCGGGATCGAAGCGTTCTGGTTCGGTCCACACGTCCTTCAGGTAGTGGGAGCCCACGATGGAATAGAAGAGTTTGGCGCCGGCCGGCAGGACATGGCCCCGGAAGGGCACCTCCGTCAGCACTCCCCGAGCCCCATTCGGGATGGGCGGGTACAGGCGCTCGGTCTCGCTCAGGGCGTAGCCCAGGAGCTTCATGCGCTGAAGGTCCTCGGCGGTCGCTCCCTCGCGATCCCCCAGGATGGCCTCCTGTTCTCCCCGGATGCGGGCGAGGTAGTCCGGATGCTGGCTCAAGAGGTACAGGAACCAGGCGATGAGGCTCGTGGAGGTCTCATGCCCCGCCACCAGAAGGGTGTTCATGTGGCCGATCAGTTGCTCATCGGAAAGGGCCTTCCCGTCGCGATCCCGGGCGGCCACGAGCAGGCCCAGGGCATCGCTGGCGGGCCGGGCGCGGCGCGCCTCGATCTTGGGGAGCAATAGCCCCCGCAGGCGGTCCCACAGCAGGTCCCGGCGTCGGCGCCAGGCAGCGTCCCGGCCCTGAACTGGGACCACGGTGCGCAAATCGAGGAGTTGGGCGTATAAAGCGGCAAACTGCTCAATCTCGGCTCCCGGATCGAGGCCGGCGAGGGTTTCGGCAGCGATGGCGAAGGTGAGCTGGCGGGCCTCCTCGTAGACATCCACGGTGCCGCGGGCCGCCCAGTCGGCCACGGCCTCGGTGACGAGCCGCTGCATCACCCGCAGGTACTCGCTCAGATGGCCCACCGCGAAGGCGGGGTTCATCATGCGGCGGTGGTCCGCGTGGGTCAGGCCATCCATGCTCAAGAGCCCGTGGCCCAAATGCTCGCCCAGCCCCAGGATCTCCCCCCAGCCGATGGCCGTGGAAAAGGCCTCCCGATGGGTATGGAGCACCAGCTTGTTGGCTTCGGGGCCGATCACGAAAATATAATCATCGCCGAGGCCATGGACTCTGAAGATCGGCCCGTATTCCACATGGCACCTGGCCATGGCTGGTCCCATGTTCGTGCGGTAGTCCTTCGGCAATCTACCCAAGGGGATGGTGGTTTCCCTAATCATCAAAGCCACCTGCCAGGCCACCCGCGCTGAATCGCGTGACCCGGGAAATAGCTTCGTCATCACCGGGCTTTTTTGCAAACTCGTGGAAGCTCGGCGAGCTGCGCATGAGGCCAAGGCGAACCAGCTGTTCGCTATTCTCGTAACGAATGGAGTGCGGGCCCATGAGGCAGAGGTTGGGCGATTCCGCAAATTTTCTCATGTAGTCCGCATATTCGGAGGCTCCGTTCCAATGCTCTTTCCGGACGGATTCCTCCTGGGCATGCCGCACGAAGCTGGCTATGAATTTGAAGTGGAACAGTGCTCCTGTCAGCAGAGTGCTATTCACGCCCGGCAGGAACGAACGATGGACGCCTCTATCCAAGTCGTTGCCCGGCAACCAACGGCGCAGGGCGTACTTGTTCAGCACAATGGGGGGTTCAGGTTTTGGTTCAGCAGACCGGAACAGCCGATGGCGTACCCCGCCAATGATGTGGCCCGATTGGGGGTTGAAAAAGTAGTCCTTGCTATCGAAAAAGGGACAGACCGAGAGCATGTCCTGCCCGGCTTCATAGGTTGTTTCAATGACTGGGCGGTCGGAGTACATATCGAGCAGAGGCGTCGGTAACACGCGGAAATGGTTCTGGTCAAGAAAGTCGCACACGGTGGTAAGGGCGACCTGTTCACATTCGGGATAAACCAGTAGCTCATCGGCATCAATGAACAGAGCCCACTGATCCACGGCGAACTCATTCATCAGCGTTTCGGCCCACTTTGTGCCGAAGTTGCTCTCCCGATAACTGGAGCCCGTGTGCCAAAGGCGGACATCCGGTTCACTCAAAAGATATTCGACCGACCCATCGGAGGAATCGTTATCCACGATAAAAAAAAGCTCCACCCCCAAGCGGCGATGGTATTCCAGCAGGAAAGGCAACCGCGGCAGTTCATTGCGCGCGCAGAGAAATGCCCTCACACCAGGGTCGGCGACCGGAATCGGTCGTTGATCTATTCGCTTCAAGGGCTCGTCCAGGGTCATCGATCATCGCCTCGCAAGGGAAGCAACGTGCGCCAGGATTAAATCAGCCGCGCGTTGGGGCCCTCCAGCGGTGCGTAGCGATTCGCCCAGCCTGGTGGCCCGCTGGCGGTAGGTCGGGTCGTTTAACACGGTTTCGGCCTTCATCCTGAGCGATTCGGGGGTCATCTCTCCAACCAGGAGCCCAGTCCCCAACTCCACCACCCTCGCAGCCGTTATGGCCTGCTCGGATTGCTGGGGTGCCAACAGCATTGGGACATTCAAGTACAGGGCCTCATGGACACTGTTCATCCCGGCATGGGTGATGAACAGGTCGCTCCGCTTCAGGATCTCGATGGGTGGGACGGTATTGTGCACGACGAAATTCGGAGGTATGGGACCAAGCGCCTTGATGTCCAAGCGATTCCCGATGGCCATCACCACAGTGCGAGAGCTGTCCTCGAAAGCCGCCATGCACGCTTGAAAGAATTTCGGATTCCTGTTCAGCACCGTGCCGAGTGATATATAGATGACGGGCCCGCCTTCCAGCAGGTCCAAGGGAAAATCTGGTTCATCCCCCCGCGCCGCCACGGACGTGCCGACGAAATGGATGCTTGGATCCAGGGTTTCCGAGTCGGGCTGGAGCTCCGCCGAGGAGTAGCTGATGGTCAGGTCGCCGTTCGCGTTGAATACTTCCTGGTAGGACAGCGGTTTGATCCCATATTGCTGGCCGATCTGGCGCGAAATTTGATGGAAGCGGATCGCGTGCGAAAGCCCTTTGGCGGATTCGTATGGAGCGCCATGTTCTTCTGCGAAGTGGCTCCTCATGGACGGCGTGAATTTCCAGAGCGCCAGTGAAACGACCGATGGAATATCCAGGATGCGGGCCACCAGCGTTCCCCAGGTGCACATCGAATCGTGCAGGATGTAATCCGGAGATTCGGCCCGTACCACCTCGAGCAGTTCTGGCAGCATTTCCTGGCTGAACTCCATCAGGACCTCTGCGGCGAGTTCCCGATTCGTGCCGTTCAGTCGTGGCGTGTCATTGAAGGTGTCGTCAAGGGTGGAATAGGCCCGGTATGCCGCACCGGTGGCCTCGATCACGCCACGATTCTTCGCCGTGGAGTAATAGATGACTTCCTCGCCACGCCGCACGAGTTCTGCGGTCATGGCCAGGGACGGGTAGACATGGCCACTGGCTGGAATGTTAAAAAAAATCCCCTTTGACATCACCCTTCCGATCTTGGAGAAAGACTTAATGATAGGTCAACTGCTAAGCGTGCCTAGCACTCGTAGGGCCCGAAGGCAGTTCACATGGGACTGCAACTTTCAAAAGGTCGGAAGTGTCCTTTCCTGCGTCACACTGGAGGGCTATGGAATCCCGCGACCGGGCCAAGCTCGATGAACTGCTACGACTTTTGGATGGGACTAGCTCAGGCTTGTTACCTGATGCGAAGTTGCGCTGGGCGGAGCCTTCGGCCCTCGCGCTGCTGCTGGCGCGCTGGATAACACGGGAAGGGCGGCTCCAACCCTTGTGGGTGGACGCGCCCAGCGAGGCCGAAGCTCAACACCTGGCTCAGGATCTGCGGGTGCTGCTGCCGGGTGCGGGAGTGGCGCATTTCCCCGGAATGGCGCCTTATTTGGGGGGCGAATCGTCCCCGCCTGGCATGGTGCTGCGGGACCGTCTGGCCACGCTCATCGGATTGCTGGAGCGCCGCGTTACGGTGCTGGTGACGGGACCGCTCGCCTCTTTTGAAAAACTCCCCCATCCCACTTGGTTTCAGAAACAGAAATTGGAATTGCAGAAGGGCACCGAAGTGCCCCGGGAATTGCTGCTGGAAACTTTGGTGGCGCTGGGCTACCGGCGTACGGAGCTGGCCTCGAGCCCTGGGGAGTTCAGCGCCCGGGGCCTGGTCATTGATCTGTGGCCGGATCATCTCGATCAGCCCTTGCGCCTGGAAACCTTTGGCGATGAATTGGAAAAGCTCGCGCCCTTTGATCCTGACACCCAGCGCCGCACCGGTGAGGAATTGGAAAAGCTGACCATCTATCCTCGCTATGAGGCGGCCCGTGGCGATGGAACCCCCTTATTGAAAGCTGTGCAATCCCGGGCGGATCGCACCACGGAACCCGTGGATGATCTTGCTTTCCGCCGCTCGCGGCTGGCCACCCATGGCCACTTTCCCGGCGAAGAATTGTTTTATCCATTACTGGCTCAGCCCAGCGGACAACTCGCCCATTGGGTGGCGCCCTGTTTGCGCGTGCGGCTGGAAACGGAATGGAACGACGCGCTTCGTGCCAAGGAAGAGGAGCGCGTGGACCTGGCCCTTGAATCTCTGCGTCGAGGCGGCGTGGTGTGCCCAGATTTCGGTGACCGCTTCCTGCCCAATGATCCCAGCCGCGCCACGCTCCAGCTTACGGAATGGCAAACCGAGGCCACCGTGCCGTTCACGGCGCAAAAGCCGCGGGAATTCCAGGGCCGACTCTCGGAGCTGGCCACCTATTTACAGGAACTCGCACTCACAGAACATCGAATTTATTTGGCGGGGTCCACCCCCGGAATGCGCGATCGCCTAGGCGAGATTCTCTCAGACTACGAATTGCCCTTGGGCAACGGCAGCGAGAGCGGCTGTCGCACGGTTCACCTGGCCCTCAGCGCAGGAATGTACATCAGGGAAGCTCGGCTTCTGGTGCTCACGGAACGGGAGATCTTCGGGCGCAAAGCCATGGCCGCGCCGCCGAAACGCAGTGCGTCCAGTGCCTTCATGTCCGATCTCCGGGACCTGAGGCCCGGTGATCGCGTGGTGCATCTGGACCATGGCATCGGCGAATTTGTAGGCTTTCAGGAGCTGAGCGTCGGCGGAGAACTGCACGAAGTCATCCAGCTCCGCTATTCCGACGGCGGCCAGCTTCAGGTCAGCCTCGAACGCGCGGATCTGATCCAGCGTTTCGTTTCGCCGGATGGTTCGCTGCCCCCGCTCGACAAGCTGGGCGGCGCCTCCTGGGCCAAGATCAAGCGGCGCGCCAAGAAAGCCATCCGCGACATGGCCGAAGAATTACTGAAACTCTACGCCAAGCGCAAGCTCGAAAAGGGCCATGCCTATCCGCCGGATGGCCCGGAAATGGCGGAGTTCGAAGCCAGCTTTCCCTATGAGCCCACCAAGGATCAGATCGAAGCAGGCGAGGCCATCAAGGCCGACCTGGAAAGCCACAAGCCCATGGATCGGCTGATAGTGGGCGACGTGGGTTTCGGCAAAACCGAAGTTGCCATGCGTGCCGCCGCCAAGGTGGCGTTGGAGGGCAAGCAGGTGGCGGTGCTGTGCCCCACAACGATTCTCTGCTTCCAGCATTTCAGAACCTTCAAGGAACGCTTCGCCGGATTTCCCGTGCGCATCGAAATGCTCAACCGCTTTGTGGACAAGGCCGAGGCCAAGCAAATCCAGCAGGACGTGGCCGACGGAAAGGTCGAGATCATCATCGGGACCCATCAATTGCTCGGCGCCCGCAACACCTTCGCGGACTTGGGCCTGGTGGTCATTGACGAGGAACAGCGATTCGGCGTCTCCCACAAGGAAAAACTGAAACATCTCCGCGCCAATGTCGACGTGCTGGCCTTGAGCGCCACGCCCATTCCGCGCACGCTGCACATGAGCCTGACGGGGCTTCGCGAAATTTCCCTGATCGAGACGCCACCGAAAAACCGGCTCGCCATCGAGACGGTCGTCGCGCCCTGGAGTGATGAGATCATCGCCAGCGCCATCCAATTCGAACTGCGGCGCGGCGGCCAGGTTTACGTGGTCCATAACCGTGTCGATAGCATCGTGAGCGTCGCTGCGCGAATCCGGGAGCTGGTGCCGGATGCGCGCGTCGGGGTGGGTCATGGGCAGCTCACGGACGATGGCCTGGAGCAGGTGATGCTTGCCTTCATGGAAGGCCGCATTGATGTGCTCGTGGCCACGACCATCGTCGAGAATGGGCTGGACGTGCCCAACGCCAACACGCTGATCGTCCATCGCGCGGATACTTTCGGCCTTTCGCAGCTCTATCAACTGCGCGGTCGCGTGGGCCGCAGCGACGTGCCGGCCTACGCCTATTTATTGATTCCCGGCAAAGGTGAAATCAGCGAGGACGCACGCAAACGATTGCAGGCGCTGGAAGATTTTTCTGAATTGGGCAGCGGGTTCCGGGTGGCCGCGCTGGACCTGGAACTCCGTGGTGCTGGCAATCTTCTGGGGGGTGAACAGTCGGGCCAGATCCACGACATCGGCTTTGAGCTTTACATCAAGCTGCTGGAAGAAACGCTCCAAGAATTGCAAGGGCAACCTTCCGGCACTTTTGAAGTGCGCATCACCCTGGGCGCTCCTGGACAACTGGGCCGTCGGTGGCTGGATGCGGCGAGCGAACGGCTGGTGGCCTACAAGCGTGCTTCTCGATTGAAAAACGAACGCGACCTGGACTTGTACCGCCTGGATCTCGAAGACCGCTTCGGACAAATTCCCCAAGATGACGAGGAGAGCGCCCGGTTTTTTGAATTGCTGAAAGTCCGCGTCCTGGCCCAAGCCCTGGCGGTGGGGGAAGTCAGCCTCGCCGGGAATCGCCTCAAGTTGCGCCTCAGTCCCTTGACGCCGGTGGACCCAGGCAGTCTCATGGCCTGGGTCCGTGCCAAAAAAGATGCCCAATTCAATCCCGATGGCACCGTGTTGCTACCCGTTTCACCTGGGGAATTTGGGCCTATCCGCCAAGCACAAGAAGTGCTGCGGGAATGGGCGGGGTTATTGGGTTCGCCTGACGGGGTTTGAGTGCTACGCTGTAAACCTCATCTAACGAGGTTTCTATGTCCCACCTCTCTCCTGCTCTTTTTTCCATTGGGCTGCTTGCCGCCACGCTGGTGGCTGAAAACCCTGTGCCCAAGGCCATTCCCAAGGCCATTGACCCGGCGAACTTGGATACTTCGGTGAAGCCTTGCGATGATTTTTATCAGTATGCAAACGGCGGATGGCTCAAGCGGACCACCATTCCCTCGGACAAGGCGCGCTTCGGGAGTTTCGAGGAATTGGCGGACCGCAACCGCGACACACTGCACGCCATCCTGGAGGAGACTTCCAAACGCACGGATTGGAAGAAGGGTTCCAATGAACAAAAGATCGGCGACTTCTTTGCTTCGGGCATGGACGAGATGGCCGTCGAAAAACTGGGCGCCGCACCCTTGAAACCATGGCTGGATCGCATCGGGGCGATGCGCGGACCGAAGGATCTGGCGCCAGTGCTGGCGTCCTTTCACGAGGCGCGGGCGGGGGGTGGCGGGTTTGGCCTCGGGGTCAGTCAAGATGCCAAGAACAGCACGCAGTACATCGTGCAACTGAGTCAAGGTGGCCTGGGCTTGCCAGACCGCGATTACTACACCAAGGACGACGCGAAATCCAAGGAGCTGCGCGCAAAATACCTCGCGCATGTGGCCAGGATGATGGTGTTGGTGGGCGAAGACCCCCTGGATGCGGGCGCTCACGCCGATGCGGTGATGCTGGTGGAAACGCGGTTGGCCAAGGCCTCCATGACTCGTGTGGAACAGCGCGATCCCCAGAAGACCTATCATAAAATGCCCGTGTCCGAGCTGGTGCAACTGGCACCGCAGTTTGATTGGAGCGCCTATTTCAAGGATCGTGGGATCAAGCACCTTGCGGCTGTGAACGTGCGTCAGCCAGACTTCTTCAAAGAGTTCGGCATCCTGGCGGACCAGATGACCTTGCCGGAATGGCGGGCTTACCTGCGCTGGCACGCGATCAGTTCCGCGGCGCCCTATCTTTCCAAACCATTCGTGGATGAAGCGTTCGATTTCAATAGCCGCACGCTGAATGGAATCCCTCAACAACAGGATCGCTGGAAGCGTGTCCAGGCAGTGCTGGACACCCCATCGGCGCTGGGTGAAGCCGCGGGCCAACTCTATGTGAAAAAGGCCTTCAGCCCTGAAGCCAAACAGAAAATGGTGGTGCTCATCGAGAATCTCCGCACCGCGCTGAAAGAAAAAATAATCGCGCTGCCCTGGATGGGTGAAGACACCAAGCAACAGGCCCTGAAGAAGCTCGCGGCCTTTGGAGTGAAGGTAGGCTATCCCGACCAATGGAAGGACGCATCCAAGATCGAGATCAAGCGCGGGGATTTTTACGGCAACATCATGCGATCCCGGGCCTATGAATCCAGGCACAACATCGAGAAACTGGGGCAGCCCATTGACCGCACGGAATGGGGGATGACGCCCTCCACCGTGAACGCCTACTACAGCCCCACCATGAATGAGATAGTGTTTCCGGCGGGTATTCTGCAGCCGCCATTCTTTGATGCGAAGGCCGACGATGCGGTGAATTACGGCGGTATCGGCACGGTCATCGGCCATGAAATGACCCACGGCTTCGACGATTCGGGCAGCCAATACGATGCCGAAGGCAACCTGAAAAACTGGTGGACCCCGGAGGATAAAAAAGCCTACGAGAGCCGTACGGATCTGGTCGTGAAAGAGTTCGACGCCTTCAAGGCGCTGCCGGATCAGAACGTGAACGGCAAACTCACCCTGGGCGAAAATATCGCCGATCTCGGTGGTCTGAAGATCTCTTACGCGGCCTGGCAGAAGAGCCTGGCCGGAAAGCAGGCGGACCCCATTGACGGCTTCACTGGGCCGCAAAGATTTTTTCTGAATTTCGCAATCATCTGGCGCAACGTCATGCGCCCAGAGGCCCTGCGGGTGAGGCTCAACACCGATCCGCACAGCCCGGGTCAGTACCGCACCATCGGTCCACTCTCCAACCTGCCGGAGTTCTACACGGCCTTCGCCTGCCACGATGGCGATGCCATGAAACGCCCAGAGAATGTGCGCCCGAGTATTTGGTAGCCCTCTTCCATCCATGGCCCATGAGCAGGCCATTTCATCTGAGACATCCATGCACCTACGTTTTCTCCTGCTTTCAACCGCAGCCATGGTCCTTGCGGCCGAGGCTCCCAGACCTGTGCTTGGCGTTGACACCGCCTATTTGAATCGCACCGCGGTCCCATGCGTGGATTTCTATGGGTTTGCCAATGGAGGCTACGACAAAGTCCCGATTCCTGGCGCTTACGCGGCCTATGGCGTAAATCAGGAAATTGATGACCGCAACTGGGTCATCCTGAGGGACATTCTCGAAAGTTCGGCGAAACAGACGAAAGCACCGAAGGGGACCATCATCCAGCGCATCGGCGACTTTTACGCTTCGGGCATGGATGAAGCTGCCATCGAAAAAGCGGGGATCGCACCCTTGGCCGACGCCTTGACTCGCATCAGCGCGATGAATGATCCTGCGGGCCTCGCTCAAATGTTGGCCTGGTTGCATAGCCACGGCCTCAATGGGGGCTTTACGTTTTTTGTGGCGGCGGATGACAAAGACAGCAGCACGGAAATCGCGCAGCTCAACCAGGCCCACCTAGGCTTGCCCGAACGCGAGTACTACTTGCGGACGGATGATGCTTCGAAGCTTTTGCGAGAAAAATACGTGGCGCACATCACCCGGATATTTGAACTGGCCGGGGATGCTCCAGCCTCTGCAAAAGAGGCTGCGGGTAAAGTCCTGGCCCTGGAGACACGGCTTGCGGAAGCCTCGAAGAGACTGATGGATCTGCGGGACCCAATCGCTAACTATCACAAAATGAAACGCCTGGCACTGGCGGACCTCGCCAAGGAATTCAACTGGCCCGCATACTTCAAGGGCATCGCACTGCTTGATTCACAAACGGATGTTTTAGTGGGCCAGCCGGAATTCCTGAAAGCCTTCTCCAAGCTCACACAGGAAGGATCTCTCGCCGATTGGAAGTCCTATCTGCGTTGGAACCTGTTGAACGCCACCGCGGCGGAATTGAACCATGCATTTGAAGAACAAAACTTCGCCTTCTATGGCGCGACGCTTTCCGGCCGGAAGGAAATGCTGCCTCGCTGGAAGCGAGTCCTGCAATCCACCGACCAAGCCATCGGCGAGGACCTGGGCCAGCTTTACGTGAAGCGAGCTTTCTCCCCAGCCGCCAAAGCACGCGCGCTGGAGATGGTGAAATTTCACAAAGAAGCCATGCGGCTGAGCATCCAGAATTCCCCGTGGATGAGCGAGGAAACCAAGCAGGCTGCCTTTCACAAACTCGACACCATGGGTGCCAAGGTGGGCTATCCAGATGCCTGGCGGGATTACTCGAAACTCGAAATCAAGCGTCAGCCCCATGTGTTGAACGTTTTAGCCGCGCGGGCTTTTGAGTTCCAGCGCCGCATGGCCAAGCTTGGCAAGCCTGTGGATCGCGCGGAATGGGGCATGACACCCCAGACCAACAATGCTTATTACAATCCCAGCCTGAACGAGATGGCCTTCCCCGCAGGCATCCTGCAGCCACCGTTTTTTGATGAGAAGGCCGACGACGCCGTGAATTACGGCGCGCTGGCCTCCACCATCGGCCATGAATTGACCCACGGCTTTGATGATCAGGGCCGCCAGTATGATGAGCGCGGGAATTTGAAAGACTGGTGGGCTCCCAGCGATGTTGCCGCCTTTAAAGAACGCGCCGATCTGGTGGTGAAACAATACGATGCCTACGAACCTCTGCCAGGCCTGCATGTCAATGGCTCGCAGAGTCTGGGAGAAAACATCGCCGATGTGGGTGGCCTCAAAATTTCCTATGTCGCCTACAAGTTAGCGTCCAAAAACAAGACATTGAAAACTGTGGAAGGATTGACCCCAGACCAGCGTTTCTTCCTGGCCTTCGCTCAAGGCTGGCGCACCAACGTGCGACCTGAAAGCTTGCGCCTGCAGGTGACTTCCGATGTGCATTGCCCCATCCGGTACCGTGTCATTGGCCCAGTCATGGACTTTCCGGAATTCTACAAAGCTTTCGACTGCAAAGAAGGCCTTAAACTCCCTGATGCCGCGGTCAAGAGCGTGTGGTAACTAGCTTTCCGAAAAGGGAAAAACACTCCGTAAAGATGGCGGAGGCGAAGAAGATCACGAAAACATTTCTTCAGAATCTTCGCTTGCTTCGTGACCTTCGCGCCGTTCATTTACTTTTGGGTTCGCCTTTGTACTGCCTTATTCGCTTCAGCGTGGCTTTGTTGATTCCGGGAACTTCCAACAGCTCGGCATCCTTGGCTGCACGAACGTGTGTTGGCGTCAGGAACCCCGCTTGATAAAGGGCGGCGGCGAGTTTAGAACCAACGCCTTTCAGGTTGGCTTCCAAGTGCGGACAGAACCAAACGGAGGCTAGGTCCGGCGCGCCTTCGGGATGGAACTCACTTGGGCGCCTGAGCGTTTCCACGAAAGATTTCCAGGCAGGATTCAGAAGGTGCATGCGATTGAATTTCCGGGCTTGTTCCCGGGGCCCCAGATCACTCTCGGCGATGCCGCGAAAGACTTTCAGGAAAGGTAGGATCACGGATGGTTTCACCGGACCCACATCACTGTCCTGTTCCAGTTCGGCTGCCTCCCATCCGGTGGGAGCTATGGGTTCTTGCACCCAGGTTCCATATTCAGACGGGGTTTCATCTGGGGTGGCGCCTGCGTCCGTTGCCATCAAGCGACCATGGGATTGGAGCACCAAAAGGGGTGTCCAGAGATACAATTTCGCGTGGAATCGCCTTCCTGGCGGACGTGCAGACACGGTTCCCCCCGCCATGAAATGCACCTGGTACCCAGGTGCGCTGGAGATCACGAAGGGTTCCACCGGCTCTGAACTGTCATTCTCCCTTCGTGAGGGCTTGAGCTTATTTTTCAGCCAATGCAGCATGTGAAATCCGAATTCAAGGTTTCATCCCCAGCAGTTGATCAATGGAGTTTTGCGTAATCGGGTGATAACCAGAGCGGGCTTGCCTGTAGATTTCCAGCGCGCGGGCCTTGCCGACTGGCGTCTTCCCCAATTCTGAATAGAGCGGCAGAATGAGCTTCCGCCGCCCGATGCCAAGGAGATAGGCTTGGAGCCTCTCGCTGGCGGGAGCGTAGCCGTGCCGGATGGAGAGTTGCAGCCAAAGGAAGGCGATTTCAGCGTTGCCCACGTTGGTGAAATGAAAGGCCGTATCCAGTTCTTTCATTTGCATGAGGTTGAGTCCCTCCGGCAACTTCTGGAGGAAATGCTGCCACTCCTGGGTAGACCAATGCTTGACCTCAATGGATGAAGCCGCGGCTATTCCAGCCAACCAGGGCTTCATCTTGGATTCCACCAATGTGAAGGCATCGCTCTGCGGGACAGCGGCTCCTTTTGGAATACCAGGCGAATAAATCCATTCGTGGATCGGCACCAATTCCTTCGTCTTGGGAAAATTCTCACTGAAATATTTGTGGAAGTAGTCCAGGAAATTGGAGGTGGTAACGGTCTGAAAGGCATGGCGATGGAAGTAGCTCCGCAAGAAGGCGTCGAATGGCTTTCGTCCGTAGGCCTCTTCAAGCGTACGAAGAAATAATGCACCTTTTTCATACGCAATTTCGCTGGTGTCCTCATCGGGATCCCGACCCTTCATGGAAAACCAAAGGGCTGTGTCGCCCCTGGGCAGTGTGTCCACCAGGTGTTGCAAAGTCTGACGGCCCAGCATTGCTTCCATTTCCGCCTGGCGTCGCCCATAGACGGCTTCCACGATGCGGCGCTCCACGTAGGTGGTGAAGCCTTCGTTCAACCAGACATCATTCCAGGTGGCGTTGGTCACCAGATTGCCGCTCCAGCTGTGGGCCAGCTCGTGGGCGATGAGGGACACCAGGCTTTTGTCACCGGCCAGGATGGTGGGTGTGGCGAAGGTCAGGCGCGGATTCTCCATGCCCCCATAAGGGAAGGAGGGCGGCAGCATCAGGATGTCGTAGCGGCCCCAGGCGTAAGGCCCGTAGAGTTTTTCGGTAGCTGCCACCATCTGCTCGGTGTCTTCCAATTCTTTTGCGGCCTTAGAAAGAACCGAGGGCTCCGCATACACGCCGGTGCGTTTCCCGAGCGCTTGGAAATCCAGATCGCCGATGGCGATGGCCATCAAGTAGCTGGGAATGGGATTGGGCATGGCGAAGTGATAGGTTCCCGTCCGCTTCGCCTTGGGATCATTCACGGCGCTCATGACCGCGCGAAGATTATCGGATGTATGGATCACGGCGGAATAAGTGATGCGGATGCGTGGAGAATCCTGACAAGGCACCCAGGAGCGGGCGTTGATGGCCTGGCTTTGGCTGAACATGAAGGGCAGTTTCTTGCCCGCGGTTTGCTCCGGCGTCAGCCATTGAAGGCCCGAGGCTCCAGGACTGGTGCGATAGGCCACTCGAAGGAACCGGGCACCCTTGCGAAGGGCAACCGTGAGTTTGGAGCCCAGGATCGGATCCCTGGCAGCGAGTTCATGGCCCACGGCTTGCCAATGTTTTCCGTCGCTCGAAACTTCAGTCTTCATGATCTCCAGATCGCGCGTATCCAAGGCCACCGAACCCGCCAAGGGGTCAAGCACATGAAGGCTCAACACAGCGCTGCCCTCAAGGCTTTTCTGGTCGAAATCGGCCCTCAAGTCCAAGGCGATATGCGTCGAGAGGACGGAGGATGGGTCCGCATAAGAGTGGGTGTCCAGGCTGTCCGCGCCCCTGGTGGCCTTGGCGCTTCCCACCTTGTCGATCGCGGCGGGCTTGGGCGGAGGTGTTGATTGTGGCGCCAGAGCCTGGGCCGCCAGAGCCTGGGACATTCCTACGAGCAGGAGTAGTAAAACGCGCATGAAGGCCTCGGGACAATCACCAACCAAACAATCAACCAAATAGTCATGGTGGGGCATCAGGTGGCCGGGGTCACCCCCGCATTCGCCATTCAGCCGCCCACGGACTCCAACCGTGCGGTGTGTGCCTCCAGCAGATTGCTGCGGGTGAGGATTCCAAGCAGCCGTCGGTTCTCATCCACCATCGGCAGCCGCCCCACCCCTTCACGGATCATGTGGTCCGCCGCCTCCCGGAGGGAAGTGCCCTCGAAGGCCACCGCCAAAGGCCGCAGGATCAGGTCAGAGACAAGCGTAGAATCCGGCTTACCTGAACGGGTCAACTCGCGTGCCATGACCATGCCAATGGCGCGTCCTTCCAGGTCGACGACGGGGAAGCCCTGGTGGGTGACGCCGTTCGCCTGGGAGGAGAGCCAGCTCCGGGCTTCTGCGAGTGTTGTCCCTGCCTGGAAAAAGGCCACGTTCCGCGAGGCGAAGTCCTTCACCAGCAACTGGTCTAGATGATCAGCGGTGTATTCCGCTGGGACCCGAACGCCCCGCCGGGCCAGTTTCTCAGTCATGATGCTGTGCCGCATCATGAGCGCCGAGATCATGTAGGCCGCCGCGCAGCCTCCGAGGAGCGGCATCAGGCCGATGGGTTGCAGTGTGATCTCGAAGGCGAACACCGCCGAGGCAAGCATGGCGCGGGAAGCCCCGGCGAAGATCGCCGCCATGCCCACCAGGGCGCACATGCGCGGGTCGATGCCCGCGTGGGGCAGGAGCTTCATCAGAATGCCGCCAATAAGGGCGCCGAGCGCGCCGCCGATGGTGAACAAGGGCGCCAGCGTGCCGCCGGAAGTTCCGCTGCCCAGGGCGATCGACCAGGAGATGAATTTCGCCAGGCACAGCACCAACAGCGTTGTCCCAATGAGATCCGCCGACAAGATGGATTGGATGTTGTCGTAGCCCACGCCAAGCGTGCGGGGGACGAAATAGCCGATGGCGCCCACCGCGAGTCCGCCGATGGCGGGCCACCACATCCAATGCACCGGCAGGTGCTCGAAGGCGTCCTCGATCCAATAAACGGCCTTCGTGACGTAGACCGAGGCGACCCCCACCAGAGCGCCCACCAGGATGTACATGCCGAGCGTGGTTCCATTCGGGGTGGCGAGGGTGGCCATGGGGAAGATGGGCTTGATGCCGACCAGTGAAAACCGCACGCCCGTGGCCACCACCGCTGCCAAGGTGACAGGGATGATGGAACGTGGTCGCATTTCAAAGAGCAACAGTTCCACCGCCAGCAGCACCGCGCTAACCGGAGAGCCGAAGGTGGCGGCCATGCCAGCGGCGGCGCCAGCGGCCAACAACGTTTTCCGTTCGAGCGCATGGGTGGGGATGAACTGGCCCACCAGCGAACCCAGCGCGCCACCGGTGGCGATGATGGGTCCTTCTGCACCGAAGGGCCCGCCGGTGCCGATGGCGATGGCTGCGGAAAGCGGTTTGAGGATCGTGATGCGCGCCGGGATTCGGCTCTGATTCAAGAGCACCTGTTCCATGGCCTCGGGAATGCCGTGGCCACGGATGGCGGTGGAGCCGAAGCGCGCCATGAACCCCACGAGCAGGCCTCCAAGCACGGGAACAAGAATCACCCAAAGCCCCAGATGGTGGCCCGCCGGCGAGGCGAATTCCATGGAGATCCGGTGGTGGAAGGCCAGGTTCGTCACGAGCCCGATGAGGCGGATGAGGAATTCGGCGATGAATCCGACCAGCAGGCCCAGGCCCATGGCCAGCAAACTGATGAACGCCACCCTTCCATCGATGACTGCCCCAACACTGGGAATGCGGGCATTTTCCAGGGCTCCCTCCAGGCTTGGAGCGACGGGAATGCCGTCACCTGGCAGATTCAGAATCGGATCAGGTTCAGTCATGGAGGTGATCGATTCCTGCGGGCTGTGGCTGGTCGTCGAAGAACATTGGTGGGGCAGTGGCCTCCGGTGGAGCGATCCGCTCCAGGAGCTGCCGCAATCGGCGCAGGTCCTCGGGAAGGAGCGAAGTGAGCCGCGCAATGAGGACTTCCTGGACGGGGGCTGGCGTGCGTTCGGCCAGCCGTCGCCCGCTGGCGCTGAGGCTTACCTCCATCCGCCGCCGGTCCTCTGTCGTAAGGCGTTTCACCACCAGTTTCTTCTCGTGGAGCTTGCGGACCACCACCGACACGGAACTCTGGTCCGTCACGGTGCGATCGGCCAGCTCCCCGAGGGAAAGCCCCGGCTCGCTATGCAGCACGTGCAGCACGAACATCTGCGCGGCGCTGAGCCCCAATGGCAGACCAGGGGAAGCGGAGGCCACGCGCAGATCCCGGACAATCCAGCGGAGCGCATCCAGTACCCCACGCATGTCGCGGTCGGTGCTGGAGGATATTATTTGGGATCCCATACAATAATGAGCGTACCCGCATGGCCCCGGTCCCGCAAGCCGGCCGAGGGCTCCGGACGCACGACTTACTTCAGGCTCAGCGCGCTCGATAGGTCTGGATGCACGCCTGGCGCCGCGGCCACGATGTCGCCCGTTTCGAACCAGGTTTCGCCGCCCTGCCAATCGCTGATGCGGCCACCCGCCTCCTGCACCAGCAAGGCTCCCGCGGCCAGGTCCCAGGGCTTCAATCCCAGCTCGAAATAACCGTCGAAAATGCCCGCCGCCACGTGGGCCAGGTCCAGGGCGGCAGAACCCGCGCGACGCATGCCTTTGGCCCGGGGGAAGATGTTTCGGAAGGCATCCAGGAAGATCGGGAAACGGTCACCCAATTGGAATGCGAATCCGACCGCGAGAAATGCGCCATCCAGGCCAGGTTGCCCAGAAACATGCATGGGTGTTCCGTTCCAGGTGGCGCCCATGCCGCGGACGGCGATAAATTCATCGCCCTTAAGGGGGTCCAGCACACATCCCACGACCCCGCCATCCCCATCCCACAGGCCCACGGAGACGCACCAGTGGGGAAAGCCCTGGATGAAATTCAAGGTGCCATCCAAGGGGTCCACGATCCAGCGCCGCTCCGCATCCCCGAAGGAGCCGCCCTCTTCGCCCTGGAATCCGTATTGGGGAAACCGGAAATCCAGAACGGTGCGGATGGCGGCTTCGGCTTCTTTGTCGGCAATGCTCACATAATCGTTTTTCGTTTTTTCTTGAATGGATCCCGGTTGGAGCTTGCGGAAGTGCTTCAGCAGAACCTCACCCCCCACGCGGGCGGCCTCCACACAGGCTTCACGCTGGGCATCGAACATGGCTGTTCCTCCACGCAGCTGTCTTTGGGGGTCGGGCTGCCCCATGATGGGAGCATGGTTTTACCATCGCGTAATCTTGACCGAAGCGGTAACCTATTGGGCTGGAGCTAGCCATGCCGAAGGTCATCAACATCGAGCCCACGCCGAATCCCGATGCGCTGAAATTCATCGTTCAGCCTGCGATCTTGCGCACCGGCACCCGCAGTTTCAAGGATTTTGCCACGGCAGTCGGCGACCCGCTGGCTTCAGGGATCTTCGCGCTGGGTAAAGTGACATCCGTGTTCTACATGGACCGGTTCGTCACCGTGAACAAGGAGAGCGGCTCCGAATGGACCGATCTTATAGATCCCATTTGCGAGGTGATCGAGGACTTGAAGACTGAAGAGACCTCCGTGGGCGGCCATATCGCGGCGGGGCCGGACGCGGGCGACGACGAGAAGCTGCAAAAAATCAACGACCTTTTGGACAATCGCATCCGCCCTGGACTGGCGGGAGATGGGGGTGGCCTGGAAGTCATTTCCTTCGACGGCGAGACCCTCCAAATCAGCTATCACGGCGCCTGCGGCGCGTGCCCCAGTTCCACCAGTGGCACCCTGCGCTACATCGAGGGGATGTTGCAGGAGGAAGTAGATCCGAACCTACGGGTCATCAGTTACTAAGCCGAAGGCTTTGGAGGGTGGGCTGTAGGGATACTCCAGCTTGGTCGTGGAGGGTCATCCGGAGCCACAACCAACGATCCTTGCCCAGGATCAATAGTCGAGAAATTTATTTTCTATAATTTATTTTTCTTAGAACATCCTAGTTCCCTTGTGCATCTAAAGGACTACTATGCACGGTAGGTAATCGTTCGCCAGTTTGTTTGGAGGCACCCATGGAGTCGGAGTTCGAGGCCATCAAAGTGGGGCCGAGGCACCGTCGTCCCGAAGAAGCTGAAGACCATTTGAATGCCCTTTCCTCCATTTTGGAAAAGGCTTCCTCCGATGCCACTCAGCTCTTCGATCACTGTCTCAACCTGTTGGTGAAACAGCTGAAGGTGGATCGGGCCATCATGGTGCGCCTTGGAGATCTGGGCCTGGAAACCTTTTGGTGGGCAGAGTCAAAGCATTCGGGCCTAGCTAGCTCTTTGCATATACCGGATCGCAGTTTTTGTACCCTGGCGATGGAACACCCCAACCGTTCCCTGGTGATCCGAAATGCTGGGGCTGATTCTCAGTGGATCAATGAGACCGGCTTTACAGAATTGGGGATCTGCTCCTATATCGGCTCGGTTCTGCGAGAGGGGGGGCGCCCCATTGGTGTGCTCTCTGTGCAGCATTCGAAACCCAACGATTTCTCCAGAAGCTCCATTGCCCTGGTGAATGCCGTGGCCAATCTGCTGAGCCGGACTTTGGAAGTGGAAGCCCTGAAACATGAGTTGCGCTTGACCAGGGACAGTCTGGATCTGACCTCGGCGGTGGTAGAGGACAGCGCCCTGCAAAGTGCCACTTCCGGACTGCCCAATCAGCGTTACCTGGAGGTCTGGCTGCGGGCCAATCTCTTCATGGCGCGGCGCCGGGGCGAACCTATGGCCGTGGTGCTTTGGCATTGGCCGGAATCCCCGCGAAGACGAAAGGTTCTGAACGATATTTCGTCAAGTTTGCGGGGAGAGGATCTGCTGGTGGATGTCAGCCACGACCGGTTCCTATTGCTGCTTCCCTATACTCCTCAGAGTGGCGCTGAGATCCTGATAGATCGCATCCGGGAAGCCATGGGCGAGATCGCCATGGGCGGCACATTCTGGGAGACCGAGCTGGATGATGTTCAACTCCACATGGCCCAGCGTCGTTGCGAGATGGCCCTGAAAGAAAGCTTAAAGAAACAGGATCTGGCCTTCACCTGGCGGTTCCTGCGGCCCGAAGATGTGGAGAACGCTTGATTGGATTCAAAGACCTGTTGCACCAGGCTAGTTTCAAGTGGCAATACACAATATTCAAAAGGGGAAAATACCTCATGCCAACCCGATGCAAATATGGCAGTTATCCCTTCGCATGCCCAATGAGTGCCGACCATCTGCCCAAGCTTTTGACACCGCAGCCCCAGGCATCAAAGCGAGGCCTTTGTTTCGTGGATTTATGATGCGGTTCAATACGCTACTGACGCTGGCGGCATGTGCAGTCGTCGGGATCGCTCTGGGCCGGGTTCCTCCCGTGGCGGCATCGACCCAAGGGCTGGCGCCGCCCGCGGCTGCCACTGGGCCGGTGGTCCGCGACCATCGGCTGCGGTACAACCAGGTTCAGCAGCTTTCGTCGCACAACTCCTATGACGACAACGGTCCGAAGGACAACATCGAGACCCAGCTTGCCAGGGGCATACGGTCCTTCGAGTTGGACCTCCACAACGATGCAGCCGCAGGGAACTGGAGCGTGTACCACGTCACCCATGTGTTTTCGGGTGGCAACTATATTGACAATTTGAAAGGCGGGCTGGCCAAGTTCCGGAAGTACCACAACGAGCACCCCAATCACGAGGTCATCACGATTTGGTTTGAGCTCAAGGACGATTGGAAAGGTGATGGGCATAATCCGGCCGACCTGGATGCGACGATTGATGCCAATATGAGCGGCCTGATCTATCGGCCTGCGGTGCTGAAACAAAGCGCTCCGGGGGCTACCAATCTAAGGGATGCGGTACGACGGGTGGGCTGGCCGGATCTAGACAGCCTTCGAGGCAAGTTCATTTTTGTGATGATGGGAAACGACAAGGCGAACGAGCGATACCTCTATGATGTGCTGGGCTACGACGGCGGTTTCCGCGACGGGCATCAGGGGTATGTGGGCAACAGAAACCTATTCGCCGCGCCAGAGGATAATATTCTGTCCAAATTGAATCTGCGGCCGGGAGACAACTGGCTGAACGCGGTGTTCTTCAATTGCCACAATAACGACGGGCTCAACATACCAGCGGCGGTTTTCCGCGCGGGCTTCGTCAGCAGGGTGTGGCGCATCGACAGCCAGGGGGAATACAACGTGGCACTGGCTTCAAAGGCGCAGCACATCGCCACGGACCATGTGACGCGCAACATCTTCGTCCCCCATCTGGTGGATGGCTCGGGGCGCCCGTTCCGGCCGATGGGCCCATAGGCTGACAGACCCTCCAGCTGATCACTCCTAAGCTGTTGGGTTATGTTCAACTTGTCCTCATGGTTCTGGACTTGGGTGTGACGATTCCGATACAGAACGAAGCCGTTTGGTTCAAACTCCATCCATGTCTCCGAATGCTCAATCGGTCCAAAATGGTGCCTTGGGGCGTCCGAAAGCCGACCAACTGTGCCGCCTTTTGAGGCGCAGCCCCAATCATGGGATGATTACCCTCTGCGGCCCTCACCGGGGCCATGGACGGAGGTAGAGGTTGGATACACCGACACTGATTCGGGTAGCACTGGAAGCTCTGGGTGGCGGGAGCCAGGAAAAACTTCCCACCCCAGGTCCAGACGAGCTGAAAAGGATGTACTCCCTCATGCACATGGGCCGGGTGCTGGATGACAAGGCGCCCAACTACCTCAAGCAGGCCATCGGCTGGTCCTACCATGCACCCTGTGCGGGCCATGATGGCATTCAATTGGCACTGGGGCTCAGTTTTCGAGCTGGCCAAGATTTCCTTTTCCCCTACTATCGCGATTTGATGACCTGCCTAGCGGGTGGTCTTACACCGCTGGAAATCATCCTGAATGGCATCTCCAAAGCGGCGGATACGGCGAGCGGTGGTCGCCACATGTCGAACCATTTCGCCAAGCCTGAAATCGGCATCCAGAACGTGTCCAGCCTAACGGGCAATCACACCCAGCATGCGGTGGGGTTGGCCCGGGCGGTGAAGTATTACAAGTCCGATGCCATCGTCTTCAGCAGCCAGGGCGAGAGCTCCCTTTCGGAGGGCTACTGCTACGAATCCATCAACGGCGCCGACCGTGAAAAATTGCCGGTCGTATTCGTAGTGCAGGACAACGGCTATGGGATTTCGGTGCCCAAGCGCGACCAGACCGCCAACGAGTTCGCCTGCGATAATTTCACGGGTTTTCAGAATCTCAAGATCATTCGCGCCGATGGTCTGGACGTGATGGATTCCATGAGGGCCATGCAGGAAGCCAAAGACTATGTGTGGACCGGAGCCGGGCCAGCCATGGTTTATGCCACTTGCGTGCGCATCGGGGCGCATTCCAACTCCGACAAACATGAGTGGTATCGGGATGCGGCAGAGTTGGCGGCGGCCAAGGCTGCGGATCCTTTACCACGGTTTCGGGCGTTCTGCCTGGCAAACGGGCTTGCTGAAGCCGAACTTGAAACCATCGAAACCGAAAATCTTGCTACCTATAATGAGGCTTCGGACACGGCCATAAAAAGCGCGGATCCAAGGGCTGATAGCATCTTCGATTTCGTGCTTCCCGAGGGCTGGGTTTCTGAAAAATTCCCGGATGGCGTTCACCATGAAACCGGCGAAGCCATCAGCCTGATTCAATCCCTCAATCAGACCTTGAAAGAAGAATTCCGCACAAACCCCGACACCTTTATCTGGGGCCAGGACATGGCCAACAAGGAGAAAGGTGGAATCTTCAATGTGTCGAAAGGCATGCAGAAAGAATTTGGTCCTGGAAGAGTCTTTAACGCGCCCATCGCCGAAGATTACATTGTGGGAACCGCCAATGGCTTTTCCCGTTTCAACGACAAGATCCGCGTGGTGGTGGAAGGCGCGGAATTCGCCGATTACATTTGGCCCGCCGCCGAACAGATCGTGGAGTGTAGCCACGAATATTGGCGCACCAACGGCCAGTTCACGCCCAATGTCACCGTCCGCCTGGCCTCCGGCGGCTACATCGGCGGGGGGCTTTATCATTCACAAAACGTCGAAGCCTGGCTCACGAACCTGCCGGGCATCCGCGTGGTGGTGCCGGCTTTCGCTGATGACGCGGCAGGCCTGCTGCGCACGGCCATGCGCAGCCGGGGCGTGACGCTATTCCTGGAACCAAAATTTCTTTACAACTCCAAACTGGCCCAGGCTGCGGTTCCCAGCGATTTCGCGGTGCCTTTCGGAAAAGCGCGAATTCGGCATGCAGGCGGAGATCTCACGGTACTGGCCTATGGAACACCCGTCCATTTCGCCCTGGAAGCCGCCAAAAAATTGGAAGCCGAGGGCAAAAGCGTGGAAGTCATTGATCTCCGCAGCCTCAGCCCGCTGGACACCGAAACCATTTTTGCTTCCGTGAAGAAAACCCATCGCGTGCTGATCGTACATGAGGACAAGGTGTTCGGCGGCTTTGGCGGGGAGCTGGCGGCTCAGCTCGCCAGCGAATGCTTTGCCTGGCTGGATGCCCCCATCGAACGCGTGGGCTCAACCTTCACCCCCGTGGGCTTCAACCGTATCTTGGAGCGCGCCACGTTGCCCAACACTGATCGTGTGCTGGCGGGGATGCGAAAGGTGCTGGGGTTCTGATACCACCTGTACCCAAAGCAAGGGTTCCCTTTGCGCCATGGAATCTGATCAATCACGGTCTCGGGGCGCACAAGGCGATGTCCGCCCTCCTAAGGGCAGAAGCACCATGAATTGACCCTGCGGTGCTACGCCGTTGCCAAGGAATTCTTGTAGGCCGATTCAAGTGTTGTGGCGATTTCCGAGGGCTCATGGCCCAGGAAATCCGTCCGTTGGAGCAGGTGCAGGAGTTGGCCGTCCTTCAGGATGGCGGCCTGGGGTGAGCTGGGGGCTGCGCCTTCGAAATACTCCCGGGCGGCCTGGGTGGCTTCCTTTTCCATGCCCGCGAAAACCGTGACCAGGTGATCGAATTTCAAGCCCCGCTCCCTGAGCGCTAAAGTCAGGCCGGGCCGCGCCCCGGCAGCCGCGCATCCGCATACGCTGTTCACCACCAGCAGGGTGGTTCCAGGACGCTGAAGCGCCTGTTCTACCTGGGCTGGGTTCAGCAGATGTTCGAAGCCGATTTGGGTGAGTTCTTCGCGCATGGGGGCGACCATGTGTTCGGGATAGTTGGACATCCTGAGTGCTCCTTGACAGAGACTCAGTATACGACATGCCAGAGTGCTTGGTCTCGGGTCGAGAGCCGAGCGTAAAGAGTCCAGAGTCCAGAACTCAATCTCTCGGCTTCTTGACTCCTTGCCTGCCCACAGCCCACAGCCAATTGATGGCGACTGGCTTCGGGCATCACGGCATACTGAAAGATTGATGGGATTTCACGCAAACCGTTTCCCCTGTGGAGCAAACCATGAAGGACTTTTTCAAACACCTTTTTGCCTCGCTGTTGGCTCTGGTGATCTTCAGCGGCGCATTTTTTATTCTGTTCATCGCCATCGCGGCCGCGGGCGGGTCCAAGACTGTGGTGCCCGAGAAAGCGGTGCTGGTTTTTAATCTCAGCACCAACATTCCTGATTCGGTTCGTGATGCGGAACCAGGTGAAGCCTTGCGGCAGGCTTTGAGTGGCCGGGAAAATGCAACGCCGCTCTACACACTCATCAAGGCGCTGGACCGCGCAGCATCAGACAAGCGCATAGCGGCCCTGTACCTCACCGGTAATCCAGAATCCGCCGGCTATGGCTCGGGACCTGCGGCCTTAAAGGAATTGAAGGAGGCTATCCAGCGTTTCAAGACCAGCGGAAAGCCGATAGTGGCCTACAACATGGGCTGGGGTAAACGGGCCTACTACCTTTGTGCGGGGACCGGTAAGGTCATCGTCAATCCCTTTGGCGAAATGGAAATGACGGGTCTCGCATCCGAGCCCATGTTCTTTGGGGGTGCCTTTCAGAAATACGGTATCGAGGTGCAGGTTACCCGGGTGGGCAAGTACAAGAGCGCCGTGGAGCCCTTCATCCTCGACAAGATGAGCGACGCCAACCGCGAGCAGATTGCCAAATTGCTGGGCGACATCTGGGATGAGTGGAAGGGAAACATCGCCAAGGACCGCCACAAGACCAGCGACGATATCCAGAAAATCGCCGATGAACAGGGCATCTTGCTGGCCTCGGAAGCCAAGACCGCGGGTCTGGTGGATCAGATCGCCGCCGAGGACGAAGTGCTGGACCAATTGAAATCCCTGGCCGGGAAGACCGCCAAGGACAAGGAATTTCCACAAATTTCCATGGATGAATATGCGGGTATGCCCGCGGAAATTCAAAAGGGTAAGAACCGCATCGCGGTCATCTACGCTGAGGGCGAGATTGTGGATGGCGATGGCAACGGCGGTCAAATCGGCGGCGACAAACTAGCGCGGGAACTCCGCAAACTGCGCCTGGACAAGAACGTGAAGGCAGTGGTCATGCGCGTCAACAGCCCCGGCGGCAGCGCGTCCGCCAGCGACCTCATCCAGCGGGAAGTGATCCTTACCAAGAAGGTCAAGCCCGTGATTATCTCCATGGGTTACCTTGCGGCGTCGGGAGGCTACTGGATCAGCACCTATGGCGACCGCATTTTCGCTGAACCCAATACCATCACCGGCTCCATCGGCGTGTTCGGCCTGCTGCCCAATGTGAAGAAGCTCGCTAACGAGCACGGCATCACCTGGGACGAAGTCTCTACCAGCAAGATGGCCAATCCAATGACCCTTTCACGGCCGAAATCCGAATTCGAGCTGGCCCGCATTCAGAGCGTCGTGGACCACATCTACGACCAGTTCCTGTCCAAAGTTTCCGAGAGCCGCCACCTGCCCAAAGAGGGTGTGAACGAGATCGCCCAGGGCCGCGTGTGGAGTGGCTCCGAGGCCCTTAAGCTGAAACTGGTGGATGAATTGGGTGGTCTTGAAGACGCTATCCGCTATGCCGCTAAGGCAGCCAAGATCGAAAGTGACTATCGCGTGGAAGGCCCTGGTGTTGGGAAGAAGCCCATCGAGAAATTGCTGGAAGCGCTTTCCGGCGAGAAGGAGCGCAAGCTGACCAAGGGGCCTGCAGACCAAGTGATGGCTGAGTTCCAGCGCCAGCTGAAAATGCTCACATCGCTGAATGATCCCCAAGGCGTGTACGCAAGGATGCCCATGGATATTTCCATCCGCTGACCGTTGTCAGAGCAAACAAAGCGGCCCCGGAGGGGGCCGCTTTGTTTATGCGCGATGGTCTAATTGACTTCTGGTCGCCAGCCTTGCAGCACGCGCATGTAGCTGGCGCGCTGGAAGGCGTGGGGGTTGGGGACCGTGGCCAGGCTCATGCTGCCGAGGCCCTGACCCAGGCTCTCGTATTCGTGCTGCTCCAGCCATTCCTCCATGCCTTCACGAAGGGTCTGGAGGTAGGAAGGGCCGTGTTGGAGCAAGGCGGAAACCACCTGCACGCTGGAGGCACCTGCAAATACGGCTTTGATGGCGCCCAGGGAATCGTGGATGCCACCACTGCAGGCTAGGCTCCCCTTGAATGCGCCATGGAGAATCGCCAGTGCGTTAAGCCGAAGAGGCAATTCCGTCGGCCTGGAAAGCAGCAGCTTGGGCACCAGCTCCAACTGCTCCAGATCAAAGTCCGGCATGACGATGCGATTGAACAGCACCAGCCCATCGGCACCGGCTGCTTGAAGCTTTTGAGCAAAATTGGGTAGCGAGCTGATGAACGGGGAAAGCTTGATGGCCACGGGAATCTTCACCCGGGATTTAACCGCGCGCACCATGTCGGCGACACGATGCTCCAGGGCCTCAGCTGTCTGCAGCGGGTCCGTAGCGACCTCGTAGACATTCAATTCCAGCGCGTCCGCACCTGCCTGTTCCATGAGCTTGGCGCCATCCAGCCAGCCGGAAACCGTGGTGCCGTTCAGTGAAGCGATGACAGGTACCGCCACGGCCTCTTTGATGCGCCGGATCTGCTCCAGGTAGGCATGGGGACCCAGCGCGAATTCATGGGGCTCGGGCAGGTAGGAGAGCCCTTCGGGATTTGCATTCGCATGCAGTTCCAGGTCCCGCATGGTGCCGAGGTACTCACGCTCGATCTGCTCCTCAAACAGCGAGTGCATCACGATGGCGGCGGTGCCTGCGTCTTCCAGTTGTCGAACAGTGTCCAGGTCGTCCACTAAGGGCGAGGCACCCACCATCAGCGGATGCGGCAAGGTCAAGCCAAGGTAGGTTGTGGAGAGATCCATGACATTCCCCTAAGTCGTTGCGATAAAAAATAGGTCTTCGGGATTACGGGCCGACATAAGAGGCCGTGCCAAGATAACCAGAAAAGCGCTGGTTATCTTGGCACGGACCCTAAATAGTGGTTGTGGAAGGCGTGACCGCATCCAGCCGGGACAACTTTTCATAAGCCGCGTAGCGACGGGCATTTTCTTCGGTGGCTTCGGCCATCATCTGCCTGAAGGCTTCGGGATGCTGCTTTTCCACGATGCGGAAACGGGCTTCGTTGCTGGTGAATTTGCTCAGCTCGCCCTTCGGCGCGTTGGAATCCAAAGCCAGAGCGCTGAGTCCCTGTTCGAGCCGCCTTGGATCGTAGCGGAACAGCGGCCAGTAACCAGTTTCCACCGCCAGCTTGGTCTGTTCCCCGCTCATGGCCAGATCGTAGCCATGGGCAATGCAGGGGCTATAGGCCAGGATGAGGCTCGGGCCTTTGAAGGATTCGGCCTCCTGGAAAGCCCGCACGGTTTGGGCGTCCTTGGCTCCGATAGCCACCTTGGCAACGTAGACGTGGCCATAACTCATGGCTAACAATGCGAGATCCTTCTTTGGAGTGGTCTTGCCGCTCACCGCGAATTTCGCCGCGGCACCCATCGGGGTGGATTTGGATGCCTGGCCGCCGGTGTTGGAATAGACCTCAGTGTCCAGCACCAGAATGTTCACATCCAGGCCCGAGGCCAACACATGGTCCAGGCCGCCATAGCCGATGTCGTAGGCCCAACCGTCACCGCCGATGATCCACACGCTTTGCTTCACGAAGTGGTCCGCCAGTTCCAGCAACTGGATCGCTGCTGGATCCTTGGAAGCACCCAAGTGCGTTCTCAACTCGGTCACCCGGTCACGCTGGATACGAATGCCCGCCTGGTCGAGCTGTGTGGCGTCCAGCAGGCCATGTACCAGAGCTTCGGGTAACAGGGAGGACTGGTGCACAAGCAGTTCGCGCACCTGCTCCGCTTGTTTCTCTATTGCCAGGCGCATGCCGAATCCGAACTCGGCGTTGTCCTCGAAAAGACTGTTGGCCCAGGCGGGCCCGCGTCCTTCCTTGTTCGTCGTGTAGGGAGTGGTGGGGAGGTTTCCGCCATAAATGGAAGAACAGCCCGTGGCGTTGGCGATGAGTAGGCGATCACCGTAAAGCTGGGTCAGCAACTTGATGTAAGGTGTTTCTCCGCAGCCTGAGCAAGCGCCGCTGAATTCGAACAGGGGTTCCAGGAACTGCGTGCCCTTCACATCCAGTTTCACGGCTTCGCTCTCAACCTGGGGCAGATCCAGGAAGAATGCGAAATTCGCGGCTTCCCGTTCACGAAGAGGTGCCTGGGGCACCATGTCGATAGCCTTGTGCTTGGGATTGCTCTTGTCCTTGACCGGGCAGACCTGCACACAGAGCGTGCAGCCGGTGCAGTCCTCAGGCGCCACCTGGATGACATATTTCTGGCCTTTGAATTCCTGGCCCCGGTAATCCGTGGAAGCGAATCCATCGGGTGCGCCGGAAAGGGCGGATGGTTCGAAAACCTTGGCTCTGATCGCTGCGTGTGGGCAAATCAGCGCGCACTTGTTGCACTGGATGCAGATGCTGGAATCCCACTCGGGGATCTCCTGGGCGATGTTGCGCTTTTCCCATTTGGCGGTGCCTGTGGGCCAGGTGCCATCCGGGGGGAAGGCGCTCACGGGAAGCCGGTCTCCCAGGCCTTCGAGGATGATCGCGCTCACCTGTTTGACGAAGTTCGGCGCAGCATCAGGCACCACGGGCGGGCGATGCCGGTTCGAATTCGGCGCCACGGGAACAGTGACTTCATGCAGGTGCGCCAGGGCCGCGTCGACGGCTTCGAAATTGCGCTGGACCAAGGCATCACCTTTCTTGGCATAGGTCTTTTCGATGGCATGCTTGATGGCGGCGATGGCCTCATCCTGGGGCAGCACCCCGGAGATGGCGAAGAAGCAGGTCTGCATGATCGTGTTGATGCGACCGCCCATACCACTTTCCTTGGCGACCTTGTAGGCGTCGATGGTGTAGAACTTGATGTGTTTCGCGATGAGCTTATCCTGCATTTCCAGGGGCAGGGTGGCGAAGACTTCCTCGGGCGCGGTGGGGCTGTTCAGCAGGAAAGTGGCTCCATTGACGGCTTCATTCAGCATGTCGAAGCGGTCCACGAACTGAGGCTGGTGGCAGGCGATGAAGTTCGCCGTGCGGACTAGGTAGTGGCTGCGGATGGGATTGGGACCGAAGCGGAGGTGGCTGATGGTGATGGCGCCGCTCTTCTTGGAGTCGTAGACGAAATAGCCCTGGCCATGGTTCGGGGTTTCCTCGGCGATGATCTTGATACTGTTCTTGTTGGCGCCCACAGTGCCGTCGCTGCCCAGTCCGTAGAAGAGGCAGCGCGTTACGCTGGCGGGTTCCAGGTCGAAGGCTTCATCCACCGTCAGGCTGAGTCCTGTGACATCGTCTTTGATGCCCACGGTGAAGTTGCGCCGGGGCTTGGATTTGCTCAGCTCGTCGAACACCGCCTTGGCCATCGCCGGCGTGAATTCCTTGCTCGAGAGCCCGTAGCGGCCGCCGATGAGGCGCGGTTCCTGGAGCAGGGGGCTCCAGCCTTCTTCATGGGCCTCACGCAGCGCGGCGGACACGTCCAGGAAGAGCGGTTCCGCTGGAGCGCCAGGTTCCTTGCAGCGGTCCAGGATGGCGATGGATTTCACCGATGTGGGCAAAGCCGCCACGAAATGTTGCACCGAGAACGGTCGGTAGAGATGCACCTTGAGCACGCCTACCCGTTCATCGCCAGCCATGGCCCAGTCCACGTATTCCTGGACCGTCTCCGCACCGGAGCCCATGATCACGATGACGCGCTCCGCCTTTGGATGTCCCTCGTATTCAAAGAGCTTGTAGGCGCGTCCGGTAAGGGCCGCGAAATGGTCCATTTCCTGCTGAACGGCTTCGGGCACTGAAGTGTAATACCCATTCGCAGCTTCCCGGGCCTGGAAGAAGGTGTCGGGATTAGCTGCGGTCCCGCGAATGACAGGGTGGTTGGGACTGAGGGCCCGTGCCCGGTGCGCGGCCACCCATTCGTCCTTGATCATGGCGCGCAAAACGCTGTCTTCGAGCATTTCGATCTTCGCCACTTCATGACTGGTGCGGAAGCCGTCAAAGAAATGCATGAAGGGCACGCGGGTGCGAAGCGTAGCCGCATGGCCCACCAGCGCCATGTCGTGGGCTTGTTGAACCGAAAAAGAGGAGAGCATGGCGAAACCCGTTTGGCGGGCGGCCATCACATCCGCATGATCCCCGAAAATGGAAAGGGCGTGGGTGGCGATGGTGCGGGCGGCCACGTGCATGCAAAAGGGTGTCAACTCTCCCGCGATCTTGAACAGGTTCGGAATCATCAGCAACAGTCCTTGGGAGGACGTGAAGGTGGTGCTCATGGATCCCAATTGCAGCGCACCGTGCACCGCGCCCGCGGCGCCAGCCTCGCTCTGCATTTCCGCAACGCGGGGGATGGTGCCCCAGATATTTCTCTGGCCGGCCGCGGACCACTCATCAGCGAGTTCGCCCATGGTGGAGGAAGGCGTGATGGGATAGATCGCAATGACTTCGCTTAGACGATGGGCGATCGAGGCGGCAGCCTCATTTCCATCGATGGTGATTATGCGGGGCGCGTCCATGAGAACTCCAGAGCCATTCCAGATTTCCCCATCTGGAATTCTCTATAGCTTCCCCCCGTTGAGCCGCTCCTTCAAGAGATGCACGCTAATCCGTGAGCAGTGTCACAGCCTATTGGAGGTCCAGGATTCCAGGTGGCCCGTCCAGATCAAGGCGCTGATTGGCCAGATCCACCTTCCACCAGGCCTTGATGTACGGGACTTCCCGCAGGCCGGCGCGGCCTGGACGCAAGTCCCTCACCGTCACCATGTCGTAGCCCATGGGCGTGGGGGAAAGGACCACGACCTCTCCAATTTTTTGGCCATCGGTGAACACACTGCAGCCGATCCATTCGTGGCGGAAGCTTTCATCGGGCGCCTTGGTGGCAAGCGCTTCGGGCATCCACAACGCCCAGCCCTTGAACGATTCGGCGGCCGTGCGATCCGGTATGCCTTCAAATGCCACACAGGGGCGATCCTGCTGCCAACGGAACAGGCAGACCTTGACGTTCCTGGCCGGGGGCTCAGAATTTATCGCTTCTTCTAAATTCATGGATGGGGGGGCCAGAATCAGGCCCTCAAGCGAGGGTAAGTGCTCGGGTTCATCCATGAGCGAATGGAAAAGGAATTCACCCTTCAGTCCCTGCACTTTTGCCAAGTGGCCCAGCAGCAACATCAGGCTTCCGTGGAAGATTCGTGAGCGTCAGTGCGGTTTCGTCGGGGCCGATCTGGTTCGTCCTCATCAAACAGCTCCAGGTTCACGAGTAAGCCCTGTTTCTCACCGGCGGCCTGCACCAGCGTGCGGAGCGACGAAATCATGCGGCCACTCTTGCCGATGATGCGCCCACGGTCCACCTGCTCGGCAAAAAGAACGACTTCACGCTTCCTGCCAGCCTCGCGAACCTCGACACGCAAAGCTTCGGGATGATCCACCAGGGGGCTCAGGACATCCTTGAGAAAGGCTTCGAAATCAGCGGCCATGACATCCCCTAACGAAAAAACCGGACCCGTGGTTGCACCTTAACCAGACAGTGCAGACGGGACCGGCTTTCAAGACTCTTGTGCTTAAAGAATCGCGTGCTTCTTGAAGAGTTCCACCACCGTCTTGGAAGGGCTGGCGCCCTTGGCGATCCAGGCCTTGGCCTTGTCTGCGTCAATACGGACCGTCTCGCCAGAGGTCGCGATGGGGTTCACGAAACCCAGCACCTCAATGGCTTGACCCGTGGGAATGCGATCGTTCTCGCTTACAACGATGTGGTAGAAAGGGCGCTTCTTCGCGCCATTACGAGCAAGACGAATGGAAAGCATGGGTACTCCTTGAGCGAATCAGTTTATCTCGGGATGGAGGATTTCCCAAGGAGAAATTCCAGGCTGTCGGATTAGAACGGCATCCCCATCCCGCCACCGCCCTTCATGGCCCCAGCCATGCGCTGCATGCGGGACATGAATTTGGGATCGTTCATTTGGGTCATCATCTTTTTCATTTCCAGGTATTGCTTCAGAAGCTGGTTCACTTCCTGCACCGGGCGGCCTGAACCACCGGCCACGCGACGTTTCCGCTTGGCATCCAGCAGATTGTGGTTAGAGCGCTCCTTGGGCGTCATGGAATCCAGGATCGCCGTCAGGTGCTTCATGCGCTTGTCCGAGGCCAAGCTCGCCATCTGCTCCTTCTGCTCTTTGGAAACGCCGGGCAGTGGCAACATGCCCATGAGCTTGGTCATGCTGCCCAGCTTGGAGACTTGTTGGAACTGTGAACGCATGTCTTCAAGGGTGAACTGGTTCTTGGCCATGCGGTTGGCCAGGCGCTCCGCATCTTTTTCATCAATCTTGTCCTTGGCATGTTCGATGAGGCTGAGCACATCACCCATGCCAAGAATGCGCTGGGCCATGCGATCGGGGTGGAAGCGCTCAAAGTCATCGAGCTTCTCTCCCGATCCGGTGAACTTGATGGGTTGACCGGTGGCCTGCTTGATACTGAAAGCCGCGCCGCCACGGGTATCTCCGTCGGTTTTGGTGAGGATGACGCCGGTGATGCCCAGTTGCTCATGAAAGGACCCGGCGGAGCGCACCGCATCCTGGCCCGTCATGGCATCCGCCACAAAAAGGATCTCGGAAGGCTCGCAAGCTGCCTTGATGCGCGCTAGTTCCGCCATCAAGGATTCATCCAGGTGCAGACGACCCGCGGTATCCAGGATCACTATGTCCCAGCCTTTGAGCTTGGCTTCTTTCACCGCTGCGACGCAGATCTCCACTGGATCTTTGCTTTCGTGATGGAAGCTGGGGATGCCCGCGTCTTTGGCGACGATGTGCAACTGCTCGATGGCGGCGGGACGATAGACGTCGGCGGGCACCAGCAAGGGTGAACTGCCATTCTTCTTCAGGAACTTGGCCAGCTTGCCGCAGGTGGTGGTTTTACCTGCGCCCTGAAGGCCCACCATCATCACCACGGTTGGCGGCTGGGTGGCGAAAACCAGCGGTTTTTCATCCGCCTGACCACCCATGATTTCCACCAGTTCCTTGTGGACGATGTCAATGAAAGCCTGGCCCGGGTTCAGGCCCTGAAGTACCTCGGCGCCAAGAGCCTTTGCTTTTACGCGAGCCAAAAAAGTTCGCGCCACGGCCACATGCACATCGGCTTCCAGCAAAGCCATGCGGACTTCCCGCAAAGCCTCATCAATATTGGTTTCCGTGAGTTTCGACTGGCCCCGGAGGGTCTTCATGGCCTTGCTTAATTTTTCAGTGAGGGAATCAAACATTTGGCATCCAGGGCCGGTTTCGGCCAATCCTCCATTCTACGGCGGGGTTACCGAGAAACCTCCCGAAAAAAATCCTGGGAGAACAAGCCTGCATTCTCAACACGTGATGAAATGATATAGGTGGAGCCTTCATGACCAACCGCCTTGCTGAAAGCCTCAGCCCCTATCTGCTCCAGCATGCCCAGAATCCCGTGGACTGGAGGCCCTGGGACGCGGCGGCCTTGCAGGAATCCAGGGATCTCGGCCGGCCAATTTTTCTATCCATTGGCTACAGCGCCTGTCATTGGTGCCATGTGATGGAGCGGGAATCCTTTGAGAATCCGCAAGTTGCCGAGATCCTGAATAACCATTTCATCCCCATCAAGGTGGACCGAGAAGAACGGCCGGATTTAGATGACCTTTACATGGACGCGGTGCAGACCCTGACCGGTCGCGGCGGCTGGCCCATGAGCGTTTGGCTCACGCCGGAGCTGCGGCCTTTCTACGGCGGCACCTACTTTCCACCGGAACCGATGCGGGGGATGCCAGGCTTCATTCAGCTGTTGAATCGCATCTCAGAGTTGTGGACAGAAAAGCGTTCTGAGGTGGACGGTCAGGCTGCGGAATTGACCAGGGATCTGGAACGTCAGGCCAAGCTTGCAGCAGGAGATTCGTTGCCTGATGAAGGCGTGTTTGAAGCCGCGCTGCAACAATTTCGAAGCAGCTTCGATCCTCAATGGGGCGGTTTTGGCAGCGCGCCGAAATTCCCTGGCCACATGGCCATCGAACTTATCTTGCGGCGGGGTTCCGAGACTGATCAGCACATGGCGATCCGCACCCTGGATGCTATGTGGGAAGGCGGGATGTACGACCACCTGGGTGGCGGCTTCTCCCGCTACAGCGTGGACGAGCAATGGCTGGTGCCCCACTTCGAGAAGATGCTCTATGACAATGCGCAGCTCATCGGCTGCTACCTGGCGGCCTTTCAAAAAACCGGCGATGGAAAATACGCAACCATCGCGGCTGAAAGCCTGGACTACTTATTGCGGGATATGAAGGATGGCTCCGGCGGATTCCATTCTTCGGAAGACGCTGACAGCGAGGGTGAGGAAGGGAAGTTCTACGTCTTCACGCCAGCAGAAGTGCGAGCGGTTCTGGGGGATGAAGCACCGGGGTTTTGTGAAGCCTATGGCATCACGGCGAGGGGCAACTTCGAGCAGGGCGCTTCGGTGCTGCACTGCTTTGATCGTGTTGCGAATTTTCAGAAATACCAGGATGCAAAGCTCCAGCTGCTTCGGGAAAAACTTCGGAAGAATCGTGACACCCGCATCCGCCCCGGCAAAGACGACAAGGTACTGGCGGCCTGGAATGGGTTGGCGCTTTCGGCCTTCGCCCGCGGGGCTCAAGTATTGGGCGACCCACGCTATCTGGATGCTGCTCTAGCGTGCACGGAATTTGTGCAACGCGAGCTATGGAAAGGCGACACCCTGCTTCGCGTTTACCGGCAAGGACGCGCCCACACGTCTGGGTTTTTGGAAGATTACGCCGCGGTCGCCAATGGCTTGCTGGATGTCTATGAAGCCTGTTTCGAGGCCCGTTGGCTGCGCTTGGCAGAATCTATCGCTGAGGCCATGCGCGCCAAGTTCGAGGACACCAAGGATGGTGGTTTCTTCAGTACTGAAGTCGGCCAAAGTGATCTCCTGTTTCGCCAGAAACCGGGCTTCGATAACGCACTTCCCAGCAGTAATACCCTGGCGGCAACCGTATTGCTCCGCCTAGCCAGGCATTTGGAACGGGATGATTTCAGAACCTCAGCCGACCGCATCCTGACATGTTTTGCGCCCTTGATGAAGCGAGCGCCCCGAGCTTTTCCTGGCATGATCAATGCTCTGGATTCAGCCCTTCGAGCGCCACTTGAAATCGTGATCACGGGTGATCTGAAGCAAGCCGGGAGCTTGCTGGCTGAAGTCCATAAGACGTTCCTTCCCCATCGTGTTTTGAGCTGGACCGGCGCGGATCCGGCGCTTCCTTTGCATAGGGGTAAAGAAGCAGTTTTCGGGGTTGCCCAGGCTTTCGTTTGTCAAAAAAATTCATGTGCGGCACCTGTTGCAGATGCGCAAAATTTGAAGCTTCTGCTGCTCCAAACTTCTCCCTAATTTTCCCCTTGAACGCCAAACCGAAAGGCCCATCTTGAACCTCGAGATCGCAGAACTCAGCGATTTTAAACCCGGGGGCGGCCTTTCCCTGCCTGCCCTTCCAGCATGCGGACCTTATATACCCGCAAAGCTGCGACCCCAAAAAAGGGCACCCTTTGGTGCCCTTCCTTTTGGGGTCGCAACTTTGCCAGAACTTTTCTGGCCAAGGCGTATGGATCTGCTATGTCGGACGCAGGCCTACGCGATGGATGGAAGTTGGAGAATGTTACGACCTCTTAAACCAGTTGCAGCCGTTCGTCTGGGTTGCCTGCCAAGCACTGGAAGTATCGCTCTAGCCGCAGATTTCGCCGAAGAGAAAGCAGCATAATTTCATGCCAGCAACCGGCGGGTTCCTTTTTACATAATGCCTAGCTTCGTCGCGTAGCCAGCAGATGCCCGATGGCTACGGCGGCGGCGTCAGCGGCATCCGCTTGGAGGGGTTCTTTCAGGTTCAGGATGGTCATCACCATTTTCCCCACCTGATTTTTGTCCGCCCAGCCGTAGCCACTCACGGCCTTCTTTACTTGCATGGGGTTGTAGTCCCCCACTGGCAACTGGTGCAGCGCTGCAGTCAGCAGGATTCCCCCTCGGATCTGGCCCAGCTTGATGGCGGTTGCGCTGTTCTTTTCCATAAAGGGCGATTCCACCGCCATGAAGTGCGGGTGATGCATGGCGATGACCTCGGAGAGGCTTAGATGGATTCCGTGGATCCGTTCGGAGAACTCCGCGCCTCGCTTTGATCGGATCACGCCAGCCTCCACCAGCTCCATCCGAGACCCCAGCCGCGACACCACCGCCCACCCGCAGGCCAATGAGCCGGGGTCCACGCCAAGGCAGATGGAAGGAGTTACTGGGGGAAGGGGCATGCAGTGATGCTACCGCCTTGGGCCTTGGTCCTGAATTTCTGCGATGAGTTGGCGAAATTTCTGATTTTTGATCTTTGGTTGAAGCTCCACTAGGGCGCATTTGCTGACGAAGTCCTTGCTTGCTCGAACTACCTGGGCCGGAAGCAATGGACAGCCTGGACAACGAAACCGAGAGTCATCCAGGCGATTCTCGGCTGTATAAGTGCAAAGGCCCAGCCCCCCCATGCCCTCTAAATGGGGTTTGTGAACCATCTAGACACTTCGGGTCCTACCTCACTAATTTCGCCAACACCCTGACTCTGGATTGAGTAGGGAAGGGAGTGGTGCGTGGTAATTATGACTAATATCACAAAAAAATTATTAGCATCATAATTCAGCTAACAATCATTGACGTTGAAAAAATATTAAGGTATTGTTTTTTTGGGTTATTATATTTAGTTATAAAAAATTATTGTATTTATTATTTATAATAATTTATTATAATTGTAAATTGTTAGTATTTTTATTTTTTAATTTATAAATACGTTAATAATTCGTTTTTATTTTTGTAAATTTATTTATCATTAATAGAAAATTAAGAGAAAAGAAATTGAATATTTTCGTTTTCCTTCCGATGTATTTGTCTAGTGGAAGTCCTTGATGGGATATCCTCAAATGAGACTCAAAACAATTACAGGCAAAGGGCGCCAAGAACAAGGGCAAATAATAAATTTATTAATATGTTTATAAAAAATTATCAAATATAATTATTTGATAATTTTTATATATATCACATGGAATTTACATTCAATCAATAAATTGAAAATTCAATTCACTGTTTTTATCAACTAACTTCCTGGCCGAAACGAACTCGGCGGGCATTCAGGAGCAGACATGCCGCAATTCTTCGCCCATTGGAGTGAGCTGTTCCGCCGTCAGGCGAAGGCTGCGGGTGGCTTTTTGGTCCCGGCTGCCATGGTCTGTTCGCTTTTTGCTGCCTTGGGTTGTGGCGGATCCAGTCAAAAGTCCGCTCCAGCTATCACCTCCCAGCCGACCGACCAGACAGTCCTGGATGGAACCCCGGCCAGCTTCTCTGTTGTGGCCAGTGGTGAGGGCCTCACGTACCAGTGGAACCGCAACGGCGCTCCTTTGGCCGGGGTCATCAATGCGAGCTATATGACTGGGCAGGTTGTCTACGCGAGTGATCACGGAGCGACTTTCAACGTGGTCATCTCCAATTCCGCCGGAACCGTCACCAGTAATGCGGTCAAGTTGAGTGTGACGCCCAAAACCACGGTCCTGACTGGCTTATCAGATCAGACGGTCCTGGACGGTGCACCGGCCACCTTCACGATCGCCGCCAGTGGTACTGGACCGTTCACCTACCAGTGGAAACGGAACGGAGTCGATGTAGCCGGAGCCCACGCGGCCACCTGCACCACACCGGCCCTTGTCTATGCGTCGGATAACCAGATGGCTTATTCCGTGGTCGTGACCAATGGGGCCGGACAGGCCACCCCCAGCAATTCCGCCTTAGTCACCGTGACCCCCAAGGCCACCCAGCTGACTGGCCCGGTCGATCAAACGGTGCTGGATGGTTCCACCGCGAGCTTCAATGTATCCGTGGATGGAACGGCGCCGTTCGCCTACCAATGGAAGCGGAATGGCGTGGTTCTGCCGGGGGCCACCAACGCCAGCTACATGACACCTTCCCTGGCCTATGCGGTGGACAACAATGCGCTGTATTCCGTGGTGGTGACCAATGGGGTGAACCAGGCTGTCTCCAGTGGCTCGGCTAAGCTCACCGTGACCCCCAAACCCACTCAATTGGTTGGCCTGGGCGATCAGTCCGCGGTGGACGGTTCCTCAGCCACCTTCTCGGTTTCCGCCAGTGGAACCGGCCCCTTCACTTATCAGTGGAAGTGGAAGGGAACCGATCTGCCTGGGGCCATTGCCTCCAGCTACACCACCCCCACTCTCGTTTACGCCACCGACAACAATGCTGTGTGTTCCGTGCTCGTAACCAACGGAGCAGGCCAAGCCACCACCGGCGGCCCCGCCAAAGTCACGGTGACCCCCAAACCGACCCAATTGGTGGGGCCGAGTGATCAGTCTGCCTTGGATGGCTCGACGGCCCTTTTCGCCGTTACCGCTAATGGAACTGGTCCCTTCACCTACCAGTGGAAGCGCAACGGAAGCAATCTGCCTGGGGCTGTCGGCGCCACCTACACCACGCTTTCCCTCGTCTATGCCACGGACGACAATGCGGCGTATTCCGTGGCTGTAACCAACGGAACTGGCCAGGTCACCACCAGTGGCCAGGCGAAGCTCACCGTGATCCCCAAACCCACCCAACTGCTCGGTCCTGCCGATCAATCGGCAGTGGATGGTGCGACCGCCACATTCTCGGTTGCCGCTAGTGGAACCGGCCCCTTCACCTACCAGTGGAAGCGGAACGGAAGCGATCTGCCTGGGGCTGTCGGCACCACCTGCACGACACTTCCCCTCGTCTATGCCATAGACAACAATGCGGCGTACTCTGTGGCCGTGACCAACGGAGCTGGCCAGGTCACCATCAGTGGCCAGGCGAAGCTCACCGTGACTTCCAACTCCACCCAACTGGTCGGTCCTGGCGATCAATCGGCAGTGGATGGTTCGACCGCCACCTTCTCCGTGGTCGCGACGGGTAGTGGCCCTTTCACCTACCAGTGGAAACGGAATGGAATTGATCTGCCTGGGGCTGTGGGCGCCACCTACACGACGCCTGCCCTCGTCTACGCCACGGACAACAATGCGGTGTTCTCCGTGTTGGTAACCAACGGAGCTGGCCAGGGCACCACCAGTGGCCCGGCGAAACTGACCGTGATCGTCAAGGCCACCCAACTGGTCGGTCCTGTGGATCAATCGGCCGAGGATGGTGCGACTGCGACCTTCATGGTTTCTGCCAGTGGAACCGGTCCCTTCACCTACCAGTGGAAGCGAAACGGCTTCAATTTGCCTGGGGCTGTCGGCGCCACTTACACGACGCTTGCCCTCGTCTATGCCACAGACAACAATGCGGTGTATTCCGTGGTCGTAACCAATGGAGCAGGCCACCTCTCATTCAGTGGCCTAGCCAGGCTCACCGTGATTCCAATGACTACCCAACTGGCCGGTCCCGGCAATCAGTCCGCCGTGGATGGTTCGACCGCCAGCTTCACAGTGTCTGCCAGTGGCACCGGCCCCTTCACCTACCAGTGGAAGCGGAACGGAATTGACCTGCCAGGGGCGATTGCAGCCAACTATACGACGCCTACCATCGTCTACATCACGGACAACCATGCAGTGTATTCCGTAGTCGTGACCAACGCCGCAGGTCAAGCCACTGCCAGTGATCCTGCCACTCTCACGGTCATCCCCAAGCCCACCCAATTGCTTGGTCCTGTGGATCAATCAGCGGTGGATGGAACGACGGCCACCTTCACCGTGTCTGCCAGTGGAACCGGTCCCTTCACCTACCAGTGGCAGCGGAACGGAAGCAATCTGTCTGGGGCGGTTGCCACCACTTTCACGACGCCAAGCCTCGTTTATGCCACCGACAACAGCACCCACTACTCGGTGCTCGTCACGAATGGTGCAAGCCAATCATCGTTGAGCAATCTGGCAACCCTGACAGTCACACCCATCCTGCCTTCCTTCACCACCCAACCGCAGGGTGGCAGCTACGTCGAGGGGAGTGCTGTGTCCCTGACCTGTGCGGCGAGCGGCACGGGGCCTCTCACTTACCAGTGGCAGAAGAATGGAACGAATCTCCCTGGAATGACTTCACCATCCCTCAGCTTCACGGCCATTACCGCGACCGATGCCGACAGCTATACGGTGGTGGTTACGGGTCCGGCCGGGAGCGTGACAAGCGATGCGGCCATACTCATCGTGACTTCGGATCTGACTATCCAGACTCAGCCAGTGGACCAGACCGTGACAGCCCCAGACGGTGCCAAATTCAATGTCGCGGCCAGCGGATTCGGGCCGTTCACCTACCAGTGGCGGAAGAATGGTTCCAACATTGCTGGAGCCACTGCCAGCAGCTACACCACTGGCTTCACTGACCTCAAGATAGTGCCTGACGGTTACACGGTGGTAGTCAGCGACGACATCACCTCGATTGAAAGCTCCAGCGCCACCTTCACAGTGGTCGCACCGAATCCTTTCTATATTCCAGGGGGCGAGCCTGTGGCCGTGCCCAGTCGGCCTTTGACGGTCGTGCCCTCCCTGCACGTGGACCCGGTCAAATTCCCCAACGGAGCCTTCCGTTTGGGGTATGACGAGACTCTGAAGAACCCAGCGTGGACCGCTTACGCGGATTTCAAAGTCAACAGCACCTTCCCCAACAGCACCGGGGACTACCAGACGGATACCCGGTTGGATGCCCCTCAGGTAACCAAGGCCTCCATGGGTACGCACGGAAGCATGTTCTACCTGGCCAATGGCCAGGGCTTCGATCGGGGACACATGGCGATGCGCTCGGATGTCGCCTACCGGTATAACCAGCAGGCCGGGGATGACGCCACCTACATGTCCAACCTGGTCGCCCAGGTTTCTTACTACAACCAGCATTTGTGGAATGACCTGGAGGAAGCGGTCGGCGGGAAATCCATCGGTGGCGTCTTCAACAATGGGGTGACCGCCATCTTCGGTCGCACCTGGGTCTACACAGGTCCTATCTTCACCGGTACAACGGATTTCTGGGTACCTTCCACTTCGACCTACACCAGGACGCCTGCAAGCCTGCCAGTCGGGACACTTGCCATCGCCATCCCCACTGCCTGCTACAAGATCGTTGTAGCGGAACCTGCAGCCGGGCAGACGCTACCTAGAGTTATTGCCTGGATGTCTTCCAACCGTTCCTACGCGACTGTCGAGAGCGCCGATATCTGGAAGTACACTACTACCGTCAAATTGGTAGAGGATCTGACAGGGTTGGATTTCTTCCCCAACCTTCCCCATGACGCCACCTTGGATGCCTGGAAAGCCACAGTGGATGTGCGTGGATGGGGAGGCAATTTCGAAAAAGCCAGCGGACCCAATGTCCATATCCTGAAGCCGAGTTGGGATCTCATTCCCATCACCACCAACCCCATCCTTAAGGGAGACACGGTGAAGATGGGGGACTCCATCCCCTTCGAAGCCACTGTGATGCCCAACCAGGCTGGCGGGACCGTTGACACAACTTCGGGGTGCAGCTGGACCTTCGGGGATGGCCCCACTGCAACCACTGGCCTGACCACGACCCACATCTATGCGAGTGCCGGAAGCTTCACTGCGACCTTCTCCGCGACGGACAGCCTAGGCCAGACCAATACGATTACGCGGGTGGTCACGGTGGTGGACCCCACCAATGCGCCTCCAACCATCTCGCCCACCACGCTTTCCAACCTCTCCGTCCGGGTCGGGAATCCCGTTCCCCCGGTGGCTTTCACGGTGGCTGATGATTACACACCACCCGGAAGCCTGGTTGTGACAGCCCTCTCCAGCGACCAGAACCTTGTGGCCGATGACCAGCTGGTGGTGACCAACACCGCCGGCGCAGTTTCCCTGGGCATCACACCTGTGGCAGCCCAACTCGGAAGCGCCACCATCACCGTGACCCTCACCGACGCCTCCGGGGCATCCCTGGTCAAGACCTTCACTTTCACTGTGGTGAGCAACACCGCGCCTACTTTTACACCCTCCACGATTCCCGATTCCAGTACCACCGTGGGGACTTCCAAAGCCATTAACTTCTCCGTCGCGGACGATGCCACGGCACCCGGCAGTATCACCGTGACCGCCACGTCCGGGAACACCACCCTGCTTTTGGATTCCAACATCACGGTCGGGAACACGAACGGTGCCATCACCCTTACCCTGGTGCCACAGGCGGGGCTGACCGGGACCACCCTAATCACTGTCACCGCCACGGACGGCGAAGCTGCCGCCACGGTCAAGACGTTCACGCTGACGGTGACTCCGCCTGCGGCAATTCCGCAGTTGATCATCAGCCAGTATTATGAGGGCACCAGCAACAATAAGTGGATCGAGATCACCAATGTCGGCGCCTCCACTTTCAACGCCACTGACACCCCAATGTACGCTTGGCTCTGGTCCAACCCCTACACTGCCACCGGTGGCAGTTACTCCACTTACGCGTTCATAGGCACCATCGCGCCGGGTGCGAGCATCCTACTGTTTAACAGCGCCTCGGTGTTGCCGACTCCAACTTACGTGACGGGAACTGGGATCAGCACGTCAGTGGCCAATTTCAACGGCGATGACGTGGTTTTCCTCTCACCAGATGCAACTGGGACGCTCGGCGCTACGGCCTACAGCCATCGCACGGATGTCATTGGAATCAACGACTCGGTTGCGTGGATGGGGAACACCGGCACGACCGCGGGAAGCAACTGGACCCTGGTCAAGGGCCTCGACCGCTCCTATGTCCGGGCCTTCTCCGTCACCGCCCCGAACCCCACCTTCACCTTTTCTCAATGGATCCAGGTGGACACGCTTCAGATCAAGTCTCCCAATTTCAGCCTGGTGGATTCCGCCGCGGTGGGCACCACCAACCGCCTCGGCTACCACAGCTACTCAGGTGGCAACCCCTGATCGGGGCAGGGCGGTCACCCCTACTCCTTCCTGTGAGGGGGTGACCGTCCTGTTTGGCCTAAAAATCGGGAAGGTCAGTTATCCAAGGCTATGAACCCGGGCCTTGGGCGCTGGGGTTCGTTAATGCGCCGTCACCGCGATTCCATACCCGCGAGCAGTCTGGGTTCCATCCGTCAGGGCGCTGGCATTGCCGTTCCGCCAGACCTTGGCGACATTCGAGGTGGCGC
>JANYBM010000030.1 GCA_025361125.1 Holophagaceae bacterium | reverse complement strand
GCGCAAATTCTCACCGCCCGCATCAACCATCTGCTCGGCAACGATGGCAAGACCGTGGACCTCGCCCGCCCCAGCCTTCAGAAACAAGGAGACGACCGCGCCCTTGCCGCCTTCATCAACGAGATGAGCGAAGGGCAAGTGGACGCGGTGATCGTGGTTGGGACGAATCCCGTCTATGATCTGCCCACTGAATTCTCCGCCGCCTTCGCCAAGGTACGCCTGCGCGTGAGCACCGCCCTGACCGCGGATGAGACTGCGGTCGCCTGCACCCATCTCGCTGCGGATCACCACTGGCTGGAAGCCTGGAGCGATGCGGAGCCCGTATCGGGAACCCTGAGCCTGGTCCAGCCGCTTACCAACCCACTCTTCCAAACCCGAAATTCTCTCGAGAGTTTCCTGTCCTGGAGCGGTCGGCCCGCGGCCGCCCTGGATCAACTTCGGGAACATTGGAGGAAGGATGTCTTTCCTCATCAGAAGGCGGTGGCGGACTTCGACGCTTTCTGGAATGGCGTCCTACAGAAGGGCGTGGTTCAACTCGATGGCAACGCCGCCGCGCCCGTCTACCGCGAGGATGTGAACGCTTCCCTCCGTGAACGGATCCCTTTGAAACCGCGGCCCTATGAACTGCTGCTCATGGCCAAGGTCGGTCTTGGAGATGGCCGCCACGCCTTCAATCCTTGGCTCCAGGAATTGCCCGATCCCATCACCAAGATGACCTGGGACAACTACCTGTCCCTGTCTCCGGCCGCCGCGAAGAGCCTGGGATTTGAGCAGGGTGACATGGCCGCGCTGAGGCCCGAAGGCTTACCCGAACTGGCGCTTCCCGTGGTGGTGCAACCGGGCCAGGACGACCGTACCGTCGCCGTGGCGTTGGGTTACGGCCGGAAGGAAGGCGGCCCCAAAGATTGGAAGATCGTGGGCAGCAATGTCTATCCATGGCGCAGCCTCGCGAGCGGGTTCCTGAGCGCCAACCCAAGCGCACTGCAGATCCGCAGGACCGGAGGCCGGGCCGAACTGGCCGCCACCCAGGACCACCACAGTCTTGAAGGCCGCGAACTCGTCCGCGAAATGGCGCTGGCGCCTTACCTGCGCGATCCGGCCTCCGCTCGACCGCATGAGGAGATTGGTCCTTCGGCTTATGCGCCTCATCCCCACGGCAAGCATCGCTGGGCCATGGTCATCGACCTGAACAAATGCACCGGTTGTTCGGGCTGCGTCATCGGCTGCCAGGTGGAGAACAACATTCCTGTGGTGGGCAAGGCCGAAGTCGCGAGGAAACGCGAGATGCATTGGCTGCGCATCGACCGCTACTACGAAGGCAGCGAAGCCGAGCCCAAGGTGTTCCACCAGCCGATGATGTGCCAGCAATGCGACAACGCGCCCTGCGAAAATGTCTGCCCGGTGCTGGCCACCGTCCACAGCGAAGAAGGCCTGAACCAGCAGGTCTACAACCGCTGCGTGGGCACCCGCTACTGCGCCAACAACTGCCCCTACAAGGTGCGCCGCTTCAATTGGTGGGAATACCCCCACGACAGCGCGATCGAGCGCCTGGCGCTCAATCCCGATGTCACCGTGCGCAGCCGCGGCGTCATGGAGAAGTGCAGTTTCTGCGTCCAGCGCCTGATGACCGCCAAGATCCAGGCCAAGAACGAAGGCCGCGAGCTCAAAGATGGCGAAGCCCAGCCCGCCTGCATGCAGAGCTGCCCGGCCCAAGCCATCGTCTTTGGCGATGTGCAGGATCCCGACAGCCAGATCAGCCATGCCATGCGCGATCCCAAGCGTTTCCTGGTGCTCGGCGAGCTGGGTGTCGCCCCCGCCGTGAGTTACCTGACGAAAATCCGCAACGCGGAACCGGTCGAATCCAAAGGAGGCCACCATGGCGCCTGAAGACCACGCATACGCGCTGCCTGCCTTGGATGGGATCGCGGAGGAAGAGCTGCGTGGCTATGGTCACGTCCTGCCGCTCATCGAAGGCAACAAGAGCTATTCCCAGGTAACCGAAGAGGTCTTCAGCACCACCGAGCGCATGCCGCCGCTGAAATGGTGGCTGGCGCTTTCCGTATCCTTGTCGTTGCTTCTCCTAGGGGCCTGGGCCGTCACGCAGACCGTAACCCGGGGCATCGGCACCTGGGGCCTCAACCGCACGGTGGGCTGGGCCTTCGACATCACCAACTTCGTGTTCTGGGTCGGCATTGGGCATGCCGGAACGTTGATCTCGGCGATCCTCTTCCTGTTCCGCCAGAGATGGCGCACCAGCATCAACCGCGCGGCGGAAGCCATGACCATCTTCGCGGTCATGTGCGCCGGCACCTTCCCCATCATTCACATGGGCCGTCCCTGGCTGGCGTTCTGGGCCACGCCGTATCCAAACACCCGCGGTTCCCTCTGGGTGAATTTCAAAAGCCCGCTGCTGTGGGACGTCTTCGCCATCAGCACCTACTTCATCATCTCGCTCACCTTCTGGTACCTGGGCATGGTGCCCGACCTCGCCACCATGCGGGACCGCGCCAAATCGAAGGTGCGCAAGGCCATCTTCAGCATCTTCTCCCTGGGCTGGAACGGCTCGAACCGCACCTGGAGCCGCTACGAAACGGTCTACATGCTGCTGGCGGGCCTCAGCACACCGCTGGTGATCTCGGTGCACACCATCGTGTCCATGGACTTCGCGACATCCGTCATCCCTGGCTGGCACGCGACGATCTTCCCGCCCTACTTCGTCGCGGGCGCCGTGTTCAGCGGCTTCGCCATGGTGCTCACGCTCATGATCATCGCCCGGAAGGTGATGGACCTGGAGGAGTACATCACGCTGCGGCATCTGGAAGCCATGACCAAGGTGATCATCGCCACGGGAATGATCGTGGGCATGGCCTACGGCACGGAATTCTTCATGGCCTGGTACAGCGGCAACGACTTCGAGCGCTACGTCTTTCTCAACCGCGCCCTCGGCCCGTTCAAGTGGGCCTACTGGTCCATGGTGAGCTGCAATGTGATCATCCCCCAGCTCTTCTGGTTCCGGAAGGTGCGCACCACCCCCTGGATGATCTTCATCCTGTCCATATTCGTGAACATCGGCATGTGGTTCGAGCGCTTCGTCATCATCGTGACGAGCCTCCACCGCGACTACCTGCCGTCTTCCTGGGCCGGGTACAGCCCGACCTTCATCGAGGTGGCCATCTTCCTGGGCAGCTTCGGGCTCTTCTTCACCTGCTTCCTGATCTTCACCCGGTTGCTGCCGGTCATCGCCGCCAGCGAAGTGAAAGGAGTGCTGAAGCATGAGGAGCACTGATCGAACCGACTTGATGGTCCCGACGCGCTTCCGCGCCAGTTTCGCGGCCCCCGGGCTGTTGCTTGAGGCCGTGAAGCGCCTGAAGCTGGACGGTTATCGCGTCATCGACACCTACACGCCCTTCCCCGTGCATGGAATGGACGAGGCCATCG
>JANYBM010000012.1 GCA_025361125.1 Holophagaceae bacterium | reverse complement strand
AAGACCTTCTTCGCCACAGTTACAGTGAACCCGGTTCCTGGCAGCCCGAACCTGACCGCCAGCAAGAACCTGATCACGGTCGGTGACACCATCACCCTGCTGCCTTCCTGGGCACCCAACAGCGGCACGGGTGTCATCAACCCAGGCGCCATCGGAGTCTTGAATGGCGTTCCTACCGCGGCCCTCACGCCGGGCGCTGGCACCACGGTCTACACCTTGACCGTGACCCAGGGCTCGCTCACCACCACCGCGGGCACGGCCGTCACGGCCGTGGCGGCTCCCATCGCCGCTCTCGTTGCTCTGCCGACCACCATCAATGCCGGTAGCAGCTCGGTCCTGACCAACACCGTCGGCAACGGCGTCGGCGTCCTCACGGGCTTCGGCAACGTGGCCAACACGCAGGCGGTCACCGTCTCGCCCACCTTCACCACGACTTACTTCCTGACCGTCACCAACGCCGCTGGCGCAACGGCCACGGCTTCGGCCCAGGTCACTGTCCTGCAGGGTCCGCTGGCCATCAGTTTGGCGGCATCGCCTCAGCTCGTCACGCTGCTCGATTCCTTCCAGATGACCGGCGTCTTCACCGGGACGGCTACCGTCACCTCCCTCTCTGGTGGTGCTACCGCTCCCGGCGCCATCACGAGTGGCCTGCCGGTCACCGTCACGCCCACCATACTGGGCTTCAAGAATTACCTCCTGACCGCCACCAACGGCACCCAGACGGCCACCACGGGAACTTTCGTGAATGTCATCGCGGCGCCAACGGTCACAACTTTCACAGTTGTCTCCAATAATTTTGGTGGTCCAGCCGTCTTCCAGAACGGTGATAACCTTACCTTCACCATTGTTTACAACGATGGTGGCACCAACACCGATGGCGTCTTCACGGATATCTTCCAAGCTCTTGGTACACCGGTCAATTCGACCCAGACTGTGGTCACCACCGTGCCCTTCGTCCCGATTGGAACGACCCTGACTTATACACTCAAGGTGACCAATGCCGCAGGCAAGTCTGTGGTAGCTACGATTTCCATCGTCACAAGTTAATTCCGATCACCTTATCGTCCAAGCCCCCGCTCCAGCGGGGGCTTTTTTATTCGACCCCGCTGGGCCGGGAAACCCAACGTAGTCATCTCCTAGGGCTGCGCGTTTCAGGATCAAACCCAGCCCTACTCCGAATCGCCGCAGCATGATCGGCGGTGACTCGTACAAGCAGAGGGCAGCGAAGCCGGCACGCCCGTTAGCCAATGACTGCCTTGGCCGAACAAGACCCTATGGGCGATCGAAATCAAGCGCAGCCTGACCCCCAAGTTAGAACGCGGCTTTCCTACCGCCTGCGCCGATCTAAAACCCGACCGTAAGTTTGGGGTGGACCCAGGAAACGAGCGAAACCGAATCAAGGAGGACATCGAAACGATTTCCCTGCGGGGGTGGGCGGAGCTGCTGAAGAGATAAAGGGTTCCTACTGAATCCCCTGAAAATCAACCTCGAAGCAGGATCAGGACGCCCCTGCTTGGCGCTCTTGGAGTCTGCTTGGCAGTCAAGGCCGATACGTGAGGAAGAATCAAGCTGGCGGCGAATTCATTTTCGCTGTCCCCGAAGGTGACTTGATTTGTGTATCGTGTATCAGTGCCCCGCTGGGGCCGTGGGCGCAGGCCAGGCGCTGCGATAGCGATCGGTCACGTTGACGGCGTGGATCCAGCGCACCTGTGGGGCCCAGAGCATCGGAAAGCACAGCCCGGTCGGTTCGAAGCTGGTGGCGTAAATCGCGTGCTGGGGCACATCCCGGATGGCTTTGGAGGCGTCCTGGTTGAACCACGCATGGTCCAGGCCCTCGGAGTATGGCTCATCGGCGCCCATGAAGTGCCAATCGCCATCCCAGATCTCCACCCATTCGTGGGTGCCCCGGTTGTCGGGCCATAAGGGAATGCCCACCAGCCTTGCCGGAATGCCCACGGCCCGACAGGCGCCCACCAGCAAGACCGAAAGCCCAATGCAGGAGGCCTTCCCGCTGGCGATGGTTTCGAGGGCGCATTGATCGGGTTTGGTTCCGGCGGTGGAATAGTGGGCCTTCAAGCGCAAGAACAGCTGCTGGTTTAAATGGTGGGCAGCTTCCGCCGGAGTCGCACAGTCCAGCACCAGCGGCGCGGCCACCTGCCGCAAGTAGCGGCGGGAGCCGTCCCGCTGTTCGGTGAGACAGGCGTAAGGAAGCACATCATTCAGAAACAGGTGCTTGGGGATTCGGGCCTTCCAGGGCGCCGTATCATAGGCCTCATAGGCGAGGGCGACCGTGTCCAGCAGATAAGCCGAGTTGAGTTTTTTGAGATCCACCTCCGGCATGTTCGCCACCAGGAACCGCATCCCTTCCTGCTGCGCCGCGGGCGCCTGCCGCAACGCCTTTTCCAGCTCAAGGCGGTTTCCCCCCGCCCGCGCCAGGGCCTCGGCAATCGGCGCGGACCATGGGGACTCCGCAGAGACTGGAACTGGCGGCTGCGGCCTGGGCGGGACCGTTCGCACGTGGGGAGCGCAGGCCAGGGTGCCGAGCAACGCCGCTGAGCAGGCGAAGGCTTGCCACCTTCCCTTCCTCATCCGCGAAAGCAGCTTAAGCAACTGAAGCAACCGCACAGGACCTCCGCCGACCTCCATTTTGCGCACGATGCGCACGACCCAAGCACCGGCAATGGAACTGCCGTTCCCCTTGCTGCCAGTCTCGAAGGCCTGGAAGGAATTGGGTAAGCTGGAGTTGAAGCCCCCGCCACCCGAAAAGACCGAGGTTGATTTGCCGGTTCATGACAGCAATCCTGACGAAGCTTTCCTGGCCATTGCTCCACATGCTCCACCAGCGGAGAATTCCTTCGTCTTCCCGGCTTCCTATGCGCAAGCGCGGCTGTGGTTCCTGGATCAATACCTGGCTGAACCCTCGCAATACAACATCCCCATGGCCGTTCGGCTGGTGGGCCCTTTGGACGTTCCCGCTTTGCAGGAAAGTTTCCGGCGAGTGGTCCAGCGCCACGAAGCCTTGAGGACCACTTTCCATCGGCTGGAGGGAGATCCCCAGCAGCAGATCGCGCTCGACCTGGAGCTGGAACTACTCCTGGTGGACCTGCAGCCCGTGCCGGGCGAGGCGCGAGCGGCCAGGACCAGGGAACTGCTCGCAGAAGAAGCTTTCCGTCCTTTCGATCTGGCCGCCGGTCCGCTGCTGCGGGCGCTGCTGGTGCGCCAATCCGCCCAGGAGCATGTGCTGTTGGTCTGCCTGCATCACATCATCTCAGATGGCTGGTCCATGGCGACCCTGTTCCGGGAATTGAAGGAATTCTACCGGTCCATCTGTCTCGGGCAAACAGCGCAGGTGCCGGAGTTGTCACTGCAGTATGCGGATTACGCGGTCTGGCAACGGAAGCTGCTTCAAGGAGACCTGCTGGAACGGCAATTGAGTTATTGGAAGCAGCAGTTGAAGGCTGCGCCCCCGCTGCTGGAGTTGCCGACCGATCGTGCCAGGCCCACGGTCCAGAGCCATCGGGGCGGCCACCAACGCATCAGCCTGCCGGTTCGGCTCCAGGCGGACCTGAACACGCTTGCGCGCCGGGAAGGCACGACGCTGTTCATGGTCCTGCTGGCCGGGTTTCAAGTGCTCCTGGCCCGGTATTGCGGGCAGGAGGACATCGTGGTGGGTTCACCCATCGCGGGCCGGATGCGCGCCGAAGTCGAGCCGCTGATCGGCTTTTTCGTGAACATGCTGACCCTGCGTACGGACTTGTCCGGCAACCCCACGGCGCGGGAAGCCTTGGCTCGGGTCCGGGCGGTGGCGTTGGGCGCCTATGAACATCAGGACCTGCCGTTCGAGAAACTGGTGGAAGTGCTCAATCCACCCCGGAGCCAGGGTTTCTCTCCGCTGTTTCAAGTGGCCTTCATGTATCAGCAGGATCAGTCTCCGGCGACCCCTTTCCTGGGCTTGCTGGAAACCACGGAAACCCTGGAGCGGCGCTACGCGCTGTTCGACCTGGGACTCTCCCTGTGGGAGTCCGAAGGCGCCCTTCAAGCTGAGCTGGAATACCGCACCGACCTGTTCGATCCGGCGACGATCCAGCGGCTGCTGAGCCATTATCAACGCGTGTTGGAGGCCATGATTGCGGACCCGGAACAGCCTATTTTGAAGCTGCCGCTGCTGAGCGATGCTGAACGGCAGCAGATCCTGGTGCAATGGAACGACACCCGCACCGCGATTCCCCACCAAAGCGTCCATGAATTGTTCCAGGACCAGGCGCAACGCACCCCGGAGTCGCCCGCCCTGGTCTTCAGGGACCGGAGCCTGTCCTACCGCGCCTTGAATGAAAAAGCCAATCAGGTGGCCCACACTCTGATCAGCAGCGGCGTGCGACCCGGAATGCCGGTGGGCATTCTCATGGACCGGACCCTGGAACTGGTGGTGGGCATCCTGGGGATTCTCAAGTGCGGGGCGGCCTACGTGCCACTCAATGTCAGCCACCCCCGGGAACAATGGTCCTTCGTGATCAAGGATACGGGCCTGGCTTTCCTGTTGACCCAACAGCCTCTCATCGGACGCATCCCCAGTTGCGATGCCAAGGTGTTCGCCTTGGACCTGGACCGTTTACCAGCGGGTGGTGCAAGCCTTGGGAATCCCCCGATCAGCACGGGACCGGATGAGGTGGCCTATGTGATGTACACCTCGGGTTCGTCGGGTCGGCCCAAGGGGGTCGAGATCTGCCATCAGGGCATCGTCCGCCTTATTTTCGGAGGCGGTTTCGCGCAGCTCGATGCCACCACCAGCGTATTGCAGGCAGCGCCGATCTCCTTTGACGCAGCTACCTTTGAACTTTGGGCGCCGCTGCTCCATGGCGGGCGCTGCGTGCTCTATCCCGAGCAGGAAGTGTCGTTCGCCACCCTGCGAACCGTGTTGGAAAAGGAGCAGATCAACACGCTTTGGCTGACGTCGAGCCTGTTCAATGCGATCGTGGAGCACGCGCCAGAGATGCTCATGAAGGTAAGCCAGCTCCTGATCGGCGGTGAGGCGCTGTCGGTCCGCCATGTGCGCCGGGCTTTGGCCGCGCTGCCGGACACCCGGATCAGCAACGGCTACGGGCCCACGGAAGGCACCACCTTCTCCTGCTGCTATCCGATCCCGGCGCTCCTGGCTGCTGATCAGCGTTCCATCCCCATCGGTCGCCCGATCGGTAATACCTGCGTCTACCTGCTCGACCCGCTGGGCCAACCGGTTCCCATCGGTGTGTCCGGTGAACTCCATGTGGGTGGGCTGGGCCTAGGCCGGGGCTACTTGAAGCTGCCGGAATTGACGGCCGAAAAATTCCTTCCGGACCCTTTCAGTGGGGACCCTGGCGGGCGTCTATACAAGACCGGCGATATCGCCCGCTACCTGCCGGATGGGAACATCGAATTCCTTGGGCGGAAAGATGATCAGGTGAAAATCAGAGGTCATCGCATCGAATTCGGAGAAATCGAAGCGGCCCTCACGCAGTATCCAGGAGTCGGTCATGCCTTGGTGGACACGCGCGAAGACGCGTCCGGGGACAAGCGCATCGTGGCCTACTTTGAAGCTCCGGCAGGAGCGGGAGCGTCCTTCAGCCTGGACGGCCTGCTGGATTTTCTGAAGGCAAAACTGCCACGCTACATGGTGCCAACGGCCTTCGGGCTGGTCCGGTCTTTGCCCATGAAAAACGGGAAGCCCGACCGTCAGGCCTTGCGCAGCGTTCCCCTGGCCGGCCCAGGACCGCAGCTGGCCCAAGTCCCCGAAGACCCCACGCAGTTCCTGGTGGCTCAGATCTGGGAAGAACTTCTCAACCTTCGACCCATCGGCATCCAGGACGATTTTTTCGATCTGGGTGGCCACTCCCTGATGGCGCTCGCGATGCTGGCGCGCCTGGAGCAAACGTTCGGGCGCAGCTTGCCGGTAGCAAGTTTCTATGCCCATACCACCACCATCCAATCCTTGAGCCGCCTGCTGATGGAAGGCCCCGCTGATGTCGCCGAAGCTCCTTTGGCATTGCTCCATGCCGGCAGCGACGGGCGCCCCTTCTTCTTCCTGCACGGGGATTTCAACGGGGGTGGTTTTTATTGCCGAAACATGGCGGCGAACCTGGCTGCGGAGCAACCTTTCTATGTCATCCACCCGTACGGGCTGGGTGGACAGCCAGCACCTACTTCGATCGAGACTATGGCTGCGGAACATTTGAAGCTCATCAGGCGGGTGCAACCGCAGGGGCCCTATCGGCTGGGAGGCCATTGCAACGGGGCCCTGGAGGCTTTTGAAATAGCCCAGCAACTGACGGCGGAAGGGGAAAGGGTGGACTTGCTGGTGATGATGGATCCCTCCGATCCAAACTTGGATAAACCGCCAATGGGCGTGAGCTCGACTTTCGATCAGTTGGAGCTGGGCGCCCTGTCCCAGGAAGATCGGAGGCGCGCTCTAGTAAGCCTTTTCTTCCGGGTGATTTCAGCCTACCGCGCACGTCCTTACCCGGGAACCTTGACCCTCTTCCGTTCGGAAGGAAACAGTGGGCTGGAGCTTCCGACGGTGGATCCCTGGACCAAGGTCGCGAGCCAGAGCGAAGTCTTCAGGCTTGTGGGGGGCCATCTGGCCAGCATCACGCAATACGCTTCGGAGCTTGGGCAGCAATTGCAGCGATGCCTTGACCGGGTTGCAGCAAAGCCAGCTGCGCTCTCCAGTCAGCAGGAATAGCAATGAGCATCCGTCATCCCGATGACAAACACCCCGCAGGCTGGGCATGAAAATTGTCATGGCGACCCTGGGCACCACTGGCGACGTGCAACCGTTCCTGGCCCTGGGCGTGGAGTTGCGACGGCGCGGACACCAGGCAGTGCTCGCGGCACCCCCGAATTTTGCCCTGCGGGCTGAGCAGAATGGCTTGGAATTCTGCGGCCTGGGCCAGGCCATGGATGATCCGGAGACCCGGAAAATCTTTTCGTCGGCCTATGAAATGGAAGCGATGTCCGAGCAGATTCAAGCCACGATGTTGGTCCAACTGAGGGATGCCGAAGTTTCGGTCAGGGCGTTGGTTGCTGAAGCCCGGGACGCCGATGCGTTGCTCTCGATTCCCTATCAATCCGCCGGACAGGTGACGGCGGAATTATTGGGCCTGCCTTTCGTATCAGTTCATTTTTCACCCTTTGGTAACAGCCGTCGCCCGAAACTGGCCGCAGCCGCAGCGCCGGCGTTCAATGCCCTGCGGGCAACCTTTGGCCTCGACCCCATCGCTGAACCCCTGGGTGTAGATGGCATTTCCCCATGGCTCGCGCTCACGCCCGTGAGTCGCAACATTTTCCCCCGTCCCGGGTCCTGGGCGCCGCAGCACCACGTCACCGGATTCTGGTTTCTGGATGAGCCTGCCATGCCCGATCCTGACCTCCAGGCTTTCGTGGCTGCGGGTGAAGCTCCGGTGGTCCTCGGTTTCGGCAGCCTCGCCCACAGGGATCCCGAGGCCATCTCCCGGATCCTGCTGCAAGCCATGGAACTGGCAGGCGGTCGGGCGGTGATCCAGGCCGGTTGGAGTGGACTGCACAGCCGCACGCCACTGCCGAAGGTGCTGTTCACGAATTTTGTGCCGCACGCCTGGCTGTTCCCCCTGGCCAGTTGCGTGGTGCATGGCGGCGGCGCGGGAACCACTGCCGCCGCCATGCGCGCGGGCACGCCGTCGGTCTTCGTTCCGCATTGGCTCGATCAATTTCTTTGGGGTGCCCTGGCGCGGGAGCGCCAGCTGGCAAGCGCGAGCATCCCGGTGAGGGAACTCACCCCGGAAGGACTGGCTGCGGCCATCCAAACGGCACGGGAATCTGCAACGATCCGGTCTCATTGTTCAGCCGTCGCCCAGGCGATCCAGGCCGAAGACGGCGTGGGCGTGGCTGCGGACCTGATCGAATCCCTGCTAGGCAGGCCTCCCGCCCAGCCTAGGGCCCAGCGGCCAGGAACCGCCCCCGGGAATGCGCCATGAGCAGCATGAGTAGCATGGGTACCATGGGTCTCAGCGTGATTCTGCTGCCTTTCGGGGCTGCGGATAGATTGGACGGCGACACGGAGGGCTTCTCGGCTTTGGGCTTCCCCGGCTCGTGGGAGGTGCTCCGTTGTCCATGGAGTGGTTCGAATGATTCGAGCGACACCTCATTGGCTGAAGAAAAGAACTGGGCCTGGCGCGGTGCGCTGGGTGAATGGTTGCTGTTCTTTACCGAGGGATCGGAGCTTCCGCCCCTGGAACCTTTCCAAGCAACGTCGGAGTGTGATCTCATCTGCCCAGGTCCAGCCCTGGTCTGGTCGGGAGCGCCCGATCTGGGTGCCACCTTCGCCATCCGCCGGACGTTTCTGGAAGCACTGGATGGATTCTCCGCGCTTCCGGGCGGCGTGGAAGCTTTCGAACTCGGGCTCCGGGCGCATGAGGCTGGCGCCCGCACGTTGCACCCGGTCGGGTGGACGCGATCAGGCCCCGGCAACCTTGGCAGTCTTGGCGCCTTGGCGTTTGAAACCGTGCTCGCCCTGTTCTACCGGCACCCGTACCACTGGGTCTTGAGTTGGGCCTGCGATCAGCTTGAAGCGCGTGTCCCTGACGGAGACGAGGAGCTTACGGCGAGGTTCGCGCGGCTCTTCGGCCGCCCCGTCCCCGCCAATTGCCGCCAGTCCGCCGTCGAGCTTGGTCACTACTTCGCCGAGCGTTCCGATCCCCCGTTTCAGCCGCCCCAGGTCATCGCGCGCGCGCTGGAAGTTGCTGAGGCAGCGGGTCTGTATGCCTCGGGCCCGGTGGGGGCTCGCCGCTTCGAGCGTAGCCATGCGGCCAATTGGCTGATGGCGAACACGGGCTATTTCGAAGCCATGACCGCCCGGGATATGCTGTTCTGCCTGCCGCCACCCAGGCTCACGCAAGGACCTTCCGCGCCCCCTCTCAGCATTCAGGTTGAAGGTCGTTACGAAGTCGAAGTAACCGCCGAGGTCGCCGCCGGACTTAGGAAGCCAATGCTTGCGCTGCCCCTTCCGGTGGAATGCGATGAGCAGCGCGATGTCCAGCTGTTCGATTTTGAACCTCCGGAATTTGGAGGCTTCATGGATGCTGCCAGGGAAGTGGTGAACCTTCCGCTCAGTCCATCCCTCGGCGGTGCACTTCGCCTCGGCTATTCCTTCCGTTGCCGCGTTCATGAAGGCACCGGCGGACCAGCGGAGCCAAGGCCGCAGGTGCTCCGCGCCTTGGTCAATGAGCGCTATGGAGCCAAGCTCGATGCCATCATCACCACCCTATTCCCTTGTGATCCGTTGGCCCAGGACCCCCAGCAACGGGCCTACCGGATCTATCAGTGGATGCTGGATCACATCGCCTACCTGGAGAGCGACCGGATGGGGCTTTTCGCTCTGGAAGCCCGCGCGGGGAATTGCGCGCATCGCGTGAGGCTCTTCAGGCTCCTCTGCGACCGGGTGGGTCTGCCGGTCCGGGAACGATGCGGGGTTCTTCTGTCCGGGGATATGCAAGATGAGGGCATCCTCAATGGCCAGCGCTGGGCCAGTACGGCCCGAACCGACCGTGGCCGTCCCCTGATTCATATCTGGGCCGAGGTATTCCTGGGTGCTGCGGGGTGGACCCCGCTGGATTTCTTGGGGGCTGATAGCGGAAGTCGTATGATGACGCCCGTGAATGTCCGTGACGCGGCCATGCGCGCGCGACTGAAGGACTGGACACCGCGTCTGGATCGCTACTACTTCGGCAACGTGGATCCCTATCGCATCTATTTCGGCGCCACGCCGAAATCCCTCAGCGGCATTCCAAGCGGGATCGCGGGCGATGATCTCGACGCGATCTGGCACGTGGCCTGGGGCACCCGTCATACTCTTCGAACGAGGCTTTTGGGACTCCCGCCCAGCTCACGAGAGCGTGACGGATGATTTTAAGGATCTGACGCATTGATGAACGGCACGGCGCACAAAACCCCGCGGTCTCCCGCTGCTTTCATACCCGTCCAGGACCGGGTGGCTGAACAGCCGCGCCAGCGCCTGGCACTGCTCACGAAGGATGGCTACCTCACCTACGGCGAACTGAACGACCGGGCGAATCAGCTCGCGCGGTTCCTGGGTGGAAAAGGCCTCGAAAAAGCCAAGCCCATCGCGATCCGTCTGGACCGCTCGGCGGATTTCGTGACGGCGATCCTGGGGGTGCTCAGATCCGGCCATCCCTACCTGCCCTTCGATGCCAGGCAACCCCACGGCCAATTCACCCAGCGGCTCCACCAGGCGGGCGCCGCAGGTTTGCTGACGCACGGCAGCTTGGCCGAGGATTTGGCGAGTCTGGAGCTACCTGTGTTCCTGATCGACCGGGAACGCGGGGTTCTGGCGCGCGAAGCGAGCGAATTACCCGATGCTCCGCAGTGCTCCGTTGCTCCAGAAGACCTTGCCTATTGCATGTTCACCTCTGGCTCGACCGGTCTCCCCAAGTGCGTGGAAGTGACCCACGGCAGCCTCGCGGCCTACCCGGACGCCTTCAATTCCAAATTGGGAATCGGCTCCGACGCCATTTATCTCCATAGCGCGAGTTTCGCTTTCTCGGCTTCCCTGCGGCAACTCTTTGTGCCTTTAACGCGCGGAGCCACCGTTGCGCTTGCCGGCTACGAGCAGCTGCGCGACCCCATGGGTCTGCTGCGCTGGCTGAAACAGGAAGGCATCACCGTGGTGGATTGGGTGCCTTCCTACCTCCGGCAAGTCTGCGCCGAACTGGCGCGGCTGACGCCGATGCAGAGGGGCGACCTCATGGACCATTCCGTGGCGATCCTCATTTCTTCCGGGGAGCCCCTGGCCTGGTCCCTGGTTCGGACGTGGCGCGAAGAGAGTGGGTTCAAAGGACGGATCGCCAATGTCTATGGCCAGACCGAAACCACCGGACTGGTGGCCTGGTATGAGGTGCTGAAGGAAGGCTTCAATTCCACGGGTTTCAACGTCCCCATTGGGTTCGCGCTGCCCCAGGCGGAATTGTTCTGTCTCGACGCGAGCATGCGGAAGCTGCCGGTAGGAGAAATCGGGGACCTGTGGGTCGCAGGCCCTTGCCTGTCCCGTGGGTACCACAATGAAGGCCCTTCCATGCTGAAGCGGCCGAATCCCTTTTCCCAATGGCCGGACCTCCTTGCGACGGGCGACCGGGTGCGGGTGGGCTCGGACGGAACTTTTCACTTTGAAGGCCGGTCGGACGATCTTGTGAAGGTGCATGGCGTGCGGGTGTCGCTGGGGGAAATCGAAGCTGCATTGCGCAGCCACCCAAGCGTTCGGGAGGCCGCGGTGCTGCTCTTCGAGGATCAGGCTTCCGGTTCGCGCCTCCATGCCTTCCTCGAGCCGTCAACCATGGTCTCAGGGGATGCTCAGGCGCTGCGCCGGTTTCTTCGCGAACACTATCCGGACCATGTGGTGCCCCATGTCATCAACTGGCAGCCAAAGCTTCCAAAAACCATCAGTGGCAAGCTCGACCGGTCGGCATTGAGGCAAGCTTCAGCCCCCGCAGGGTCCGCAAACGGGCCGGGGACCCGGAGTGAAAGCCCCACATGCCCCACTGCCCCCACTGTCCCATCAGCGGATCGGGTGGAAGCAGTGGTGCGGGAGGCCTGGATCCTCACGCTGGGCGTGGCGCTGGTGGATGGGGATTTCTTTGAACTGGGTGGGGATTCGTTGCAGGTGATCGCCATGCTGGGCCGAATCACCACCGCTCTGGGCGTGGAGATTCCACTCATCGCGGCTTTTTTCGGCGACCCTACGCTGCTGGGTCTGATCCAGGTCATCAGGGAGGGGATGCAGTCGGCTCCTTCGGTGCCCCTGGTGGGGGTGCCCCGCATTCCGCGTCGCAGCACTTGATGAAAGTCTCCGAAGCACTTTTAAGCCTGCCCGGCCTCACCCGGCATTTCGACTGGCCCAGGATCGTTCATCAGTCAACCTTGCGGCAACGACCCATACTGTCGGGCCAACCGCAAGTCTTTGCCCTGTGTCTTCCGGAGTCGCCTGGGGCTTGGATTGAACAGCTTCTGAAAAACTGCAGTCCCGAGCGGGGGCTCAGGGCCGGACGTTATCGGCATGACGTGGATGCTTTGAGGTGCCTTGCCGCAGAAGCGTTGCTGCACCTTGCCGCCAAGGAAGGGTTGGATCTGGACGACGAGGAAACTGCGGTGGCCCACGGCCCCTATGGAAAACCCTATTTCGCCGCCCATCCGGAAGCCCATTTCAATCTCAGCCATTCCGGTGCCTGGATCCTATGCGCGGTCCATGACGCACCCGTGGGAGTGGATGTAGAACAGGAAGCACCTGAGCGCATGGACACGCACACCTTCATGTCCCCCCAGGAGGCCCTTCGGCACAGCCAGTTGAAGCGCGAGGATCGGCCAAACCACTTCTTTCGTCTCTGGACCCTCAAGGAAAGCCTGCTCAAGGCCGCTGGCACTGGCCTGGGCCATGACCCGCGGCGCATCACCCTGAGCCTTGAGGCGTCGGGCGTCACCTTGGAGGGGGCGCCTATTGCCCCTCTGGGAACCCGGTGGGTGCTGGATTCGCTGCCCATGCCTGTGGGAGCTGCCGCTGCTTTGTGTTTTGCTGGGCCAGGGCCACGCCAATAGCGATTCGCTGGGGCGAACCTACCCCTCTGCGAAGGCGGAGCAGGATGAAGGGTGCGCTGAATACCGTGGCAACCGAGGTGCCCACGAAGTTCGATGTTCGATGTTCGACGTTTTGCTCATCCCGGCTCTCAGGCGAAGCCCTGCACCCGCTGCCAAGCAAGCCGCTGGCTGCGGGCCGCTTCGCGGTCCAGGCTGGGTTCGAAGACCCGCTCCAGCGGTCGGGCAGCGGTCAGCTCTTTCCGATCTGCCCACCAGCCGATGCCAACGCCCGCGAGCATTCCGGCTCCCAGGGCGGTGGCTTCCAACAGGGCGGGGCGGCGCAGGACCAGTCCTGAGAGATCGGCCTGGAGCTGCATCAGCAGATTGTTGGCGGAGGCGCCGCCGTCCACACGGACATCTTGCAACGGTGCGTCCAGCTCCGTGGCCATGGCTTCCAGAATGTCGCATTGGCTGTGGGCTATACCCTCCAGGGCCGCCCGGGCGATATGGGCCTTCGTGGTGCCGCGGGTGAGACCCGCGACGAGCCCACGGGCCTCAGGCCGCCAATGGGGCGCGCCCAACCCTGCCAGAGCCGGAATCAAAGTGACGCCACCACTGTCGGGCACGCTGGCCGCCAAAGCTTCCACCTCGGCGGACGTGGTGATGATGCCCAGGCCGTCCCGCAACCATTGCACCAGAGCCCCGGCCACGAATGCGCCTCCTTCCAGAGCGTAGACCGGCCCTTGACCAAGGTCCCAGGCCACGGTGGAGATGAGGCCGTATTGACTTTGCACGGCTTTCGGCCCGCAGTTCGCCAGGACGAAGCTGCCGGTGCCGTAGGTGATCTTGGCCTGCCCCACCTCGTAACAGCCCTGCCCAAATAAAGCCGCCTGCTGGTCTCCTGCGACGCCCGCGATGGGGATGCCGTCTGGGAGCAGGGCCAGCCCCTTGGTGACGGCGCAGACCCCCGCGCTGGGCACCAGGCGGGGCATCTGAATACCCCCTACGCCGAACAACTCGATGAGTTCATCACTCCAGGCGCCACGGTGGAGGTCGTAGAGCAGGGTGCGGCTCGCATTGCTCGGGTCCGTTAGATGCTCGCCGCTCAGCCGGTGGATCAGAAAGCTGTCTGCAGTACCGAAGGCAATCCTGCGGCCCGGGTGCCGCGCCTTCAGCCAAGCCAGTTTGGTCGCGGAGAAGTACGGATCCAGGGGCAGGCCTGTGAGGGCGCGGATGCGGGCTTCATGGGGCTTTAACGCCTTGCAGGCCCCGGTCGTGCGCCGGTCTTGCCACACAATGGCGCGGCCCAGGTTTGCTCCGGTTTCCGCATCCCACGCGAACGTGGTTTCGCGCTGGTTCGTGAGGCCGATGGCGGCGATCCGCCGGGGCTCCAGATCGCCAAGGGCCGCTCCGATGGCGCTCAAGACAGAGGCCCAGATCTCCCCAGGCTCATGCTCGACCCACCCTGGGTTTGGAAAGTACTGGGGGAAGCCCACCGTCGCGCGCCCCCGCACTTGAAGCCTGCGATCCAGCACCAGCGCCGTGGTGCCGGTGGTGCCCTGGTCCAACGCGAGCAGAAGATCTTGCATGGTGGCTCCGGTCAGGAGGAGCCTAACCCAAGCTTGCGAGACCCGCATCCCGAAATGAAAGGGCCGCCTCGCGGCGGCCCTTTCAATGATCAGGGTGATCTACCAGGTCAGGTCCAACCGGTACCAGTTCGGATTGGCGTAGCCGATGGGACAGCGCACCACAGCGTAGAAATAGAAGGGCGCGACCCCGGTGTTGCGGATCGAGGCCGTGTTGATCGCACCGCCGCTGCGGGTGCTCTGGGCCACGATCTTGCCGGCCTGGTTGTAGAGGTAGAGGAAGTAGCTGCCGCCACCGGGCGGCGGCGTGACCGTGGCCGTAAAGGTGGAGCCAACGGGCACCACCACGCGGTAATAGTCAAGGTCGTTGGCCACCAGGATGCGGCCCACCAGCATGCCGGGCCC
>JANYBM010000148.1 GCA_025361125.1 Holophagaceae bacterium | reverse complement strand
GTGAGCGAGATTTGAGCGGTCCGTCCACCCCACGAGCCTCCTGACGGACGCCTGTTGACCAGCAGACAGTCCATCCCCGAATTTGACCATCGTTTTCAGCAACACATCCCTACCCGATGTCCCCCAACGGGCCGTGGGCCTTTTTGCTGAGACCCGACGGATAGCCGTCATCAGACGCCGCCACCAAATGGACTTACACTCCTTTGCCCCCTTGATGGCCTCCTGGATTTTCGTTAACCAGGCATGAGCTGTTGGGTAAGAACATTCTCTCAACACCCCCTGTAGCCCTATTGCGGTCACTGGGCCAGGTGTGGTGGCGACCCAATAGATGGCTTTGAACCACACACTGAGTGGTTTCTTTGTGTTCTCAAAAATCGTCCCCGTAAGAACGGAGTGTTGTGTCCGGCACTTCGAGCAGGCGTACACCTTCCTGGTAGGCAAATAGGCGGCTTTCTTGTTCCCACATTCACATTCAAAGCCGTGCGGCCATTTTAGCTTTCGAAGGAGATGTGTGAATTTCCGGCTGTTTAGCTGGAAGCACGATACCGATCCGGTCCGAATTGCCATGGATCAATTGTAAGTCAGACATTGTTCATGTAGAAAAATATTATGAAACTTCTTAGTAGTTCAATTCTGAAATATAACAACCTCTAGGGTAGACCCCCAAGTCCTTGTTCGACGCTGGGAGGCTGGCCATGAACTCCGAGGGTGGGGCCGCCACCCGATAGACGATGATTAAAGGATAGCGAAAATTAAACGAACCACAAGCCTTGGACACTACCCCTGGAGAGAAATGCCTGATAGAGGCCTGCCAGGTATACCGGACAGCACCCCTGAACCCGCTATTACCTCTTCCCCTGTCGGTGGTAATTCGAGCTGTGATGAGGTAATGAGGAAAGCTGTTTGTATTAGCTTATTATTTTCAACTATTTATTGATAAAATAGCCGATAACGAGGGCGCGAAAGCGCCCTGTTGTGCAAAAGCTGATGGAGTATTTGTCTACTTGATGGCGAACGCGGCGACCAAAGCGTAAATCACCAAAGCCTCGATGAGGGCCAGACCGATGATCATGGTGGTGCGGATATCGCCAGCGGCCTGGGGATTGCGAGCGATCCCTTCACAAGCGGCTGAAACAGCCTTGCCCTGACCCAGGCCGCAACCTGCGGCGGCAATGGCGAGGGAAAGGTGGGCCAAGAACCGGCCAGAGGTCCAGGATTCAGCGGCCACGGGGCCCGCAGCCTGGGCAAACGCCATGGTCGCGAGGGTGAACAGGAAGGCGGTGGTGAGGAACTTCTTCATGGAAGTCTCCAAAAAAGTGGGGCGGGGTTCGGAATCCCGCTGCCCAGGTGATGAGGTGTGAGTGCTCTGAACTTGAAAATTGAAACTTAGTGATCCGTGGCCACGGCACCCGAAAGATAGATGGTGGCCAACATGGTGAACACGAACGCCTGGATAAGGCCAAAGAACAGGCCCAGGACCATCAAGGGGACTGGCAACAGAATGGGCAGCAAGCCAAAGAAAATCCCCGCCACGATGTGTTCACCTGCAATATTGCCGAATAGACGGAGGGAGTGACTCAAATTACGGGAAAGCAGGCCCAGGATCTCCAGCGGGAACATCAGGGGTGCCAGCCACCAGACTGGACCCGCGAAATGCGCCCAGTACTTGATGAATCCCTTTTCCTTCATGCCGTGGAAATTGTAGTAGGCGAAGACCAGCAAGGCCAGGGCCAGGGTCACGTTCCAATTGGCCGTGGCAGGGCTCAACCCTGGGATAAGGCCAAAGAAATTATTCAGAAACACGAAGAGTGCCAGCGTGCCAATAAAGGGCAGGAACCTGTCTGGGTGATGGTGGATGTTATCCGCCACCAGACTGCGAAGCCCTGTGGTGATGAATTCCAGCACTTGCTGCATGGGGCCTGGAATCCGGTTCTTCTTCACCACGGACACGATGATCATGGTGGTGATGGCCGCCAGGATGGCATTCAGCAGGTAGTCATAGCGCTCAATGAACGACATGGGCGCGCCGTCCATGAAGGAACCCCACGCATGACGGGACAAGCCCAACAAGTTGGTCAGGAGCGTGGCAAGTTCTGAAGCGTGATGTTCCATGCAGATTCCTGGGAAGTAGTCCACTCAGTCGGGGGGAGGCCTCGGCGTGCGAAAGGATGTCACCGCTTGCCATCCGGCCACCAAGAGGATTGCCACAACGAAGAGCATGAGGCCCGTCGCCATGGGAAACCCTTCCTGAGGCACAATCACCATCATCCCACGCAAACAGACCACGATCAACGCCAGTTTCACCAGGGTAAGGAAGCCGTAGAACCAGCGCAGCCGCACCTTGGGCGTAAGCATCTTGGCCACGATAATCCGGTGCAGGCTCCAAAAGGCTATGGAAACAAGGCTGCCCACCGTAAAGGCGAAGACCGCATTCCGGCCCCGAAAAGACCAGACAAGCACCCCTGGAACCATCAGGAGCCACTGGATCCGGTTGATGGCCCCGAGCATTCCGCTCCCTGGATCCAGGGTTGCCCGGGGGGACTGCCTGCTCGTTGCACTCTCCACGTTCCCCTGGGGCCCCACCGCTTGCACGGGAGATCCGCACTCGCTGCCCACACCAGGTGATGCCATTTCGCCACCGCTTGGGCTTGATGGCTGCTCCTGGCCTTCTTCAGGGCTCACGGTGATGCTCATCAGCGTAATCATCGTTATCATCCTTACCCTTGGCAGGCGTGCCTGTCTTGGACAACCTTTGCGTCATTTTGTATAGCTCATAGAAGCCAGTGGCGATGCCCCAGGCGAGACCCCACAGGCCACCGCCATAGGCGTGGCCGAAATACCCGCCCACGTAGCGGCCAATGAAATACCCCAGGCAAATAGCGATAGGAAAAATCATGCCCATGGAGATGAGATCCCCCCACAGGGCTCGTTCCCCGGGACTGCCACCAGTGAGCTTGGGGCTTGGCATTGGGTGTCCCCGGTTGATGAAAAAAGCGCGAGGAGTCTCTCGCGCTTTTGAGTTTAATTTTTCCTGGGACTATTTATTTGAAAAGTCCATGACAACTGCCGAAGCTTCTTTTTCAAACCAGCGGATATCGTCGGTCCATTTCAGCAATTGGGGACCGAAGGCCGTTCCGATGATCACCACAGCGCAGGTCGCGCTGATGAGAAATTTTGAGTAGGAATCCATGGGTTCCACTTCGCCTTCGGCGGGCTCCTTGAAATACATCTGCTTGACCACTTCCAGATAGTAAAAAGCACTCACGGCGGAAGTGAGCAGTGCGATGACCACCAACGTGGTGTAGCCTTGCTCCACCGCCAGAAGGAAGATGTAGAACTTTCCGAAGAAACCAATGAAGGGCGGGATACCTGCAAGGCTCAGCAGGAAGACCAGCATGGAAAAGGCGAGCACGGGATGGCGCTTGCCCATGCCGGCGAAGTCTTCAATGCGTTCGCCTTCATTCTTGCCTTGGAGGTAGATCACCACTGCGAAGGCGCCGGTGTTCATGAAGAGGTAGAGCAGCATGTACAGCCAAACCGCCTGGGCCCCCGCCTGGGCATCCTTGCTCAACACACCCAGCAGCATGTAGCCCACATGGGCGATGGAGGAATAGGCCAGCAAGCGCTTCAGGCTTTGCTGCTTGATGGCCGCCACGTTGCCCAGAATCATGGTGGCAGCGGCAATGACCATCAAGGGTGCTTCCCATTCATAGGAAATACCATGAAAGCCCGTGCCGAAGACCCGCAGGAACACGGCCAGGGACGCGGCTTTGGGCGCGGTGGCCAACCAGGCGGTGATGGGAGTCGGAGCCCCCTCATAAACATCTGGAGACCACATGTGGAACGGCACCGCCGCCACCTTGAAGCACAGACCCACCAGCACCATCAGGGTGCCGGCATAGACCAGCAGGTTCTTGTCCTGGGACACCACCGCCAGCTTCTGATTCAGTTCCGTCAGATTTGTCGTGATGCCGCCAGTCGCAGCGAAAATCAGGGAGATACCGTAGAGAAGGATGCCGCTGGAGAAAGCGCCCAGCAGAAAGTACTTCATACCGGCTTCGATGCCGCGCTCCTGGTTCCGCAAGTAGGCCACGAGAATGTAGATGCAGAGCGCCATCAGCTCGATGGAAAAGTAGATGGTGACCAGATCAACCGCACCACACATGAAGAGCATGCCGCTGGTGGCGAACAGGATCAGCGCGTAGTACTCCGCTGTGTGTTCAAACAACGCACCCAGTACCTTTTGGCTGAGCATGATTGCGAAGATCGAGGCCAGGATGCAAAGCACCTGAAAGCCCTTGGTCAGGCCATCCACCTTGTACATGGCCGAAAAACCAAGCCCGTTGGGGGTGTAGATCGCAAGCAGAAGAGAGACTAGCAGGATAACCATGGTGGGAATGGCCCACTTATGCTTTTCCGCTTTGGTCCATTTCAGCAGCCAGCTGTCCAGGGGCCAGAGCATCAACAGCCCTGAAACCATCAGCAGAATTTGAGGCAGGATGTAGACGATGTCGTGGCTCAGGTTTTCCCAAAGCTCCGTCGCGAAGGAAGGCACCAACATCAGTGACCTCCCCCGGGTGTTGCAGTCTCCGCACTGGGCTTGGCAGTGTGTTCAGCGGGCACAGCTTCGTGCTCCTTGACGTCGGTCGCTTCCATCCCATGCATGCCCACCTTGGCGGCTTCGGCTTGCTTGGCGTCGAGGGCTTCAGCCTTGAAAAAATCTGGCTGCACTTGCAATACGAGCTTCCGGACGGGCTTGTCCATGATGTCCATGAAGGGCTTGGGGTAGAGGCCGATCCACACCGCCATGATCAGCAACGGGGTAAAGTAGGCGATCTCACGGAAATTCAAGTCCGCCATCTTGGTGTTGACTTCAGAGATGGGTCCGAACATTACGCGCTGGAACATCCAGAGCATGTAGGCCGCGCCCAGGATGATGCCGGAAGTGGCCAGTACCGCCACCCATGGCCAGGTCTGGAAGGTGCCCATGAGAATGGTCGCTTCACCGATGAAGCCATTCAGCAAAGGCAACCCGATGCTGCTCATGGTCATGAGCATGAAGATGGTCGCGTAGATGGGCATGGTCTTGGAAAGTCCACCGTAGTCCGCGATCATGCGGGTGTGGCGGCGCTCATACACAATGCCCACCGCAAGGAATAGTCCCGGTGTCGAAATGCCGTGATTGAGCATCTGGAACAGGGCGCCCTTCAACCCCCAAGGATTGAGTGCGAAGATGCCCAACATGCAAAGCCCCAGGTGGCTCACGGAAGAGTAGGCGACGAGCTTCTTCATATCCTTTTGCACCATGGCCACCAGCGCGCCGTAGATGACGCCGATGATCGCCAGCGCCAGGAACCAGGGCATCAGCATCTTGGTGCCATCGGGAACGATGGGCAACAGAAACCGCACGAAGCCGTAGGTACCCATCTTCAACATGATTCCGGCCAGGATGACCGAACCCGCTGTGGGCGCCTGCACATGGGCGTCGGGCAGCCAGGTATGAAAGGGGAACATCGGCACTTTGATGGCGAAGGCCAGGAAGAAGGCCAGGGCCAGCAGCACTTGGAAAGCCTTGGTCTGCTGGGCGATCACCGGAGCCATGGCCTGGAAGGATTCAATGGAAAAATCGTAGGCATTGTTTGTTTTGTGCTGCAGGAAGTAGATGGCGAAGATCGCAACCATCATCAACACTGAGCCGGAAAGGGTGTACAGGAAGAGTTTGATGGCAGCATAGAGCTTTTGCGGGCCACCCCAGATGCCGATGAGGAAGTACATGGGCACCAGCATCACTTCCCAGAAAATGTAGAACAGCAACATGTCCTGAGCGATGAACACACCCAGCAGGGAGGTCTGAAGCACCAGCATCCAAATGTAGTATTCCTTCCAGCGCTCCTCGATGTTGCCCCAGGAGCAGAGCGCCGCGATGGGCCCGGTGAACGTGGTCAGAAGCCAAAGCAGCAGGGAAATGCCATCCATGCCGACGTTGAATTTGACGCCAAGGCTCGGCATCCAACTGACGGAATATGCGAACTGCACTGCGTCGCTGCCCCGGTCGTACTGGAACCAGAGCGGCACACTCAACAGAAAGCTGGCGACCATGATGGCCACGGCGCCCTTCTGGAAGATCTCCCGTTTCTCGTTGGGCACGAAGAGCAGAACCAAGCCACCCAGTAGGGGCAGAAAGGTTGCCAGAAGCATTAGTAGGGCGGAACTGCTCATACTCATGAAAAACTCCAAACGAATATCACTTCAAAATCAGGCAAGAAACTTCCAGCAAGCGAAGGCAAGGAAACCGAGAATCATCACAAAGGCGTAGTTCTGGACTTGGCCGCTCTGCATGGTTCTGAAGCCCGAGGAACTCTTCTGGAGGCCCCAGGCTACTGAATTCACCAGGCCATCCACCACCTTGGCATCGAACCAATCGCTGGCTTTGGCCAGCATCACCGTGAAACGCCCGGCACCGTTCACCGTGCCGTCCAGCACCCAGGTATCGAAACTCCAGAGCTGGGCTGATAACTGCTTGATGGGATTGATGATCATGGCGTCGTAGAACTCGTCTACGTAGTACTTGGCATTGACCCACTCAAAGACCTGCGGGAAGCGCTTGACGAAGGCTTTGGCACGGCTCCAGGACGGATCGGTAATGTAGATCCACCAGGCGAGACCCATGGCGCTGAGCGCCCAGACGATGGCAAAGCCCATGAGACCGTACTCGATGGATTCCGCCGCGTGGTGGCCTTCGGGAGCATTGATTTGGTACAGCAGGGGCTCCAGCCATTTCGAGAAGTGCTCATTGCCACCCAGGCTCGGGGGCAGGTTCAGGAAACCCAGCACCACCGCCAGCAACCCGAAAATGAAGACCGGCACCCACATGTTCCAGGGCACCTCGGCGGGACCATGGGCATGCTCGGCATGGCCGTGATCGGTGAGCTCTTCGGCCGGTTGGGGGTCAAACACATGGAGGCCAGGATTGGTGTGGGCATCGGCATGTGCATCGGTATGGGGATGGGCATGATCATCGCTGGTGTGATGGACTTCGCTAGGCACTGTCAAACCAAAGGGGTCGCTACCCGCTCCGCGATATTCGCCAAAGAAAGTCATGGCCATGAGGCGCACCATGTAGAAGGCCGTACAGAAAGCCGCCAACATGCCCATGCCCCAGCACACAAAGTAGAACGTTCCCTGGTGGTTCCAACCGTGCTCGAATACTTTCCATAGGATTTCATCCTTGGAAAAGAAACCAGAGAAGGGTGGCACGCCTGCGATGGCCAGGGTGGCCAGGCCCATGCTGGCAAAGGTCCAAGGCATGACCTTGCGCAACCCGCCCATGTTCCGCATGTCCTGCTCGTGGTGGCAGGCGACGATGACGGAACCGGAACCAAGGAATAGGCAGGCCTTGAAGGCCGCGTGGGTGAAGACATGGAACATGCCTGCGGAGAAGGCTCCAGCGCCGAGGCCCATGAACATGAAACCCAGCTGGGAAACGGTGGAATAGGCCAGCACCTTCTTGATGTCGTATTGCGCCAGGCCCATGGTGGCGGCGAACAGCGCGGTCAGGGAGCCGACAAGCAGCACCAATGAAAGCGCCACAGGCGCCTGCACATAGATGAAGTTGAGCCGCGTGATCATGTAGAGGCCCGAAGTCACCATGGTGGCTGCGTGGATCAGCGCGCTCACTGGCGTCGGCCCCGCCATGGCGTCTGGTAGCCAAACATAAAGTGGAATCTGGGCGGATTTGCCCATGGCGCCCACAAACAAACAGCAGGCGCTCAGGTTGAACCAGAAAGTCGGCGTGGCCGTATGGCCGAAGAGCGTGATGGACGGCGCCGCGCTGAGGTTCCGCACCATGCCCATCATCGTGTCGTAGTCCACGGTTCCGAACAGCATGATCAGCAGAAAGAAGCCGATCATGAAGCCGAAATCACCCACGCGGTTGAAGACGAAGGCCTTCTTGCCGGCGACTGCCGCGTATTCCCGGTCGAAGTAGAACCCGATAAGCAGGTAGGAGCAGACGCCGACGCCCTCCCAGCCCAGGAACATCATCAGGATGTTGGCGCCCAGCACCAGGTTCAGCATGGAGAACACGAACAGGTTCATGTAGGCCATGAAACGGTAGTAGCGGCCATCGTTGCGTTCTTCAGACATGTAACCGGTGCTGAACAGGTGGATTAAAAAGCCTGCTCCAGTCACCAGGATCGCCATGGCGCCACTCAGCGCATCGAACTTGTAGGCCCACTTGATCGTTGCGGTGCTGAGACCGCCGAACACCCGCGCCCCACCCAGATCGAACCAGGTCCACAGATTCTGGTGGATGGACCTGGAGCTCTCTGGCAGCGCGACCAATTGGAAGAAGAAATAGATTGTGAGGAGGAAGGAGATTCCCACCGAACCTAACGCGATGGCATCCACCACCTTGGTGTTCTTCAACCGTCGTCCGGTAAGGCCGTTGATGAGAAAGCCGAAGAACGGCAAGAAGGGAATGAGCCAAAGAATGCCGCTACCAGTGCTGGCAGCGCCTGCGGCTCCAATCAGGTGACCTGCTGCTTGTTCGATACTCATGCGTTCCCCGAATCTTTTTGAATCATCTGGATCAACCCATCAACCCATCAAGCCGTCAACCCTTCAATAGATTGATTTCATGAACCTGAATGTTGCCTTTCTTGCGATAGAGAGCCACCACCAAAGCAAGCCCTACCGCCACTTCCGCCGCAGCGAAGCCCATCACCAGCAGCGCGAAGGCCTGGCCGTGGACAGTGCCCGACATTCGTGCAAAAGCGATGAAATTCAAATTGGCCGCATTGAGCATCAGCTCCACGCACATCAGGATCACCAGCGCATTGCGGCGGATAAGCACACCCGCCACGCCAACCGACCAGAGCAGGAAGGAAATCACGAGTACCGCGTTCATCGAGACCATGTTGGCTCCTACACCCGTTCCGTTTTCGCCAGCACGATGGCCCCGATGAGGGCTACCAGCAGGATTACTGAGAGGATTTCAAAGGGCAGGATGAAGTTCGCGAAAAGGCCGCGGCTCACCGCCTGCGCATTACCCAGGTTTTCCGTGGCACCCACCAGGCCCTGTTGAAGTGTCAGCGCCTCCGGTGCACTCGGGCCGAAGAGCGCGGCGCGGAACACACCCGCGAAGATCAGCAGCCCGATGCCGACCAGGGGGATCGCGAATTTCGTCTGCGTCTGGAAAATGCCCTGCTCCTGGTACTTGGTGAGCTCCACCAACATCACGACGAAGAGGAAAAGCACCACGATGCCGCCAGCGTAGACCAGCAACTGCGCCACGCCCAGGAATTCCGCCTGCAGCGACAGAAAGCAGCCCGCCACGCAGATCATCGAGAAAAGGAATCCGATGACGCTGTGCACGGCGCTCTTGGAAAAGATCAGCACTCCAGCACCACCCACAGCCAATAGGCCGAAGAGCACGAACAGGTTTTGGCCGATAGTGGCGAGGAGTTTTTCCATGGCGGACTCTGAAAAAAAAAGCGATAAGACTGAAAAGATAAAAGCTTGTTGAACTAATCTTCACTGGCCACTGAGTAGTGACCCACGGGAGTGATGTCGAACATGTTCTGGAATTCACCTTCCATCGCGTGAGAGAAATCCTCCCGGTTGTAGCCCGCCAGTTCGAACTGGTGGTTCAGGATGATGGAGTCAAAGCCGCAACTTTCCACGCAGAATTCGCAGAAAATGCAGCGTTCCATCTCAAAGTCGTAGCGCAGAGGAAAGGGGGTTTTGCGGCCCTCCTTCTTGCCTTTTTCAATGGTGATGACCTGGGTGGGGCAGATCTTTTCACAAGCCAGGCAGCAGACGCATTTGATCTCGCCCTGCTCATCCTTGATCAACTGCAGCCGGCCACGGAACCGGGGCATCAGCGTGGTGGGAACTTCGGGATATTCCACCACGACGTGGGTGCGTTTGACGCCACGGTTGGCTTGGCGCAAAACCTTTCCGAAATATTTCCCGGTAAGTTTCATGCCTCCGTAAATGTCGAAGGGGATCAGGGTACGAAGCAGTGAGAGTGCCATTGACGACCTCAGGCGGTTAGGCCGCGTAGCGGAGCAGGGCCGCGATGACGAACATGATCAGGGTGTAAGGGATCAGGAACTTCCAGCCGACGTTCATAAGCTGGTCGTAGCGGTAGCGCGGCAACGTGGCGCGCACCCAGAGGAAAACGAAAAGCAGAAAGAAGATCTTGAGCAGGAACCAAAGGATGCTTGGGGCACAAGTCCAGGCCATGAATGCGTTGGAACTGTGTTCAAAAAAGTGGTTCCACACGGGTTGGAGACCGAAAGGCAAAAGGTAATGCCCACCCAGAAAGAAGGCGGTGGCCAGGGCGGAAACCGTGATCATGGAGGCATATTCTGACAGGAAGAAAAAGCTGAACTTCATGCCTGAATATTCGGTATGAAAGCCCGCCACCAGCTCATTTTCAGCTTCTGCCAAATCGAAGGGCGTGCGGTTGGTCTCTGCGAATCCGCAGGTGGTGTAAACGAAAAAGCCCACGAACATGAGGAGTGATCTGCCGATGCCCACCAGCCCGTTGACGGGAACATCCGTGGCCATGCGCGTGCTCATCTCATTGAAATTAAGGGAGCCTGTAAGCACCACCGGCACCAGAAGACTGAGGGTCAGGGGGACTTCATAACTGACGATCTGCGCTGCGCTGCGCAGGCCACCCAGCAGGGGATATTTGGAGTTGGAAGCCCAGGCGCCCAACACGATGCCGTAAACGCCCACGGAGGCTACGCCCAGGATGAAGAGGAGGCCAACATTGATGTCCGTCAAAAATCCATTGAATGGCAGACCGCCCAGAAAAGGGAAACTTGCGGGAAAGTAGAAAAGTGCGCCAGGCGCAAAGCTGATGGCTGCGAACACCGTGAAGGCAGCCACCATTGCCAGGGCCGGAGACAGCACAAAAACCGCTTTATCGGCATTTACCGGAACGATGTCTTCCTTGGTGAGGAGTTTCAAAGCATCCGCAATGAACATGGGAAGCCCGCGGAGGATCGAAAACACAGGCACCCGGCCCAACCACCACATGAGCCCATTCAGCCCGCCCGTGAAAGTCCGTGACTGATGGGTTCGGCCCTGCTGGGCGCCCCACAGACCACCGGCCACTCGGGTGGCGCCCAGGCGCACTTGTACGTAGGCGATAACTTTGCGCTCGGCAAAAGTGAGCAAGGGGACAAGCGTCATCACGAAGCCCAGGACCACGACGATCTGGAGCAGGGAAATGACCAGGTATTGGGTCAATGTTGGCGTCATCGGAATCATTTTTCGGTCCTCATCGGTCCACTTCGGCCACCACTTAACAGCTCGGGGATCATCGATCCACCTCGCCAAGCACAACGTCCAGCGTTCCAATGGCGGCGATCACGTCCGCCAACAGGCGACCTTCAACCATCTTGGACAGGGCCTGCAAATTGATGAACGAGGGTGCCCGAATATGCATGCGGTAGGGATTCACGCCGCCCTTTTCGCCGATAAAGTAATAACCCAACTCGCCTTTGGGAGCCTCGATGGCGTGGTAGATCTCGTTCACTTCAGACTTCAGCACCTTGGGAAGCTTGGCCATCACCGGGCCTTCAGGCAGCCCATCCAGACACTGATTGACGATCCGGTGGGCTTGTCGCATTTCTTCTAAACGCACCAGGTACCGCGCGTAAGTGTCGCCAGCGGGTTGCGTCGCCACGTCGAAATCCATCTCCCCGTAGGCCGCATAGGGGAAGGCCTTGCGGATGTCATAGGCCGAGCCCGCGGCGCGGAGGACAGGTCCCGTGACGCCCAGGGCGATGGCATCTTCGGCATTCAGCATAGCCACACCGATGGTACGTTTTTTCCAGATGCGGTTTTCGGTCAACAGAATTTCGTATTCATCAATGCAATCCAGAAAACGGGCCTGAAAGGCGCGAACCTGTTTCTCGAAGCCCGGTGGGATATCTTCCCGGAGCCCGCCGATGCGGAAGGCGGTGGTGGTCAGGCGCGCACCGCAGAAAGCCTCGAAGATACTCAGGATTTCTTCGCGTTCGCGGAAGGCGTAGAGAAAGACGGTCATGGCCCCGATGTCGAGCGCGTGGGTGCCCAGCCAAAGCAGGTGGGAAGTGATGCGGTTCAGTTCCGTAAGCATGGTGCGGATATAGTGGGCACGTCGCGGAACGGTGATTCCAAACAATTTTTCAACACCCTCGGCCCAGCCAAGATTGTTGCTGACGGAGGCCACGTAGTCCGTGCGATCGGTCCACACCTGGCCCTGGAAGAAAGTCTTGTTTTCACAAATTTTTTCCACACCCCGATGCAGATAGCCGATCATCGGCACGCAGCGGACTACGGTCTCGCCATCCAGGTGCAATTTCACCCGGAGCACACCGTGTGTGGATGGGTGCTGCGGCCCTAAGTTGATTTCCATTTCCTCGGTTTTAAACACCAGGAACTCCCGCCATAGCGTCTCTGTGAAATTTTTTGAGTGCACTTTTCATTTCGTCACGACCTTAAATTTTTTATATCTTTGTGTCTTTGCGTTGATTTTTCGTATTGCTTTTTTCTTTGTGGGCCCTTCGCACCTTGGTGGTCAATCAGCTTTCGGGACCTTGAGGTTGATCCCCATGTTTCCCGCCTTTTCCATGGCCATCCGCATGAGTACCCCTGAACGGTCTTCACGGAAATCAATGTCCCGCTGGCCCCAGCCAAGGGTGGGATATTCTTTGCGCAAGGGATAGCCTTCCCAGTCCTCCGGGCAGAGAATCCGGGTCAGATCTGGATGGCCATTGAAGCGGATGCCGAACATGTCATAGATTTCCCTTTCCATCCAATTGGCGGATGGATAGATCTGCACGGCACTCTCAAGCTCCTGCCCATCCTTCACCAGCACGCGAACGCGTAGGCGTTTGCTACGGCTGATGGACGTGAGTTGGTAGACCACCGAGAACGCAAAGCCATCTGCTGCGGGATAGTGGGTGGCGGTCTGATCCGCAAGCATTTCGTAGCGCAGTGAGGCGTCACCCTTACAGAACATCAGTGTCTCGACCAGGCCATCCGGATGCACCTGCAAGGTCAATTCACCACTCTGTTCGAAGGCTTGGGACACTTTCCCGTCCAACAGATCCATGAGGTGCAGCAAGTCCGGATCCTTGGCTTCTGAGGGGGCCGGGGATTCCATATCGTTGTCGTTCTTTTTCGGAAGCGCTCTGACAGGGGGTTTCGGAGCGTCCTTGCCCTCGGTAACAGCCTTGGTCTTGGCGGATTCAAAATCCGCCTGTTGCTTGGCCCATTTGGCCTCGTCGGCCGCAGCGGCGGCTTTCTGCTCTTCCTGGTAGGTATGGAGACTCGGCAGCGGCACGGTCTTTGGCATGACCACTTGACGATTCGGTGCTGTCACATAATCGAAGATATAAGGTCCTGCAGCCACCTCGACTGCGTCATGAGGCTTGACCTCCACCAACGGGGCATCGCCCAACACCTCATACTTGATGACATCCACTGGGCAGCCTTTTGAGGCCGTGATGATGCTCGTGATAAGCCGTTCGCCTTCCTCGGGCTTGAGGCCATTCTTCTCGACTCGATTCTCGGTTTCCTTGCCATCCAACCGCACAGCCGCCTTAATCATGCAGGTGGTCTCGGTGACGTGGAACACTTCAGGGCTGTCGGCCTCGCAAGCGTTGCAGACGATGCAGCCTTCTTCTATCCAGACTTTGGCAATGCGGGGTTTGGCCGCATCTGGGATGAGGGCAGTGGGGGGAACTGGTGGCTTGGCCGCAATTACGGGCGGGACGATGGCCAGCACTGGCGGTAAAGGTGCAATGGGTGCCACTGGAACGGCAGGAACATTGAGCGCAGTTCCAAGCGCCGCATCCACCGCATGGTCAATATCGGCATCAATCACAGGAGCCGTTTGAGAGACCGTAGGCTCGGCTTCAGATACAGCGGCAGGGGTTTGCGCTTCCACGCTGGCCACTTGCTCGTACTTGATGACTTCCACGGGACAGGCCGCTGCAGCTGCAACGATGGCGGCTTCCAGGCTTGATTGCAGATCCGCCTTCAGTTCTCCTTTCTCGTCACGATTCTCGTTCTCATGGCCATCTTTGCGGGAATCGCCTTTGATGTGGCAGCTTTCCTCGGTGACGTGAAAAACGTCCGGGCACTCGGCCTCGCAGGCGTTGCAAACGATGCAGCCTTCCTCAATCCATACCTTCGTAATCGCCATGGTCAGCTCACCGCTTCAAAAATCTCACCGTATTTATCGGCCATGGAGCTGGTCATGATCTTGTCCTGAAGCTTCAGGAACCCATAGATCAGGCTCTCGGGCCGGGGCGGGCAGCCGGGGATGTAAACATCCACGGGCACGATTTTGTCCACACCCTGGATGGTGTGGTAGCTGTCAAAGGGTCCGCCGGCGGTGGCGCAGGAGCCCAAGGCAATGACCCACTTGGGCTCGGGCATCTGATCGTAGAGTTTCTTGATCACCGGAGCCATTTTGTAGGTCACGGTGCCCGCCACAATCATCAAATCGCTCTGGCGTGGGGTGGCGCGGAAGATGCCCGCCCCGAAGCGGTCGAAATCGAATTTGGACGCCCCGGCGGCCATCATCTCGATGGCGCAGCAGGCAAGGCCAAAGGACATGGGCCAGACACTGGAAGCACGGGCCCAATTGATGACTTTTTCCACTTTGGTGGTGATAAGGATGTGTTCGAGAACGTCAGGTCCATTCACCCCATTCAACCCATTCATTCCCATGTAAGCGCTCCTTTGGCCCAGATGTATCCATAACCGAACAAAAGCAAAAACAAGAAGAACAGCATCTCGACAAGGCCGAACAAGGCCAGTTCCTTGATCTGGATGGCCCAAGGCATCAGGAAAACAGTTTCCACATCAAAAATCAGGAACATGACTGCTACCAAATAATAACGTACCGAAAATTTTGCGCGGGCCTCGGTAGTGGGGGTGATGCCACATTCATAAACCATGTACTTGTTTGCATTTGGAGCTTTGGGTCGGAGCATGCGGGCGAGGCCCCAGACTATGGGCGGTGTCGCCATAGAAATAAGCAAAAGTAGCAGAATCGGGGCATAGCCTCGCATGTGGACTCCAGGGCCAAATTATTCTGCGGCCTAGGCCCGGCGCGGGTCAACGATAGATTCGGACTCGAAGACTCCAATGTGACATTCGGCATGAAAAAACAGCGTGCGATGAAGCCTTCCATCCGAAGGCCGCATACCATATCTCATGGCCGCAAACGATCAATCCCTCCCCCACGAAGAAAAAACCTTGGTTCTGGAAATGCCGGACAAGGGCGACAAGACCTTGTCCGGTGATCTGACCCAAACAGACATCAAGCCCGAGCGCTTGTTGTATCCGTTCATGGATCTCACCAAGGAGCCCGTGGACTTCGCCCTGTTCCAGTCCATATCCCTTGAAACCATGCTCAAGCACCATTTCGTACCGGTTCAGGAGAGGGAAGGCATTCTTTGGCTCGCCATGGCAGACCCATTGGATGTGGTCACCCAGGACATGCTCCGCATGCAGCTCAAGCGCCCTTTGAAATTCGCTGGCGCTCCCCAAGCCCAAATCCAGGAAGTGCTCAAGAAATCTGAAAGTGGCCAGAAGGCTCTGGATGAAGTGGGCGAAGCCTTGAAGGTCCAGGTGCTCAGCGCTGAAGACGTGGATGACGAGGCGCTGGACCTGGAACGGCTCACCGACAAGGATGAGGCTCCAATTGTCAAGCTGGTGGACACCACCATCTTCAACGCCTTGCAGCGGCGCACTTCAGACATTCACTTGGAAACCACAGCCGCGGGTTTCCTGATCAAATATCGCATTGACGGCAGCCTTTATCCCGCCGCAGACCCCATTGATAAGCGTTTTGCTTCGGCCATCATCAGCCGCATCAAGGTCATGAGCGAGCTGGACATAGCCGAAAAACGCAAACCCCAGGACGGTCGGTTCAAGCTCAAGGTTCGTGGCCGCGCCATTGATTTCCGCGTGAGCATCATGCCTACCATCCACGGTGAAGATGCGGTCATCCGTATCCTCGACAAGGAAAACCTGAGCGAGGAATTCAAAACCCTTAACCTGGACATCCTGGGCTTTTCACAACATGAGCTGGTGAAGCTGCGCCGCTTCTCCCGCGAACCTTATGGCATGTTCCTGGTGACCGGCCCCACGGGTTCGGGGAAAACAACCACGCTCTACGCCATCTTGAGCGAAATCCGCTCACCTGAAGACAAGCTCGTCACCATCGAAGACCCGGTCGAATACCAGCTCGAAGGTGTGTGCCAGATCCCGGTAAATGAGAAGAAAGGCCTGACTTTCGCCGTGGGCCTGCGTTCCATTTTGCGCCACGACCCTGACAAGATTCTGGTGGGTGAGATCCGCGATCCCGAAACCGCGCAGATCGCCATCCAGTCAGCCTTGACGGGCCACTTGGTGTTCACCACGGTGCATGCCAACAATACCCTCGACGTCATCGGCCGTTTCCAATACATGGGTGTGGAACTCTACAACTTCGTGTCGGCCCTGAATTGCATCCTGGCCCAGCGCCTGGTGAAAACCCTCTGCCCCAAGTGCAAGCGGCCCATCGAACCCAGCCCCCAGGAATTCATTGATAACGGCGTGGATCCCACCTGGGGCAGCAGCGGCACCTTCTACGAAAAAGTCGGCTGCGTGGACTGCCACGGCACGGGCTTCCGCGGCCGCCAGGCCATCATAGAATTCATGGGCATGAACGATGAACTCCGGGAGATGTTGACCCTCCGCGCCCCCATCCGCGACGTGAAGGCCGCCGCCCGACGGAACGGCATGCAGAGCCTGCGGGAAAGCGCCCTTGAAAAAGTGCGGATCGGGCTGACCAGCTTCCAGGAGATCAATAAAGTCACCTTCGTGGACTCACACTGAACCTGCACCGCCCAATATTTCACGTTCCAGGCTCTGAAGCCGCTTGAGCCGGGCGTATAGGCCCGGCTGCTCTGCCAGTTCCACGGCGGTTCCGAACTGGAGGGCATGGCCCTGTTCCATCACCAGGACTTCGTCACAGATTTCCGCCACGAAGATGCGATGGGTGGCCAGAATCAGCGTCGTACGCCCCAGATAACCCTTCAGATTTTCGAGAATCCGGGACTCGGTTTCCGCGTCAACCGCTGATAACGCATCATCCAGGAGCAGCAGGCGCGGCTTTTTCAGCAACGCCCGCGCAAGAGCCGTGCGCTGCCGCTCGCCGCCGCTGAGGACCACACCCCGCTCGCCCACGATGGTATCGAGGCCCGCGGGCAACCGCTTGATGAGATCGTCCAGGCAGACCACTTCGGCCACATCCCAGATCTCAGTTTCGGTGGCGTCTGGCCTTCCTTGAAGGAGGTTTTCCCGCAAGCTCGTGGAAAACAAAAAGGCTTCCTGGGGCACCCATCCGAGCCCTGCCCAATGACGACGCAGCGTGGCATCGCCCAGGGGCTGGCCATCCACTTCGTAGCGACCGCTCTGGACTTCCCGCAGACCCGCCAGAGTCTGTAGCAGGATACTCTTGCCGCTGCCGATGCCGCCCACCACGGCGAGGCTGCGGCCTGCTGCAACCTTCAAAGAGATCGGCCCAAGGCCTCGCCCGGATTCAAATCGGAAAGTGGCATCCTTCAGGGAGATCTCCGCAGGTTCCGAAGACAGCACCGGTGTCAGATCTTGGGGAATGGCGGGTTCGGGTGCGGCCAGCACCTGCTCGATGCGCTCCTGCCCCGCTCGAGCCCGTTGGAAGAGGTTCACTGACCAGCCCAAACTCATCACAGGCCAGGCCAACACCACCAGATAGCCCGTGAAGGCCGTGAGATCACCAAGGCCCAATTCATGGCGAGTCACCAGGGCTCCCCCATAAGAGACCAGCACAAGTGCCGCGGCGCCCCCAATCAGGGCAGCCATGGGTCCATAGATCCCGAAGATCGAGGACTGGCGAATGTTCAGCCTTGCCTGGTCCTCGCTCAATTCCCGAAACCGACCTACCCGCAGGTCTTCAAGCCCGAAGGCCTGCACTACTTTTTCGCCTTGGATGGTTTCGTGGCTGAAGGTATTCAGCTGACTGGAGACGAGCTGCAGTTTTTGTTGCAGCACATGGCTTTTCTTGCTCAGGAAGTAAAAACCCAGAGCCAGGAAGGAAAAGGGCAGCATGACTGCAAAGGTGAGCCGCACATGGGCGTGCAGCATCAAGGCCATGGTCATGGGCAGAATGCTGAAGGTCTGCAGCAAACTCATGAACCCCGGACCAGTCGCCATGCGCACGGTGCTCACATCATCGCCGATCCGGCTCATGAGATCGCCAATGCGCTGCTTTTCATAAAACGCGAAGGAACGCGTCAACAAGAAAGCATAGATTTCTTCACGCTGTACTTTCTCGATCTCACGGCTGAGCCCAATGAGCGTATTGCGCATCAAGTAGCGTCCAATCCCGGCCGCCAAAGTGAAAATGAGCATCCATATCAAGGCATGGCGCGAGTCTCCATAACGCTTTATTTCCAGTGCATGCACCGCCCGTCCTGACCAATACGGCACCCATGCCGCCGCGAGACTGCACAGCAACGTCGAGCCAAGGCCCAGGAGCAAAGTCTTGCGATGCCCCGCTAGGAGCTTCCACCACCAGATTGATTTGAATTCCATGGCCACCTCTAAAGCCTAACACTTGGCAAAGGACGGTTCCGAAGCGCATGATGCTTCCACTCCTCCAGGAAAGAATCGAATGCGTTCGTCAGCAATGATCCTCCTCCTGGCCCTGGCTGCATCAGCCATGGGCCTCGCCCAAACCGTGGAAGAATCCTTTGCCCGAGATCCTGGGCCCTTGGATTTCATTCGCGGAGAAGGTTATGAGCAAGCCATCTTGCAATCCCTTACTGGGGATGCACTGGTGGGGCTGGATGTTCAAAATCGCATCGTGCCCCGCCTTTCGGACCGTTGGGAGCTTAACGGAAAACGCATCCGTTTCCATCTCCGCGATGGAGTACGTTTCACGAATGGTGCACTTGTCACACCTGAAGATGTTGCTTGGACCTTTCATGAAATCCAGACCAGGGCCGATACCAGCCCTACCAAGCAGGCAGTACTCCAGGGCGTGATGGTGGCCTTGAATGGATCGTTCGTGGAACTGTCTTCTGCCAAGCCTGCTACAAGGTTGCTGATGGAACTGGCCCATGTTCCCGTGGCCCGAAAAGGCCATGTGGATGAAGGATGCGGTCCCTTTTCATTAGCACGAAAGGGCAGTGAATGGACTTTCACCGCTCGCGATCATTTTCTTAGACCCAAGCTCACCGCCCTGCATTTCCGCCTGATCGCGGATGACCAGGCCTTGCTTCAGAATCTGCAAAAAGGCTGGCTTTCCATTGGGGTTCCACCCGCTAGAAACGGCCTCCACCCGCCTCTGAACATGGCTGAGCTGCACCAGCCAACCCGGATCCAGCTCCTCGTCTTCAGCCATATTGGCTTGGCACCCTTACAGGCTTTGGAGAGGTGGCGAAGCGAGTCGTTTCCAATGAACTTTTTCATGTCTAAGGCGCAGCCAAGTCGGGGCCTTTGGCCTGAAGCCCTCGGCTTTCCTGTGATTAAAATCCAGGCGCCGCCACCGCCATCCTCCAAAGGCCAGCATTGGGAATTGCTCTACAGCGCCGGAGATGAATTGGTACAAAAGGCCATGCTAGCCATGCGGGCACGCGCTGGGCAGGATGGCGTGGACCTGGAGCCCAAGCCCGTGGAGGCCGCCTTGCTCTATCAGCGATTACAGAAGGGTGACTTTCAGTTGGCCTCGGCCCTCAATATTTTTGACCCCCATCCTTGGTCAGTGCTTGAGTTGTTGGAGCCGATGGGGCCGATGAATTTTTGCGGGTGGAAGGATCCCGATTTTGCAGGACTGGCAGCCCAGTTGGACTCGCCCCAAAGTAGTGCCTGGCAAACCCTGCAAAAAGTCTGGGCGGTCCATCCTGCAGCGCTTCCGATCTTGGATCTCACCTCAGTGGTTTGGGTGGATAAACGCTTGCAAGTCGTTCCGAGCGCCCTGGGGCTTTACCTCACAACACCGGGCCCTTCAGCTTGGACCTGGACCAAGTGAAATACTGGCAGGGCTGGCTCCTTTGGCTAATGGCCATGGCTATGGCCTTTACCCTACCAGGAAGCGTCTGGCACCAGGCCTCTACGCCTGCTTTTCCATCGGGGGCGCTGCTTCCCATGCTCTCATTGCTGGTGATTCTCAGCTTGTCAGCCCCGGTTTTGGCTGGGTGGCTAGGCCCGGATGGTGCTAAGCAAGGCCTGCTTGCTTTGCTTGAAGCTCCGCCGGATTTTTTATGGGGTGGTCTGTTGCTGGCTCTGTGGCCTAGCACTTGGGGACCCCCGGGATTGGCAGCCTTCGGCGCGGCTTTTCTGATTGCCGCCCTTCCCTCCGAAGTGCGCTGGCTTTGTGCGGCATTGCCAGCGGAAACACCCTTCCCTGCGGCCTACGGAACTGCCGCCATCCGAAGCTCACGCAACACCGTGATCCTACATCTCATGCCTCGCTGGCTCGCCGCAAGAGTACCGTTGTGGCTCACCGCAGCCCTGATTCTGGAACGCATTTTTGGCGTGCAGGGATTGGGCAGCGATTGGATGCAGCGAATCTCGGGCCGAGATCGTTTGGGTATCGCCCTATGGCTATTCGCCTTCGCCCTCTTGTGGCGGGCCACGCGCGCCTGGGAGCGGCGATGAGGTGGCGTTGCGTGTTTCTGGTCGCTTTCTTTCTGCCAGAACTTGAGCTGGATCCATTCCACGCAGATCTCAGCTCAGGCTGGCATCACCTTTTGGGCACCGATTCATTGGGTCGGGATGGCCTGCTGCGGCTGCTTCATGGGGGCGCCCGGAGTTTCGGTTTCGCTTCCGCGGTGGCCTTGGGTTCTCTGGCCCTTGGCCTGCTGCTGGCCCTGGGCGAAGATCGCTTCCGGGATGGCCGATCGGCTTTACGCTCGCTTCCATCTTTGCTGTTGCTCATTCCCATGGCTGCGGCTTTCGGCGGATTCGGATGGCTCACGCTTGCGCTACTGCTTGCGACCTTGCAGTCGCTCCAAATCGAACCTGTGATGCGCGCTCGGCTGGATCCTTTCCGGAGGGGCCCTGCCTGGGCCATGAACGATGTGCTGGGCGCCAGTGCCACCCATCGCGTCAAAATGTGGGCTCCTTGGATGCTGCAACAAGCCATGCCGCTCTTCCCTACCGTCTGGATGGCCGCGCTGTGGGGAGAGGCAACCCTGCGACTGCTGGGCTTGGGCCCAGGTCCTCAACATGATTCCTTGGGCCTGTTGCTGAACGAGGAACTACCCAGGCTTTCGACCGACGGCACGGCCCTCGGCATCGCTTCACTGGTCCTTGTTTTGGCTTTAGCATGGTGGTCCACCCGCACTTTCAAGGAGCCCACATGAGCGACCTCATCGGGAAAAAGATTCCGCTCTTTTCACTTCTCGATGATCAGGGCACTACCGTTACCCAAAAAGATTTCACCGGGAAATGGACGGTGCTCTATGCCTACCCCAAGGATTCAACGCCGGGCTGCACCACCGAGGCCTGCGATTTCCGGGACAACTGGAACCGGGTGAAGGCACTGGGAGCGCAGGTTTACGGCATCTCCAGGGACAACCAAAAGAGCCATCAGAATTTCATTGCCAAACAGGAACTGCCCTTCCGCCTGTTGAGTGATCCCGAAAAATCCTTGCTGCTCCCTTTGGGTGCCTTCGGTAAAAAAATAATGTACGGAAAGCAAATGGAAGGCATCATCCGCTCAACTTTTCTTGTGGACCCCCAAGGTGTCATCCGCCACGCCTGGCCGAAAGTCAGTGTGAAGGGCCACGTTGAAGAGGTAATGAAAACGCTGAAGGAGCTGCAGGGCTAGGCTCAGATCGCCATGATGGAATAGCCGCCGTCTACATAGATTGTCTGACCGGTGACGCCGCGCCCCATGGGACTCAGCAGGAACAAGGCGCCGTCCGCCACTTCTTCGAGTTCCACCAATTTTCTGAGTGGAGCATGTCGCTTGTGGTGGGCCAGGATGGTGGAGAAACTTCCGATCCCGGCACTGGCCAAAGTCTTAAGAGGCCCCGCAGAGAGCGCGTTCACCCGGATGCCCAAGGGGCCCAGATCCGCAGCCAGGTAGCGCACGGAGGATTCCAACGCCGCTTTGGCCACACCCATTACGTTGTAGTTGGTCATCACCCGCAAGCCACCCAAATAACTGAGTGCGATGATGCTGCCACCGTCCGTCATCAGGGGTTTTGCGGCTTGAGCCAAGGCTGGCAGGCTGTAGACGCTGATGTCCTGGGCGATGCGGAAATCCTCTCGAGAAGTGGCTACAAAATCCCCTTCCAGCGCCCCGCGTGGTGCGTAGGCCACCGCATGGACAAGAAAATCGAGCTTGCCCCACTGCTCTCCCAAGGTTTCGAAGGCGGTTTTGATCTGGGTATCGTCGCTGACATCCAAAGGCAGCAACAGGGGGTTTTCCAGTTCCGCCGCCAGTTCCTTCACGTTCTCACCCAGGCGTTCGTTCTGGTAAGAGAGCGCCAATTGGGCACCATTGTCCGCGCATTTGCGGGCGATGGCCCACGCGATGGAGCGCTTATTGGCAACCCCAACGATCAGACC
>JANYBM010000162.1 GCA_025361125.1 Holophagaceae bacterium | reverse complement strand
ACTTATCTTGTTCGGCAAATTTTTCGGGTGGCTGGGCCGTGGCGTCCGGGGACCATTGCGCGATGCCATCCTCACTGACAGCATTCCGGCGGACGCGCGGGGCAGGGCCTTCGGTTTCCACCGCGCGGGAGACACGCTAGGCGCGATACTCGGTCCCGCCATGGTGGTAGGACTCCTGGCCTGGGGCGCCAAGTCTGGGTTCCCGGCGATGCCCTGGAACCGTACCTTGATGCTGTGGACCTTGGTGCCGGGACTCTTGTCGGCGCTGGCCTTCGCGTTGATGGTGACGGAGCGGGCTCGGTCCAAACCGAAGCTGCTTTCCTTCCGCCACGCGCTCGCGCAAATGCCTTCAAATTTTCGCGGCTACCTGGTGGGCGTCGGTATTTTCGGGGCGGGAGATTTCGCCCACACCCTGCTAATCCTCGCCGCCACCCAACTGCTTTCACCGCGCATGGGAACCGTGAAGGCCGCAACTTTCGGCGCGGGGCTTTACGTCCTTCACAACATCGTTTACGCCTTCTCTACCTATCCCGCCGGCGCCATCGCAGACCGGTTCCGAACCCACCGGAAGGTGCTCGGTTTCGGCTATCTCGCGGGTATTTCAGTGCCACTGTTGCTTATCGGTTGCTTTGTGAAGCGTTGGAACAGCCTGCCGATTCTGGCGGTGATCTTTTCCATCGCGGGTCTGGTGAACGGCATCCAGGACACCCTGGAAGGCGCGACGACCGCGGAGATGGCGCCCAGCGACCATCGTGGCCTTGCCTTTGGGTTGTTGGGTGGTGTCAACGGCGTGGGCGATCTCATCTCCAGCCTGCTGGTGGGCGCTCTGTGGACCTTACACCCCGCCTGGGGCTTCGGCTATGCCGCGGCCTGCATGGGAATCGGCGCCGTGGTGATGCTGGCCGGAAAAAATGCATGAACTATTTCCCGCGTTGGTTTATCCCTTTCATTCTTGCGGCAGTCCTGTTCGGACAAGCACCAGAAATGGCCCGAATCCGAGCCTGGAGAGCGGACATCGAGGGCTTCGCATCGCATTTCACAAGCAGGCATCCAGCACCTTTCCGCAACCTTCCCAAAGCGGAGTTCGGGCGGCGCATTGAAGCCCTGAAGCGGGATCTGCCTTTGTTGAAAAACCAGGAGATCGCCGCGCGCTGGGCCAGGATCATCGCTGATCTGGGGGACGAACACACCGAGGTCGAATTTGAGGCCGAGTTCGAGGCGTGGCGCCTGCCCATCGAGATCGAGTCCTATGGCGATGGCACCTATATCATCGGGGCCACCGAGCGCTTCAAGGGGCTGCTCGGCGCTCGCCTGGATCGAGTGGAAGGGCGGACCTTGGATGATTTGCGCCAGACGCTGAAACCCTATGTCGCATACAACCAGGAAGGCTGGTTCCAGCACATTTTCGACGAATCCTTCGGACAATGGCCGCTCCTGATGGATGGCGCGGGAATCTTGAAGGTAAGGGCGGTCTGGAGCCTGCAAGGCGTCGCGGCGGACGGCAGTCCTTTTTCCACGGACGTGCCTTTGGCGCCTGGGTCCTCGATGCCGGGTTGGGAATGGGAAGCGGGCCAAGGCCCCGCGCTCAAGGACCAGCATCTTCGCGCAGCCTACTTTTTTCGGGTGCTCGCGAAAGAAAAAGTCCTATATTTCCGCATTCGCAGCTGCGACGAAGACCACCGGAAACCTTTCAAAGGCGTGCTGGCGGGCGCCATGAAGGCCTTCCGGGAATCCAAGCTGGAACGGCTGGTCGTGGATCTGCGCGGCAATACCGGAGGCAGTGAAGCCTTGGTGGACCGGCTGGTTGCCGCGCTAAAGAAAGAACCTGGATTGCGAAGCGCGGGAAACCTCCGGGTCCTGACGGATGGCGCAGTGTTTTCCGCGGCGGCAGTGGCGGCTTGGCGCCTGCGCCACGATGCGGGCGCGTTGCTGGTGGGCGAGGCCTGCGGGGCCGGCGCCAACCATATCGGCGCGGTGGAAGATCTCCGCCTTCCTTCCGGTCGCTATGCGAGCTACGGAACCCAGATCCACATTATCGACCAGTCGGCCCCGGCTGATTTCAAGTCACCCATCAAGCCAGACCTGGAGATCAGGATCACGCACGAGGATGTCCTCAAGGGCCGTGACCCTGTGCTGGAAACAGCTTTGAGACGGCCGGCCGATCAGTGAATCAGGATCATTCGGGCTTGCGCTCCAGGGTGCGGATGTAGAGAACCACCTGGTTGATCTGCGGATCTGAAAGGGTATGCCCCCAAGGCGGCATCAACGCGGACAGGCCTACGCCCGCGCCTCCGCGGCGGATGGCATCCGCAAGCTCCGCGTCGGTCTTTTTCTTCTGGAACGCGGGGTCTGAATAGTCGCGGGGGTGCGGGTCTAGATTGAAGGCATTGAAGCCATCGCCCGCGCCTCCTTCGCCATGGCAGGTCATGCAGTAGTGGCGGTAGGTTTCCCTTCCGAGTTGAAGCTCATATCCAAGTGGAACTGGTTCGGCGGCTGCAGGGACGGTTGCAACGGCGGGCGGGGCCTGCTTGGCTTTTTTGGAACAGCCGATCAGGGAAGCCAATACCAAAGCGATCACGAGCGGACGGTTCATCGCTTGCCTCCACTGGTCTTCTGGGGGCCGGTTGCATGAAGCGTTTGAATGTAGGCGGTCAACCGCAGCGCATCGGTGTCAGTGAACCCATAGTTGGGGCACCGGACATCCGCGCGCCAGGCCTGGGGTCCTTTCAGCCACTTGAATACCCAACCCGGCTTGAGCCGTGACGAGGCATCCGTGAGCGGGGGGCCATAGTATCCGCCTGTGGTTCCGAGGATATGGCAAGCGCGGCAGCCGTTGGTCACGAAGAGCTGCTGGCCTTCGGCAGCGTTCTGGTCAGAGGCCGGGCGGCCCGCGAATGGATCTTCCGGTATGGCCGGATTGACATAGAAACTTTCGATCGCATCCGCGAGCTTCTCGGCTTCATCACGCGGGATGCGGAAGATCGGCATGCGCTCTTCGAGAATGGGCCGGAGGGTGAAGGAAACCATGAGGTAATTGACCAGCCAATCGCGCTTGACTTTGCTGCCCTCGAACGTAAGTGGAGCCGTCGATATGTCTCCCCCTTGCGTGCCGATCTGGTGGCAGGAAAGGCAGCGGTATTGCTGGACCAGTTTGCCGATGACGCCGCCCGGAATTGGTGCGGGTGTGCCGGTCACGCCGGGGTGGTACGCCTCGGGCACAGGTTTGGAGCCAAGCGACAGCAGCGCTGTGACAATGGCGCGGGTGTCGTCGCCTTTGAAGCCATAGTTCGGCATTTTGAGGCCTGCGCTGAAGGATCGCGGATCCATGAGCTTGGCGGTTGCCCACGCCGGGAGCGTCCGGTTGAGGTCGGCCCTCCGTCCGAAATCGAGCGAGGCCGCCCGCTTGTCGCCAAGGCCGTTCAGGTCGGGTCCGAATTTCTCCTTGATGGTACCTTGGCCAGGGTCATGGCAGGAAAAGCAGCCAAGGCTCCGGAACGCTTTCGCGCCCTTTTCGGCCAAAGTCTGGTTGACCCGCAGCGGATTGAGAATTCCCTCCGGCGCGCTGAAATCCTTGAATTCAGATTCGAAGTAGGCGACCAGATCGCGCGATTCTGAATCGGAGAAGTGATAGCGGGGCATCCGGGTTTCAGGCGAGAAAGCATGCGGGTCGCGGATGAAGGCCAGCAGCCAACCTCGTGACGCCATGGACGCGACCTTCGAGAGCTCCGGGGCTGAGCCATTGCCCTTGCCTTCGACCGTGTGGCAGGAGATGCATCTGGATTCGGAGAATACTTTCTTCCCGTTGATCGCATCGCCAGGCGCCTCCGCAGAAGCGGCCGCCACGGCCGCCGCCAATTCAGGTTTCACGGGCCGGGAGAACAGATAGTTGGCCAGTTCCTCGATCTGCTGCGCGTCCAATGCGAAATTCGGCATGGTCGAGTTCGGATCCATGGCGCGCGGATCTTTCAACCATTGGCGCACCCATTCGCCGCCGGTCTTGACCGCGATG
>JANYBM010000050.1 GCA_025361125.1 Holophagaceae bacterium | reverse complement strand
CAGGCTAGCTGACCTTCACCCAAATCAATTTAGAAGCTTAGAGAACCTAGGCATTGCGGTGGTAGACGCCGCCACAGATTCCCAGGTCGCACCGCTGGGAGCATATTATAAAAACCTCGGGAAGGTGGTTCTCGCCGTTTTCGATAAACAGAGTCCTGCTAAAAAATTGGAAATCGAAGCGGTCGTACATTATGCATTCGAAGCTCCTGAGAACGGATTTGAGGATGTCATTCTCAAGGGCACATCTGAGGCTGCATTGAGGAGATTTGGGCTTGCTCTCGTTGCCGGTGGAGATTGGCCGTTTCACTTGAGCCCTCAAACTCCGAATTCAACAATGTTACTAGCTACCCTCAAGGTCGCACTCGATGATTATTTTAAGTGGTCGAAGGGAGCAGGGACAGCAGCGGATCTGTTGTTCGAATGCTCTCGTGATGAGATGCCTTCTTTCATTGTTGAGACGCTGGAAGCGATCAATAGAATAGTGGAGCCAAGCCTAGTTCCTGAGAGCTCAGGTAGTAGTGAGGATCTGGACGTGTGATCAAATTCTGTAAAAACCCTGAGAGAAGAGGCCTAGGAACACATCGTGTTCGACTTAAACGCAGAACGAGAACAGTTGTTGAAGACTCAAGGCAATCTGCTGGTTCTTGGCGGGCCAGGATCAGGCAAAACAACCATCGCGCTACTGAAAGCCGGCCAAGATATCGGGGACGGCCTGCTTCGCCCTTCTCAGTGTGTTCTATTCCTGAGCTTTGCACGAGCGACTGTAGCTAGAGTAGCTCAGCACGCAGGATCGTTGCTCAGAGGAACACAGCAGGCACAGCTAGAGATAAATACCTATCACGGGTTTGCATGGACGCTTCTAAAAAGCCATGGATACCTCTTGCGTGCTGGCAGCCCCCTCCGTCTATTGCCCCCACCCGAGGCAGCCGCAAGGCTTTCCGGATTAAAAAAAGACGCCCGTGGCGCCGAGAAAATCCGCCTTCTTCTGGAAGAAGGTCTCCTGCATTTTGATCTCTTCGCGAAACTGTCTACCGACTTGCTTTCCCGAAGCAGGTCCCTCGCACATATTGTTTCAAAGGCTTATCCATTAATCGTTCTCGACGAATTTCAAGATACGAATTCTGAGGAATGGGGAATGATTCGAGCACTGGGTAGTGGTAGCCGACTAATTGCCTTAGCTGATGCGGATCAGAGGATCTATGAGTTCAGAGGAGCAGACCCCAAGCGTATTGGTGAGTTTATTCAAACCTACGAACCGACCCAGTTCGATTTCGGGCTTGAGAACAATCGCAGTAATGGCACTGACATTGTCCTCTTCGGGAATGACCTGCTGGCCGGCCGGAATAAAAACAAGGTATATGGGGACGTAGCCATCAAGCCTTACGGTTTCTATCAAGGGCGTAACTCATTGTTTAGCCTCAAGGTGGCCTTGATTGCGGGGATTCAGCGACAGTTGAAGTCTGGTGACGCATCCTGGTCGATAGCAGTACTCGTGCCCACTAAGAAGCTGATGATCATGGCTTCGGACTATCTATCATCGACTGTCGATGGACTACCTGCGATACGCCACGATGTTGCCCTCGACACTGAAGGACCAGCTTTAGCTGCTGATCTAATCGCCGGGTTATTAGAAGGGAATTCAGCCACAGCAAAGGACCTTTCTTCCAAAATCATCTCTGATCTCTGCGCCCATATCCGAGGTAGAAAAGGTAATGATGGATTGAATCAAGCCGAAGCAAAGCTTGCCGCAGCGCTAATATCCTTTGTATCAACAGGAAAGGTGACAGGAGCAAAACGGAAGAATCTAGTCAACGAGAGTGCACGAATTGCCACCGAACGACTGTCGATGCGATTTTGTGGAGATCCAGGGGAAGACTGGCTAGCTATTCGCCGTCTCCTTGCAGGTTCCTCAGCCACTGAGTTTGTCCAAGTTGCTGAGGACGCGAAATTTCTGAGGCTCCTCCACAAAGGGGCCGCTCTCCGTTCTAGATTAGGGGATATGTGGAGGCTCACAAGAACCTACCTTGGGGCCTCAGCGGCTGTTCGAGACGCACTTCTCCAAGAACATTTTTCAACCTCGACGAAGGATTGGAGAGGTATTCACGTCATGACCATTCACAAATCGAAAGGAAAAGAGTTCGGAGAAGTCTTTCTCTTCGAGGGTCAATATCAAGGGCGATTTATCTGGTCTGGGGCGACAGAGAGTGACATTAGCCAAGCCCGTCTTACATTACGAGTTGGTGTGACTCGTGCCATGAAGCGGGCGACAATCCTGACACCTAGGCAGGACCCGTGTCCGTTCTTGTAGGTGGGTTTTCGTGTTCGGCGATGCGGATGTAGCTGGCTTGATGCCCCTGAGCGCTCAGGGGCATCAAGACCAAGACCATCCGACCACCGGTGAACAGAGGTCCCCAGCCCGGCCACTGGTGGCCCACGAATGCGGGAACGTCCTAATACCATCCTCTACTCCTCTCTGACGGCAGAACAACTACCGTGTAGAGAGAAGTATCAAGCGTCGGTCTGCCGGTATCGACCCACGACAAATCACGGGTTGACAGGTGGGGGTTGTTCCTTTTTTTCCAGAGCTTGGATCAGGTCAAGTTCCCACTGGCGATCTGGAGGAGAGGGGAATAGGTGAAGAGTAGGGTTCTCCAAGGTGGGCTCGATCAGAGTGTAGATCCGCTTGACTTTCGGGTTCATCACTCGGAACAACTCGGCCCATCCATCCCTGAAGGCATTGAATTCCGGGACTCGGACCTCATCCCAAGAATCCTCTTCGAGCAGATTCACGGACACCTCGCCATCATCCCCAATGTCTTGTCGGTGGATGGATACGCGCCATCGTCCTCCTGGCCCCGAAGATGACCCCATAACACCGTACATGGTGTACCGTCGATTCTCCTGATGCGTCCATGGGACGCGTCGGAAAGCCAATTGCTGTCCTCCTTTCCGAGGAAAGGTGAAAGCACCAAACCCTTCGGATCCAGGCCGCACACCATCGAGCCAAAGACACTCTAAGCAATGTTCCTGTTCGGTCTCATCCTTGTGGGTATGTAATTCTCGTTTCTCGGCTTCGCGGGCGGTTCGCCAGATGCCTGAATCCCCGCCATCTACGAGAGACCGAATGGTATCTTTGGACAAGGTAAAAAAATGGGCTAGGGCTTCGTACCTGCCCTCCTTAACAAGCCACGGAAGGATGCGCTTTAAATGTCTGTTCGTCCATCGGATCGCCTCGTGATGAAAGATTCGTTCGAATGAGAGCAGGCCATCCATCGCAACTAGACGGGCCCGGTCCTTCGGGGTTTCGGGTTGGGCGTTTCTCCACGCCCAATCGATTGCTACCTGCAAACCTGCTGGGAGTTCTCCCCAAGAGGACCAAGGCCCATCCCATTCTGCTGACAATCCTTCAGGTCTTTGTGCTCTCTTGGACACTCAGCCCCTCTCCTCAACCCATCTTCCAAAATTTTCGGGCTTTTAGGTTCACCAGGCGCAGGCATGTATATGAAATCCCACTCCAAGTCAAAGCCCTGTCAATTATTTCACTCTCGCCTGATGGGTGGAGGCGCTTCGTAAGGGAGCTATTCTTCCGAATTGTCACGGGAGTGTGCGTTCCACCTTGTGAACTAAACCCTGAGGGGGGGGGGAGACTTTGAAACTGGGAGAGGAATCAAACTGAATCCCGAAAGCGAGATGCTCGATACCGGGAGTGGTGTCATGGTGCGACAAAAATAAATCTTCCAAGTGCCCCTGAACTCCCAATCCAAATGGACCAACATCAGTTCGTGATCGTTGCCTAGTCACAACTCACCTCGTGCCCTCCCCTCTTCGCATCTGGACAAATAGAAATTCTTTATTGATTTTCGCTAATTTTACGCCATACTTAGATCCCCATGGAGGGGCACATGGATGTCCAGTTCAACACCCCACCCGAGAACCACCAAGCCCTCCGGGACTACTTACTGGAGCGCCAGCTCACCCGCAACATCACCCCCCGTCGTGCTCTCGGGGGCCTGGATGGGGCCCTATGGCTGCTTCAAATGACAAATCACCCGTCTGTCGGTTGGGTCGAGGAGGTGAACGCCTTCCCCATAAAGATGCAGGTTATCCGAGCCAACACAAACGTTCTTAGCTTCTTACATGGATTCAGGGGCATTGGAATTTCTGAAGGTATCCCTGACAGCTATTCACTTGGCATTGAAGCTGGCATGTCAAGTGCTGCATACCTACACTCAAGTAAGGAAGGCGAATACCTGACTCCTTCGAGGAACGCCCCCAATGCATGAAATCACCTTTTCTCCAGAGCGCGCGCTTGAGTCGCTGCTATTTCTGGCGACCAACCTCGAAACCCCGACCCTCCATGAGGTCCTTAAGCTTCGCTACTTCGCTGACAAGATGCATTTCGCAAAATATGGATTCCTGGCCAGTGGTGATCGCTACGTGGCCATGAAGCTCGGCCCTGTTGGCTCGAACACGTACAATCTGATGAAGGCCGCAAGGGGTGATCGTGGCGAATGGATCCACCCCAAATTTGTTGCGCTAGTAGAGGGTGCTCTTTCAATTGAGAACAACCACACGCTGGTTCCCTTGCGTCATGCAAGAACCGAGCAACTTGCGCCGTCGGATATCGAATGCCTTGAGGCTGCTATTAAGCAGTACGGCGGGATGGACTTTGGAAAGCGCACAGATCTGAGCCACGATTCCGCGTGGGAGAAGGCGTGGGCATCTGCTTGTGAGGACGGGATTCTCTCTGATGAAATGTCAATTACCGACATCGCAGCAACCTTAGACAATGCAGAGGAAATTCTTGAACACCTTCGGGTTCAGGCCTGAGACCAACCGATGGGCCTTGGCGACGCGTTTCCCAAAGACATGGTCTCTGCATCTGTTAAGCGTCAAATGGTGCCTGGAACTGTCATTAAGGTTCGAGAAACTATGGATGATGGGAACGCTAAGGAGAAGAGATTCATCGTTCTTCATGTGGCCGAGGACACGTTCACTTGTGTGATCAATTCAGAGTTGACGAGGCTTCAACAAAAGAACTCAGAGCTCTTCCAATGCCAAGTCGTGATGCCTCAGTCTTCCCACACATTCATGAGTTGGGACTCGTACATAGATTGCAGTAGGGTCCGCCGGTATCGCACCGATGAGGTTTGCGATCAACTCGAAGCGAACCCTTCGCTGATCCTTGGGACCATCACAGCTTCACTTCGTGACGGTATATCCTCGGCATTAAAATATTCTCGTACGGCACCTCCTGCGGAGGTAATCATATGTGTTGAGTCCCTAGCTCTAGCTGATCTTAGGAGTTGAATCCTGGTATCGGTCCATACAGGAGGCTCAAAAGGCTGGAGCATCCATGTCTTGGCTTCTGTGGAACTCATAGAACGCTGAATTCGCAAAGGATCGCATGCGTATATCCGAATCAAATCCCTGCATCCTTGCCTCACAGACCCAAATAGAATCGGCATCGGGACGTGATTTAGAAATAAATAAAAGTCCGGCATCTTAGTGGGCGCCAGAGGATCTCAGCGCGGGTCAATCCGTAGACTCGAGCACAAAAAAATGTCAGTCGGGAGTTGGATTTAGAGCTGGAGTGAGATCTAGAAGTAGATGATGGACGATGAGCGACTCATCCCCACGCACGTAACGAGACCGCAGAACCTTGATATTCCTGAGTGGGCTGAGATCTGGCAATTCTTCTGGTCCCACGGGGCTTGTACTCTTCAATTGCCAACCTTCGAGTGCGATGGACTTAACATGAGCTTGGTACGGTTCGAGGAGGTCCAGCATCGGGCGATGTTCTAAGTACGCGACCATAAGGATGGATCCCAAACCGGTAGGGTCGTAGCGACTAGTTGCTTTGCGTAGGTGGGACTCAAGGCTTCCACGCCAAGAGTCATTATGGATTCGGAAAGCCTCCACAATCATAAGGTCGCGAGTTCCCCTTCGGATTACCCAGTCCCGTATTGATACTCCCCCATGTGTACTTTCAATAGCGGCGGTAGCCCCCCCACGATTCGAAGGGAGCACCGTCCATCTGATCATGTCTAGGCGGAAGGTTAGTAGTGAGATGAGCAGGTCATTTATTTTATTCTCGTCATCAATTTTGAGTAGGCCTGCGGCGCGCCTAAGCAGCTCTTCTCCCGCAAGTGCATGTTCACGGACAAGGAACTTTTCTGGGTTCTCTAACCTCGGAGAGATCACCTTGATAAGGCTGATGGGATCAAGCTCAAGGATTGAATGATAATGAATCTGATACTGCCCTAAGCCGGGCTCCCGTGGTAACTCCGTTTGGGGAAATGTAGGAGTCATGACTTTGCCAGGAATCCCGAATTCCTTCGAAATCTCCTCAAGTTCTGGCGGCTGGTCTCCCTCGACATCATGGTAGGCAACAGCCTCGGAAAACACCTTTGACCCTTCCGCTATAGAACCGCGCCGTTTAAGGTTCCCGAGTCGGAGACGGAGAAACTCTGGACGATATTTCAATTCGGAACCAAGACGAGACCAGAGCCCGTCAAACTCCACTTCACTCCGAGCCCCTTCTAGAGCGAAGAGACGGTTGTAGAAGATGTTTTTCTCGAGGTGGGGACGCTCCGCCTCAGGAATGAGAGGCTCAAGTCCTTCCCACTCTGACAGGGCTTCGAGAAAGGCATCTCGGCGCGTGGACCCTTCTTCAAGTGCTTCCGCGATTCGCAATCGTGCAGCGAACAGATTGATCAGGTTTGGTGAGCGATCTGGGTTTTTTTGGTGGAGCTTCCAGAAGATCTCAGCTGACTTGCTCGGATCTTTCTCAAGAAGCAGTAGAGCGCGGTAAAAATCTTTACTGTCCTGAGGATATGAAATTCTGTAGATGGCGGAAGGAGGAGGCTCCAGGGCCTCCAAGCCTTGGAGGTCCTTGTTGAAATATGCTAATTGGAGACGGATGCCGAAGGCGAATACAGCCCAATCCGATTCGTACCCCCGCCCCTTCACGATCTCGTCACCATGTGAGAGCACTTGTTCAACCAATGGAAGTTTTCCTGCGTAGAGCGCATTCTCGGCAAGACGCTCGAAGTGCGGAAAGTAGTTCAGTCGTTCTAGGGAAGCATCAAAATTGAATTTTTCTAGTTGAGCCTGTAAGAAGGTGCGAGCTTCTTCTGAGACAAGTTCTCCGAGCGCGGCGAGGAGGAGGCCAACATCATCAGTAGCTCCGATCCATTGCCTTACCAAGGTTATGCGTTGCTCGGGTTCAAAGCGATTCAAGCCCTCGAAGATCCTGTGAAGGAGGTCCTTCGTATCGGGTCCCATTCCGTACTGAGGTGCAAGCAGCCCAAGGCCCAGGGGGGGTGAGAGTGCCGCCTGAACTAGCAAATCAGTTATGGCAGATTCCAGGCTCGACTTTAGTAGGGGCTCAGAGACATCACTGTGGGCAGCAAGCAGTATGCGAAGGTGGAGCCTAGCCTTATTCGACCATGCCCCGATGAGTCTTGAAGCTCGTTCTGTCTCCGAATCTGGGACCACAGTCGAAAGCCTCTGAACCAGTTCAGCCCAATTCGTAGGATGCAACAGACGATCCTGATCGCCACCAATTGGTAATGTTCTGAAGATGGCTCCCCATGGAAGCGTGGCGACTTCAGGATGATCGTCAAGCCAGATAATTGACCCTCCATCTATTTCATTCTTTTCTTTCAGAAACGCGCCTAGGTAGAGCTGGACCAGAGTGCCGGCAGCAATCTGCCTCATTAATAATCCCTCAGGTCCGCGGCCATACCCAGGAGGGGCAATCAGCCAACCTAGCACCTTCATTTCAGCCACGGGAACAGTAGCAAATCCAATTACGAATGGGGTGGAAGGCATCGATAGCTGACGACAAAGCTCTGGCACAAGATTTAAAAAGAATCCACGGGCCAGCAGGGTTCGCAAAGTAAGGTCGAGACGAGCCCACGCCCCCTTGGTTTGTTGGGCCTGGGCTGGATCTCTCGATCTTTTTAGGATCGCCTGGTTACCTAACGTCCGAAGGACTGGCTGTACGGCCGCCGCTTTTGCTTCGGGATTACCAATTCCTTCCAATGTGAGGTGGAACAGATCCAAGGCATCTTCCCAGAGAGCTTGCTTACGTCGCTCGCTACGAATGCAGCGCGCCTCCCAGGCATCTCCTCCGCCATCGTCAGGAAAGGGAGCCTCAGCTAAGAAGGTCATGGCGAAGGGAGCTGTTTCAGGGTGGGCTAAGAGCATCGCTAGGGCTTGTGGTCGGAGGTGGAGAATTGAATGCTGGAAAAGGCTAAGCAGGTGGGGTCGTTTGATTCCAGCGAGTACAAGGGAGCGGATTCTGCCGCAGCGCTGGAGATAACCTCCATCAGCCTTGTCGTGTCGAAGAATCATCCCCGAAAGGCCATCGATTTCACCCCGACATCGTTGGGGGATTCCGCTTATTTGGAATCGGAATTCCAACCTCCGAAGAAGGTCATGAGCTTCGATGAGGTCCTTAGGTTCCTCGATTTTGTATAAATCTAAATAATTCGCGGGTGGCTTTCCGAATCCAGAATCCAACTCTTGGCTGACTCTTTCCAATTCTCTGGACCATCCAAGGAGATCAGGCTCCTCAAGTATCAGTTGGAGGGCCGCTTCAAGCAGAGCTGTTCGATCCTCCTCCACAAGATGGATCGGTGCATCCTGCCAATTGACGATCCAGGAAACTTTTAGGAGCCATGTTCTGACCAGATCTGGCCCTATGACTATCCCGGCGGTTTTGTTGATTCTATTCCAATGAAGGGCTGCGACCTGCGCCCCAATGGATGGCCAAGGATTTTCTTTGGTGTGCTCTGATCCAAAGACATAGCTGTCGGAATCTTTTGGAGAGAGCAGGCCCCGTTTTTGGAGATCATCCATCGTGAGGGGATTGGACGGATCGGACTCAGCGAAGCGGTGGAGAGTTTGTGCCGCTTGGTCACCATTAATGCTGAAAGCTGAGCGTGACTGCTGCTGCATAACCTCCCAAAGAACCCTACAACTATTCAGGACAGAGGGCTCAAGCATGTCGAGCTTGCCCCGATGAAAGGACATCGAAAAGCCATAGGGTAAAGACATTCTCCCGAGTGGAAACCGAACGAGATGACGATCCCTCAGTTCTTCTAATCGAGCAAAAGAGTTTCCCACTGAGTCCTTGGCCTGGGCCTGATCAAGAAATGCGGTAGCATCGCCGAAGGTAGGTGGCATCCAAGCCGTTTGAGCGACAGCAAGGAGTTGTTCGATTAGGGGTGCCAATCGCCAATCCGAACTCTCTATTTTTTTAGTCTTGTGGCTAGCATCCAGGACTCGCATCTGGTGTGCAAGGAATTCGGCTCTGGCAATGCGCTGGTGCATGGTTGCTTACTTTGACGCAAATCCTAAAAGCTAGGCCAGTCGAAAGGTGATATTGGGTCTTGGTGGGCATCCTGCGGGGAGCCCAACCAAGGAGGCAGACATGCGAAGGAAGGGACACAGCGAGGAGCAGATTGTCTATGCCTTAAAGCAGGCAGAAAACGGAACAAAGGTAGGCGAGGTCAGTCGGAAGCTGGGAGTCAGCGAGCAGACCATCTATCGGTGGAAGCAGCAGCTTACGGGGCTTGGCATTTCTGAACTGCGGGAGCTGAGGCAGCTCCGAGAGGAGACTGGGCGTCTGAAGCGGCTGGAGGCGGACCTGAGCCTGGACAAGCTCATCCTCCCAATGGACTGGGAGTACCTGCATCAGAACGAGGCCCTTAGGGGTAGCATTGCACCGACGTGATCGAAGTGTATCCGTCCTTGGCATATTAAGAAACCACGATGCCTTAAGCAATTGGGATTTAGATGTTCGTCAGCACTGCGGTTGGATTTAAAAGCGTTCATAGTTCCTGTACTCGAGTTTGGAAGGTAAGGGAGATTACCTGGGCGGTGTTATAGATCAATGGATGAATGTCCAAGCGTGTGGGTATTCAGAAATGAATCAAGATGTAAGCTTCCGGTACCTCGGCCACGTGCTATCCACCGAAGTGATGAATTGATTTATATTAAATAAAATAATTGTCAAACTTTGCACCTTTACTGGGAAGTTCCAGCGCATCATCAAGTTTCGCAAGGAACACGGTGGCTTTCGCCGCTCCGAAGAGTTGATGAATGTGAAGGGCGTTGGCGAAAAATCCTTCGTCAAACTCAAGCCCTACCTCAGTGTTGGCGCGGTCAATTCGGCCAATACCGTTGAGACGGCGGCATCCCCTATGACCGTGACCACCCACGCCAAGGCTGCCCGGCCCAAGCACGTCGCGCACGCCACGCAAGCTTCGGCGCGAAAGTAGGTGCGGCCATGACCATGAGCACCGGCGACGTTCTGCGTTTCAAGTTCCCGACCTCGGCGGCCCGCCGGTGCTCAAGGGGTTTTTCTCTCACCGAACTTTGCGTCAGCCTGGGAATCGTAGGGATTCTTAGCGGGTTTGGCGCATCGGCGCTTTCGTTGTCGAGCGTCGGCCTGGCCACGGTCCAGCAGGATCTGGATGGGGCCTTATACCAGGCTTTTCATCAGGCCAGAGCTCAAGGGCGGAATGTGCAAGTGGCTTTGGGCGCCAAATCCGCTTCATCAGACGTGCTGCCCGTGGCGCTGCCCAGAAATGTGAACTGGGGCAAACCTGCCAGCGTGCCGCTGCCTCCGGGTATGGAGAAGCTAGTGGTTGCCGATAAGACTGGTGAAGCCCACGACCGCATCACGGTCACGCCTCGCCATACCGTCACTGCTACGGTCTGGTTTCTTAATGATGGCCAGGATGTGCTCTGCCTTCGATTGGCGGGTCACGGGGAGCGCCAGATGCTCCGCTGGCGTGCAGCCAGTAAAACCTGGAGGAGGGTCTGATGCGCATCGCAGATCTCTCCGCCGAGCAGCGCCCACGGGAACGCCTGCTGGCGGGCTTTGGGGAGGGCTTGAGCGAAGCCGAAGTGCTGGCGCTTTTATGGGGTACCGGTCAGAAAGGCAAGAATGCGGTGGAGCTGGCCCAGGACCTTCTCACCCGCACCGGCGGGCTCTCGGGCCTGCTGCAGCAAGGGCTTCAGGATTGGACGTCTGAGTTTGGCATTGGTCCTGCCAAGGCCTGCCAACTCTGGGCCGCCCAGGAACTCTGCCGCCGCTCCCAGCGCACCGCCAGCCGCCCCCGGATCAATTCCCCCAAAGCTGCCGGGGCCTACTTGATGCCACGCTGTCAGGGTTACACCGAAGAACGGTTTGGCTTGTTGGCGCTCAATGCGAAAGGTGACCTTCTCGCGGAGCGCATCCTCAGCCAGGGCACCAGCACCGCGACGCTCATCAGCCCACGGGAGTTTTTCCGCGAAGCTCTGCGCTTCGGCGCCACCAGTGCGCTTGCGTTCCACAACCATCCCAGCGGTGATCCCTCACCCAGTCGGGAAGACATCCAATTGACCCACCGTTTGAGGACCGCAGGCGAAAGCCTGGGGGTGGCGCTGGCAGACCATTTGATCCTCGGGTGCGACAGCTTTCACAGCTTCCGCGCCGCCGAGGGTTGGGACCGGGAATAAAGGAGCAGTCATGATCCGCGAACCAGAAAATCTAAAAGTTTATGCGCTCGCCGACACCTTGGCGCTGGACATCCACCGGGCCACCACAGGCCTGCCGGAGTTGGAGCGTCTGATCTTTGGTGCGCAACTGCGGGGAGCCGCTCTCGCCGCGCCGCTGCACATCCGTGCCGGTTGTGCCAAGCCGGCCCCCGAAAATTTCATGATGGACCTTGAGGAGGCCGCTTCGGCGGCGGCCCAGTGTCACTACTTGCTCACCTTGGCCCGCCGGGTCGAGATGCTCCCAGTTGACCAATGCGCCACGCTGGAAGAGCAGGCCCTCCATCTTGTACGTTCCTTGTTGATGCTCATGAAAGCCGAGCGCATCAGGCAAAGAACTAGGCCCGTGAAGGCCGTGGCAGAGCTGAGCTCGTGATAGGGAATCTCTCCAGGCGTTCAACCAGGTGTGTGTTGGGATTTGCTGGATGGATTGGCATTCTTTGAGGGTCACTCCGGATCAATCCCCGAGGCACAACCCCACGCGATGGCCCCACCCCACGCCGCTGGCGCGGAAACCGCCGGGAATGGCCTCGATGGCATCGGCGGGGCTGGGCAGGGCATCCCAGCCGAGGACCGTGACCCTGGCGAGGCGGCGGTGGGCGGCGTCATAGCTTAGCGCCCATGAGTCCCGGTCACTATCGATCCGCAGGGTCCAGACACCGCCGTCCATAGTCACGCGGAGAGCCCGTACTGGCGAGCCGAAGGCTTTAGTGAGGTCAGCCTCCTTCCACTCCCGGGTCCATGGATGGCTGCGCTCAGGCCCGTGGCGGAGACAAGGTTGGACCGCCGTATCGCCATGACCCCAGATCGCGTGAGGCGAGAGCGGCGCGCCACCACAATGGGCGGTCCAAAGAGCGGGACCTGGTCGCACAGCGGCTTCGCTCATGGCGGTCCAGTCAGCATCCGGCAGGCCATTGAAAGGGTCTGCTATCAAATCCTGCGGGTGCATCGCCTGTCTTGGCGTTACCCAGGTGACGCGCGGACCACGGCCCACGAACCACGCGCAATGAGTGCTGTCGCAGACATCAGCACCGATATGGCGAGGCCCTTGGGCAAGGAATCGCAGCACCGTGGCCCCCAACTCGATGCGCCGTTCTGAAGGGGCGTGCGGCAGTTCCGCCGCCAACACTCCCGAAACATATTCCCGCCGGGTGAGCGTTGCGGTCAGGCTCAATGCGCCCTGGGACGTGCGACCGCAGGCAAGGACGCCCTCGAAGCGCCGCGCCAGTCCAGAGACGGGATCGCGTAATTCCAGGAAACCTGGGCCCAAGCGGTCTCCGGCATGAAGCGATTTTGCCGCGCCGGGCCCGAGGTAGGCTCGGCCCGCAGGAATGGGGGCAGTCCCGAGATTACGAATTTCCAGGTGCTTCGATCCGAGCAGATCCAAGAGGCGAATGCGGACTTTGGACGAAGCTGACGAAGTTATTTGCGGAGATTCAGGCTTCACAGGCACCAGGTTTGCCTGCTCTGTGGTGCCACGGATCATATGCCCAGGACGCAAACGGGCCAGTGCCGGGGCGAGGGCCGCGGCAGTCTGCCTGCCAGTGCCGGGTTCCAAGCGGGCGAGGACAGTCCATCCGGCGTCATCCACTGCGATCAGAAGACCCGTGGTGCGCGTGGGATCACCATCGGAGGAAGGCACCGTGCCGGTCTTGGCCCACCAGCCCCGTTGGCCCAGAGCCCCGGCGGTGCCTTTCAGCGCCGCTTCCCGCAGGCCCGCCAGCACTTGGGAACGAACGGGTTCGCCCACGGCCCAGGGCTCGCGTACCAAGCGTTCGTAGGCCTCCAACAGGTCGCCGGGACGGATTTGCAGCGCTCCTCCAGGACCTGCCAGGCCGATGGCGAGATCTGGTGAGATTGGCAAGGTGGAAAACCCTTCAGCCCTGAACGTGTTCGCAAGAACGAAAGGGGGCGTGTCCTTTGCCAGGCTGCGAAAATAGGCATTACAGGACACCGCCAGTGCACGGGTCAAACCGACTTCCCCATGGCCGGAGGGGAGCCAACAGGCAGATCCAGGGCCGCAGCGGAAACGTGGTGTGGCCCTGGCGGGATGGGCTGCGGCCCAAGCCTTTGCGACAAATGGCTTTTGCAAGGAGCCCACAGCGAGGGGTGCGGCGGAAGCTCCGGGGTCGGCGATCAGCCGCCCTTGCTCCAGTGTCCAGGTCTGAAGGTGAGGGGACTGGGCGGTGAGGAAGGCGGGAAGAAATAGGATTCCGGAACTTAGTTTCACTTCCCGTCGCTCTCGAACACCACGCGTTCGGCCCACCCGGTGGGGGTTTTACGGCGTTCGACTCGAAGCGCTGTGGTCCTGGGCATCCAGCCCAGAAGGCCAAGGATACGGTCGGAAAGAGGACGTACCTGCTCAGGGCGGGCCGGGCCTTCTACCTTTTGCCAGCGGACACCTTCGGCCCGGGCGACGGCGAGGTCCACACGGCCCCAACGTACGAGTGTTGCATCGCTTTTGGGTGTGGGCACGACCTCCAGATCCTTCGCGGCAGCTGCCACCCAGAGGATGTTTCCGGTACGGCGCAGGGCGAGGACCGGCAGGGCGGGCCCCACACGGATTTCCGAACCTTCAGGCGTCTTCACCACCGTGGCGCGGCCTGATCGCCGGGCGGCGGTGGCGCGGCATAGTTCGATGAATTCCGCGTCCAGGGATTCAGGCCAGGGGAAGGCCATGCGGCGGGCGCCGTCTCGGGTGACCAGGAAACCCCAGGAAGGAATGGCTTGCTTCGCCATCAGCAGTTTCCATGTGGCAAGGTCGCCCTCTTCGAATGCCACCGCGCCTGGTGCCACGCGAGGCCGTGTGAAATTCACCAGGTAGCGGTCTTCGCCACCCTGGGCGGCAGCAGCAGGCAGTGACGAGAGGGCTGGCACGGGCTTGTCCAAGAGCACCGGGATGGGCTCCAGCAAACTACGGCGGAAGGTGGGCCAGAAGGCTGTGCCTTCGCTCTCCCAACCTGCCGCTGCGGAAGCCGGAACGTCGAAAGTAAAAACGCCGCCACGAGGTTCAGTCAGGCCTTCGCGGACTTCCACAAGATGGTTTCCTTCCTGGCGCAGCGCTGCGCGGAGGTAGCCGGTTTCGGGACCTTCGGGCCACAGGAATTCCCGTTTGAAATAGCGGTCCTTGCGCAGGGTGTCCAAGTCCAATTCCATGGAGATGATGCCAGGAAGCGGCGCCTGCATTCCCCGGCCAGCTTGTTGTTCATCCAGGGCAAGTTTCAAGGCGCGTTCGCTGGTGGCGAGGATGAGACGGCCTCCGACGCGGGCCCACGCGAGCCCCGCGCGTCGGTCCGGATCGCTGCCCTTGTCCGCGGTGCCCGGCGCGACCAGCGAATAGGACACACCTCCGTGGGTTCGCTTGGTGCCACTAGGCAGTGGGACAGGAAGCTCCGCCAAGGGTGTCTCGATAACCAGCACCGCTTCCAGATGCCCCGCCTCCAACAGCGCAAGACCGATGGCCTTGGGCCTCAATTTCTGGATTTCCTCCCAGGTCCAAGGCAGATCTTTGGAAAGGCGCAGCCATTGGTCTTCGAGTTTGGAACCCACTTGGGTCTTGCGGAAGGTGGCAACCACCGGGTCTTCATTGCCGGAAGCACCGGTAAGGAAATTCCGGTAGGCGCCATGAAGCGCGGCGTCAAAGGCCGCGGCATTGGGGATGACTACCCGAACCGGCGCATTCGGCAAGGGCATGGGTGTTTCAGCGGCAGCAAGCAGGGAAGCCGTGAGCAGCGGGAGCAAGGACGTACGCGGAATCCTCGGAATCATTTGGATCATCGGACCCCCTCCCTTTGCAGCAGATTGGCAAGCAGGGGCCAGGTCAGATCCCTGGGCCGGATGGGCGCGGGGTGGCCATTCACCAGGCGGAAGGTATCAGGTGCGTGGGCTGTGGCCGGCTTCAACTCGGCGCGCAGAGCTTTGCCAGCGGCAGTGTTGCGATCTGTCAGGAGGCTCGCGATGGCGCGACCCCGGGCTTCATCGCCAGAGCGATGGGCGATGCGGGCGAGATCCGCCAGTGCCAGGTTTACGTCCGCCGTTTTCAGTCGGCGTTCCGTGGCAAGGCGCAGAAACTCTTCTGCGCTCAAGTTCGCGAGCGCCTTTTGCGCGGCCCGTGGGGATGAGCCCAGCAGGCCGCGGGCAGCCCGGAGCCTCATCAAGACTCCATCGCCGTCCACCGTGAAGCCGCTATGGGACCGGGCCATGGAGGTGCAAAGCGCCACACGAAGGGCGGTCTCCTCGTCCATGGGAGCAGCGCTGTTGAGCGCCGAGCGAGCGGACAGCACGTCGTTGGGATGGACCTTGAGGTGGGCCAGTAGCGCGGCAGCTGACTTGACGTTCCAAACCTGATGCGCCGTGTGCCAAGTTGAAGGTGCCTTTTCCAGGGGTGTGGTCAGAGCGCCGAGGCGACGCCACTCCTCAAAACCAAGCACTTCCTCACGCTCACTCCAAAGGGCCCGGCGGCGGGATTCCACCAACATGCGGGAAGCTTCACCGTTCTGTTTGAGGCGCGCCAGGATCGTCGCCCGGGCGTGGGCCTGGGCATAGCTGAAGGCACGGGGCCAGCGTGCCAGCCACTTGGGTGTTTCCGAGGGTAGAGCGATCGCGAGCGTTTCGCTCAAACTCCCTAGCTGATCGGGCTGCACTTCGCCGCGGAACCAGGCTGCTTCCAATTCCTCGCCCAGGGCTTTGGCTTCCTCTGCAGGCACTAGCTTGAAGGCCAGCTTCCAGGCGGCGGTGGACACGGAGCCCTCGTCTCTGCGCTCCTTTAAGAGCTTGCGGAAGGTCTCCTCCACGAGTGCGGATTGCTTGGTCTCCTTGAAGGCCGCGAGCCAATTCTGAAGGCGATTCACCAGCGCGTCCGGCGCGGAGTAGTCTTCGGCCGTTCGCTGGGGCGCTTCAGTGTTGGCTTCACCGTCCTCGGCTTGGGTTTCAACGGCGGGAGCTTCGCGGTAGGAATAGCTGAGACCTTTGCCCTGGCGCAACTCCGCAAGCATGGCGTCCACCAAAGCCCTGGCTTCGCCAGTCTCACCCCGCGCCAAGTGCAGGCGCGTCGCCAACCATGCGTTTATGTCATCGCTGGAAGCCTGCTTTAACATTGGGAATAGCCTTGGCTTGGCGTCGGCGGGATTGAGAACTTCTTCCAGCGCGTCGAGGGAGTTGCTCCGTTCCGCCACGGTTTGGCGTTGCAGCCAATCACCCGCGTGAATCCAGGCGGGTCCAAGCTTGGCGAGGCCCCGGCGGGGTAACGGAGCGCTGTCTACAGTCCACAATTCCCTGAGCCATGCGCGGATCTGATCGGTGCTCAACTGGGCTTCGCGGTTACGCCAACGGCTGGCCAGAGCCGCGCGGAAACCCACTTCATCATTGGTAATGAAGCGTGTGGCGCTTTCGGGGTTACGGTCCCGCAGGTAGGCCAGGAAAGCTGGCCCCACGGGCTTGTCTTGATCCAGCAGCTCCATGGGATTGGGCAGTCCCCAATCCTCCGCATGAGTGGCAAGCCAGCGGAACTGGTCTTCATCGAGCTTCCCTTGGCTCAGGCGCACGAAGGCGCGGAAGGCCGCCAAGGCCTTGGCTTTCTGCCCGGCCGCCACGAACAGGCCCACCCGGCCTTCCAGCCACGCGCGATCCGCTTCGGGACCGGGATGTTCGGCTTCCAGTTCCAGCGCCAGGGGTAGATCGCCCATGGCCTGGGACAGGCGAAGGGCCAAAAGGGCGCGGGCAGTTTCGGCACCCCGTTGGGGCACCGCAAAGGGCAGGTAAGGCGCGGTGTGGTCGCCCTGGCGATAGCGGGCCAAGGCTTCCAATACGTACCAGGCTTCGCCGGGGCGATCACCCCAAAGAGCACCGGGAATACGGCCCGCGTCGGCGCCCTGACCGATGATGCGGTCCTCGCCCAGTTCCACCAGTTCGCCTTTGGCGTTGGTGCGGGGCTTGAACTCGGCCCAGGTCCAGCGGGCGTCGTGACCCAAAACCTCGCCCACGGTGCCAGGTCCCCGGAGCTTCACCAGGAGCGGATCTTCCGCAGCGCGGGGCTTGTTTTGCACCAATCGCTCCATTGCCGCCGTCACACTTTCCGTCACGTGGCGGCGTGCCACCAGCACAGGATCTGAGGACATCGGTGGTTCCCAGAAACGGAACCAGGCGGTGCGGGATTCGGGTGTCAGCACGGATATTAATTCAGATGCGTTCCAGTTGCGTGCGGCCAGCACCCAAAAGCGGTCCCAGGCGCGCCGATCGCTCATGATTTCTGCCAGCTCGCGCAGCTTTTCGGGCTTGGATGACGCTGCCCGAAGCCATGCTTCGAGAGAGGCCGGATCGTCCAGCCACCACGCCCACCACAGGCGCTTGCTTTTATCATTGAGGGCGCTCTGGCCGCGGACTTCAGTCAGCAATTCCTGCCATCGAGGTTCCATGAAGGCTAACAGTTCATCTGCGCGATCGCGGCGCACCAGATCGCGAACCCAGAGCCCCGAAAGATCCGGCTCCTGAAAATAGAAATAGGTCACGTTGGCTTCTGTTTTGGCTTGCACGATCGCCGCGCCCACTGACACGGCGTAGGCCAGCGGCGGCGTCGCCTGCCAGGGGCCTGGACGCTGGGCCAGCAGCCGCAGTGCCAGGGCGGCCCGCACGCCAGGTTCGAGACCTGATGTGCCGACGAATGACCACCATTGCCTTAACGCGCTGTAGTCGGGTTGCGCCGCCTGGATGGGGAAGATCGTGCGGATGAGGAAGGCCCGCATTTCTTCTTTTTGCTCCGGTCGCCCATGACGCTCCAGGATAGAAGCGGCGCTGGAAAGGAATTGGGGCTCCGATGAGGCCATGGTCACAAAACGCTGGAACTGGTTCGTGAGCAGCGCGAGCTCACCCTGGCGCTCCAGGGATAGCTTGCTGCCCCCCAATGCGCGGATGTCACCTTTGGCCGAGTAAAGGTCTATGGCGAGGTCCGGCAAGCCGTATTCAAAGAGTCGTGAAGCGGCGCGGGCGCGACGTTGGGCCAGTTCTTCGTCCGAGTTTTCCTGGGACCCGTTTTCCTTTTTATAGGCCGCAAGAGCGGCCTGCTCTAGTGCCAGAGCGCGCTGGCTTTCACCGATGCGGGCATAAAGTCCGCCGCGCCAGCGGGCCACGCTTTCATCCGCAGGGCGCGGACGGTTCCAGCCCTCCAGGTAGTCTGCGGCTTCCTTAAGCCGGTCCGCGCGCACCATCAGTTCTACGGCTTCCTGCCAAAGATTTTCTTTCTCGGGTCGCACCGAGACGGCCATTTTCGCGGCTTCGATGGCGCCATCCACCTCATGAAAAGCACGCCGGATATCGCGCACCGCCACCGCCCAGCGAACGTCTCGAGGGCTGTGTTCCCGCTGTTTCTCGAAAAAGGCAAGCAGATCCTTGCCCTTCCCGGCGGCTTGAGCCGAACGGCCGGCCGCCAGCAACCATCCGCGCTCCGTGCGACGATTCAGGGCCTCAATCCAAAGGCCCGGCGTTTGCGCGGTGGCTTTCTCCAGGTCCGCAGCGCGGGCCAGTTCGTGATAGAGATCCGCGTGCAGTTCGGGTTTGAGTTTGAGTGCTTCGGCCTTGGCGAGGGGATAGGGATCCCAGGCCGGATTTTCTTTAAAAGCGAGGCGGGCTTGAAGGTGGATGGCGCCCAGACGCCGTGCATCTTCCAAATTTTCCTGAGTCAGCAACAAGGTCACGGCGCGGCGCGCCTGTGCCAGGTCTGAAGCCGCGAGGGATTCGGTAGTGAGGCGCTCCAGGAAACCTTCCTTGTGGCCCGTGGCAGCCTGGGGCAGGACCGCCTCAAGGACCGCGCGGGCTTCCTTACCCATGCCAACGCGATTCAGAAAAGCAAGGCGATCTTCCAATAGGCCCAGGCTCCAGGGATGGCGGCCGGTGATGCGCGCCCATTCCTGAGCTGCGGCGGGCACACCCTTGGCGCGTTCCACATAGACCGCGCGGGCAGCTTCGGCCTTCACTTTCACAGAGCCTTCGGGCAAGGCATTGATCCGGGAGTCCAGGGAGGCCCACACAGCATCGGCATCCACCACGCGACCGTGCTCGGCCAAGTAGGCAGCCCGGGTTGTTTCCAATCGGATGCGATCCTCCTCACCCGCAGCCAGCTTGGCTCGTCGAGCCATGATGGCGTCCCGGTAAGTGACGATGCGATCCTGTTTCCAGCGGGCTTCGATGAGGTGGCTGCTCCAGGTCTCGATGGCGTCCAGGAAGGGCGCGGCACTAGCCTGGGCGATCATGTCCCGGCTCTTTTCGAGCAGGGCGTCGCCAAGGTGATCAATGGCGTGGTGTTCCGCGGGACGGTTGGCGTCACGCTTATCGTCACGTGCCTCTCGACCTTTCGGATCGTTGGGCTGGTCCATGCCATCCATCCAGTCATCGGCGTCATAGGCCAAGCCGGGTTCGGGCGTTTCAAGGGTGGCGATGGGCAGGAACGCGGCCAAGGCATGTTCATCTTCGCTGGCACCGGGATGGAGCTCCTTGATGCGCTGTTCCACGCGGCGGTAGACCCGGTCCCGGCTGAGCAGTTGAGCCAAGCGGCGCAGGGAGCGCTGATCCCGCTCGAACCATGAGAAATAGCCATCGCCGGTCTCCGGGCGCAGGGCGTCCAGGTACTCGCGGATGGCGCCATCCAGATCCTTTACGTTCTCCCGCAGCACGCCGGTTTCGAAGGCGAAGAAGCGAGGGCGGCCCATGGCCTTACGGCCTTCCGCCACGACTTGAAGGGCTTCCTTGTCATGGTTGTAGTCCCAGAGCAAGGTGGCTAATTCCGATATCCGCGCCGGATTTCGGGTGTCGCGACCCAGGACGTTTTTCCATAGTTCCATGGCCGCTGTGGACTGGCCGCGATCTTCTTCCATCTCGCCCAGCTCCGTCCACAGCGACGCGGCATCCAGCAAGGCCGGCGCTGTGCGCTGCACCAGCGCCCGCGCCAGGGCGCCGTGGGATGTTTCCAGCCCATTCAAACTGCGGTGCAGCGATAGCACGCGCCGGGCCAGGTCGCCATCCCCGGGATAGTTCACTGCAAGATGATCCGCGGCGCTGGCGGCGCGTTCGAATTGGGAGAGGCGGGACCAGCCTTCGAAGAGCAGCAACTCTTCCACGGGCGTGCGATCCGTGCCGCCTTCCAGCGCCACAAGTTTGGTTTCAAGGGTGCCGTGGCGCATGGCGTCCGCGAACCAGGCTTCCCGCTGCCCTGCATCCACGAACAGGATAGCCCAGCGGCGCGCTTCCATGAGGGCGTCTGGGATGACGACGGGCGCTACGTGAGCGGTGGTCCACGCTGGGTCTGTTTGGCGCTGCTGCCAATGGCTCGCGGTCACCAATCGGTCTGCTTCTCGGAAGACCGCAGGGCTGTGGGGGAAGCGCTCCAGGGCTTTGAAGCGGATCCAATCCGCCCACTGCACCATGCGCACGCGCCCACCCATGGTGGGTTGATCAGGGATCTCCACATGAATGTCGCTGGCGCCATCGGCTCGGGTAAACAATGCTGTGCCGCGGAATTTGTCAGCGACTTCGCTGGCGAGGTTGCGCAGCTCGGAATGGCGGCTGCGCCGGGCGTACCACCGGGCGGTGCGGGCCCAGATGCCCGTGTCCTGAAAGTGTTTCAAGGCTTGCTCGTAGCGAGGGCCAAGATCGTCGTCCAAGTTCCAGCTTTCCAGCCGTGAAGCCAGATTCAACCAAAGGCTCTCCGCGTCCGGCATGCGGTCCATTTCACCGAGCATCAGGCCCAGGGAAGCCCGGTGGGACTTGTCCTGGTCGTCCAGACGCGCGACGGCTTCTTCCAAAAGACCCGCATAGGTTTGCGCGCGGCGGACCGGGTGGGGGCGGGTCCAGGGGCGGGCATTCCTTTCACGGCCTTCACTGCTGCCAGCCTCATCGGCTGGGCTTTCTCCACTCTCCGCTTCATCGCTGGAGGACTCTTCCTGGTGGCTCCCTGCCGCGCTGACTTCTGAAGGCTTGGCACCGTCCGCGGCGAGATACTTGAGGCGGGCTTGGTAGAGCCGAACTTCTTCAAGCAGTGGAATCTTCACCTGCCGGACCGCCAACAAGGCTACGCGATGGGCGTCATCCATCACGGCGGGAGTGGCGGCGGCTGATGCCACCAAGGGAAGCAGCTCCAGCGCCGCGCGGCCTTCGCCCCGCTGCACGTAGCGCTCCATGATGGCCACGCGCAATGCGGGCAGCTCCGAATGGTTGGGCGCGCGCCGCGCCAGCACGTCCGCCAGGGCGCGGGCGGTGGTGAAGGTGCGGTCGGGCAGGGATTCATTTTCCAGGTGGGCCAGTGCTTCCTTCCAGTCACCACCCGTGAGGAGGAAGGAAAGGCCACCGGTCCAGAAGCCCGGCGTGCGGTCGAGACTCGCCACCCACTTGTAATGCTCATCGTTGTAGCTGCCCCAGGCGAGGGGGCGTCCGCCAGCTCTGAGGGCCAGTTTGGCCAGAGCGGCGAGATCAGAAATCTGCTCCTCCTGGGTACCCAGGTGGGCGGCCGCAAGGGTGGCGCGGAAGGCTTCCGGGGCCGCGTCAATCTCGCTGTGGAGCCGTGCCATCAGCAGAAATTCTTGGCGTCCAAAATTCTTTTCATGGCGGCGTTCCACCTGCCGCAGCAATTCTGCCGCTGCATCGCCACGACCCTGACCCTGATGATAGGTGGCCAAGCGCACCAAAGCACCGGCGTCAAAACGAGTATCCAATATGCTGCGCCAACCTTCCGGCGCCTGGGCTGCGCCTGCGTCCACGCGTTTGGTGTAAGCCTGCCGCACGTCCATGGACCAGGGCTCGACAATGGCGGTATCCAAAACCTGGAAAGCGCCTTTCAAGTCCTTGTGATCCGCTAGCAGGTCCGAACGCAGCAAGAGACGGCGTTCGGCATCCATGGCCTTGCTGGCGGCCAGCGCCGCATCCGCTTCCGCCAGGTGCCCGGCCTTTTCCAGCGAGCGCAGCCATGCCTCCAAAGAAGGTCCATCCTCGGGAAACATCTGGGACTGCGCTTTGCGCAACGCGATGGCATCGGCAAAGTCTGGATGCTGATCGGTCCAGGCGATGCGTTCTTTGGACAGGGCCATTTTCTTGTCGGTTGGAAGGCCCGGCAGAGCTGTTTCTGCGGCGCGGAAAGCGGCCGCCATTTCCAGATGCGCCGCGGCCCAGCGGGAGGTTTCCGCCCACGCTTCGGCACCGGCGATGGGTGACGAAGCGGCTTCGGCTTCGGACCACTTTCCCATGGCCGCAAGGGCGCCCGCGCGATCGCCCAGGGCCAGTTTCGCTTCCGCCAGGTGGCGCAGGGCAGCCGCTTCCTTGCGCCCTTCCAATAAGCGAGCCAATTCCGGCGTAGGAGTTGGATAATGGACTTGATGGCCATCCACCGCCGCAAAGCGCGTGGCCACGGAATAAATCCAGTCCGCTGGGGTCATGTCTTCCCAAGGCATACGCATGGCGCCGATGGACCCCAGGGAACCCAGGGCGAGCAGGATGAGAATCGCGGGACGGCGGTTCACGGCTTCACCTCCAGCGAAGCGCGGGCAAAGCCGCGGTTCTTGGCACCATCCACGGCTTCGAAAACGATCTCGCGGGATCCGGTTGGACCTTCGGGCACCCGCAGGAGCCCCACGGAACATTTCGCGATGGGGTCCCAGCGCAGGGGCACGGGCGCGCCGTCGCCGAGTCGGGCGCTGAGGAAAACCACATCCTCGTCGGTGCGGGCTCTGATCTGCACCACCTCACCGGGCCGGACGGAGGCGGGGAGTTCGGGTCGGATTTCAGGAGCCTTGCCATCCAGGATGAAGTGCTTGGTTTCGGAGACCACAGCGCCGCTGGAATCATGCAGCAGAATGCGCACAGCGTAGCGGCCATCCCGGAAACCTTCAGGCACCAGGAATCGGCCTTCCCATACATTCGTTCCTGGGCGGTGCACCAGATCAAGTTTCAGACCGAAAGGGAACAGGGCCGTGGCGGTTCGTGTGCCCGCATCGCATTCCACCCGCAACACGGGATCTCCAGGCTGGATGCGGCGCGGCCGCAGCAGGGAGCGCGGCGCCGCTAGAAAAGCCGTGTAGGGCGTGATGAATTTATAGCGTTTGGAAAGGGCGATGATTTCTTCGATCCATTCACGCTTTTCGCCGTCGGCTTCGATGCGCGCCAGCAGATCGTCCACCCGGGCGCGAGCCCAGCGCCGGGGCAGATCGCGGGCGTCCAGGGCCTTCTCGGGAAGGGCAGCTTCAAGGAATGCGGAGCCACCGGGCAGCAGATTGGACGCCAACGTGAAGCGTAGTTTGGGTTGGGGCGTTGCGTAACGACCCACCCAACCCGATAAACTGCCCGCGGTCATGGGCTGCACCAGCACCGGGTAGATGTGGCGCAGCTTGGGCTCGCCGCCGCTCACCTTGAAGGGCACATCCTCGTCATTTCCGGCTTGCGCTTTTGCTTCCGACTTTTCGACCGGGGCCAGCAGCCGCCGGAAGAAAAGATCGGTTTCAATTTCCGTGGCGGTGGGGCTGAGCACTTGGTCTGAGGCGGCGCGCAGCGCTTCGCCAGCTTCGCCGGTGGTCACCACCGTAAAGATTGGCAGAGTTCCGGCGGCGGCTTCCAAGGCCTTGGAGCTGAACGGCCCCTGGCCACTGGTGAGCACCAGGATGCGACCCTTGGCGCCCAGCGTCTTGCGCGCGGCTTGAAGCGCTGCGGCCAGATTGGCGCCGGGGCCCAGGGCGCGGCTCCGCAGGGCATTCAGCTCGCTCTCGATTTCACTGGCGGTGCCATGCTTCAGCGCCGGATTGGGCGCGGGTTTGCGGTCGTAGGGAATGAGCGCGAATTGGTCTGACGGCCGCAGATCATGAAGGACCCGCACCAGCTGTCCGTAGGCGGTTTCCAATCCCGCCCAACGATGGCCCAGAGAAGTATCGAAGAGGATGGCCAGGGATTGTGCAGGGCGTTGGGAATCTTGGGACTCCGGGCTCGCAGCCTGGCCGTTGGATGGTTTGCGGGCCGCACCTGCACCTGCACCCATGGGCGGTGTCGCTTCCAGGAGGAAGAAGCCATCTTTTTCCGGTGGGATTTCAGAAGGGCGCTCCCAGGGCGCGAGGGCGAGACCATCGGGCAACATGCCATCTGGATTTCGGAAGGCGGAAAGGCGAAATACGGCAGCGTTCTTCGGCTTGATGCGAAAGGCGATGTCACGCTCCAACTTCACAGTGCTGCCGGTGAATTCAGCGCCTTCGGCGGAGGGCTTAAGTGGCAGGCCGGACCGCATGGGTTCGAAAATACCGTCCTCCAGTTTCACGCGCACGGTGATCGTGCGAGCCGTGGGGGCTTCACCGTCAGGGGGGCGCAGCACCAAGCGAAACTCACCGACGCCATCAATGAAAGGGATCTCCTGTTGGAACTGCATCTCCAGGCGCTTGGTGGCCATGGGCGGGATGGGCGAAACCGTGACGGAGAAAAGAGCGCCACCGGTCGGCCGCGCGCCGGACCCGCTCTTTCCGGCGTCCGCGTCTTCCTCCTCGCCTTGCTGGAGCAGCCCCGGATCAATGCGCTGCCGGGCCAGTTCGCGGTAGATGGCGCGAGCCCGCTGCTTCTCCAGAATCACTCCGGGGATGCGTTGCAGGCCATCCCAGATGGCGAAGTCGCCCACCGCCGCGCTGGGGGGCAGGGCGAAGCGGTAGGTGCCTTCCTGCACCGCGCTGGTGTGGTTCTCGAAGACCTGCCGCACATTCACCCGCGCGTAGCCCCGCGCGATGCCGATATCAATGGTCATCTCCCGGAGCGAAACCACTGACGCGTCGGAACGCCCGGAGCTGGTGGGCACCAGGAGCCCCGCCTGGGCACGGAGGGGTGCGGCGGTGGCAAGGATGAGAACAAGGATGAGAAGGAATAGGGAGACCCATGGGCGAGGGCGAGGGCTTTGCCCGAGCTCCGAGCGGGGGTTCGGGGGGGAGGCTCCATTTCCAGGAACGAAGTGACTGGGAGGGCGCGAGAGCGCCTGATAGATGGAGCAGGGCCCAGGGCCCAGGTGGTCCCCCCGTTGGAAAGTTGATACGTTGCGCATATCAGTTGAGTTCCTCAGGAAGTGCTAGAGGCAGCCGGACCAAACCTTCATCGGTGCCGACGAAAAGGGCATCTTTGCCCGGAAAAAGCGCGGTGACGTGCGATGAGGGTAGCGGAACTTTCACTTGAGTGAAACGGCTCCCATCAATGCTAAGGCGCCAGAGCCCGCGACCATCGGTGCCCATATACAAGCGCCCGCCGACTTCCACCAGACAGCCGGTGTTCACTTTCTGAGCTGCCGTTTCAGGAAATGCCTCGAAAAGACCAGGGCTGTTCAGCGCACTGCTGCCAGTGCTGCGTCGAACTACGCCACCGCCAAAGGTGCCGATGTAAAGGTCCTCTCCAATGAAGGCCAAGGCTGTGACCCAGGGATGGGGAAGTTTTCCATCCCCTGAAGTGGTGCGCCAAGCCACCTTGGAGCCTGCAATGGCGCCCAGCCCCGAAGGCGTTCCAACGAATAGGAGGGCCTGCTCACTGGGTCCTTGAAGCAGGGCCAGCGCCTGGTTGCCTGGCAAACCATGAAAAGCCGAGAGGAGACGTGATCCTGGCAGCAACACGCCTTGTCCGAAGCCCATGGCCACGCCGTCCCGGGTGGAGGCCAGGGAGAAGGCTGCTCCCGCATCGAGGGGTTCTACCGGTTTGAGCTTCCCACCCTCAAGCCGTGCAACACCCCGCAGGCTGGCTACGTAAAGTGTGCCGCCCGTATTCAACAGCGCGTTGACACCCCAGGCGACGGAACCCGGTACTGCGTTCCAGGTCCACGTAGCTCCATTTGGCGTGCCTGTGGCCAGACCTCCATTGAAAAGGCCCACCACCAACCGTCCATCCTGCATGGCCAATGCGTTCACGTGGCAGGGGCCTGGCGGGAGTGAAACCGGACGGGGCCGAGCCAGGGTCCAACCACTGCTGCCGCGCCGGTACAGACCCGTTTCCGTGTCGGCGAAAAGTACGCCTTCGGAGGCGAAAACCTTTGTCACTTTTGCTGACAATAATTCTTCGGATGGTCGGCCAGAAGCCTCGAAGCGCAGTAGGCGGCCTTCGGAAACCGCAAAGATCCGAACTCCGAGGGCGGCGAAAGAGCTGGTTTCCTCCGCACCGGAAACCGGCAGCAGCGGGCCTTCCAGGGGGCCGCGAGCCAGACCCTTGGGCGTGAGGACGACCAGTTCTTTGCCGAGGATCGCGACCCCATCCACCCAAGGATCTGGCGTGGGAATCTGGGCGGCTTGGTTCCCACCGATCCGCCGCAGTCCTTGCTCTCCGCCCACAAAAGGCAACCCACCAGGAGCTAGTGAGATGCTTCTTACAGGCGCCCCATCCAGGCGTTCCAAAACATTGGCACCCCAGGCGGCCCGGAACAAACCTTCCCGCGCGCCAATGAGCAGCTCACCGCCGGGTGTCTCCTGCAGATTCCGCACATGGAGCGTGCCGAAACCCGTGCGGGCTTCTTCCCAGGCCTTATCTCGGCGCAGGCAAAGCCCACCCGCCGTCAGGCCCGCCACCGGTCGCCCCCGCCACAACGCAAAAGCCGAAACCTGCAGGGTGGGTAACCCCGCGGTGATATCGCCGCTGCCGTCGAATACGCCGAAAGCGCCTGCAGTGACGAGCCCTTCAGAACCAAGGCTTAAGGCCGAAACCTCACCGCCGCCCCAGCGTTCCACCTGCATTGTCGGCATTGGCAGGGGTGAGAATTGCAAGGGTTGAAGGTTCCGCGTCGGCCCGTTGAAGGCTTGGCGCACCTGACGGGAGATCCGCCACCACGCCGAGCCTCCGGCTAGAAGGACCAGGAGCAGGGCTGCGCCCGCCAGGATGAAACGTCTACGATTTGTGAATATAGCCATAGATGAAAACGTACCTTGGGGGACGAAGTGATTTTAAGTGATCTCCTAAGAAGATAGCCACAGGGAGCCTGCATCGTCCCGATCTATTCCAATGCTTCAAGGCAATGGCCGGATCGGCTGGGAGGTGATGGGAGTTTCACCGAACCTCGACTTGTGAGAGGCTTCACCCACCCCATGAATCCTTCTGAGAGGCAGGCATGATGTGTCGCAATCTTTGGCGTTGGCTCGCGGTGGTCCTGCTCACGGCCTCCACGGCGTGCGCCCCGCTCATCACCCGCTTCGATCCCCAGGCCTACAATCAGGCCGTCTCCCTGAAGGTGGATGCCCGGGTCCTGATGGACGCTTCAACGGAGCCCTATGCCCAGCACGAGGTAGAGGCTAAAGCCCTGGCCGTGAGGTTGGACAAGGCCTTTGAGTACGCTCAAGGCAAGCCCAAGAACACCCTTAGCGCGCGCCAGTGGCAACTCCTGAAGGATCCCCAGCGCCACTTGCTGGGCGGTTTCCTGACCCGTTGGAGAAAGGATTCCACCTTGGGTCCCGCTTACATTGACGATAAAAAGGAGCAGGTTGGTCAGGCCTTCGACCAGATCATCGGTCTGGAGAGTGGCAAGTTGAAACCGGCTGACCTGGCCATACCGGGAGCCTGACATGGCCAGCACCAAGGAGTTTCTCAGTGCCCTCGGACTCGGCCTCCAGAATCTGGTGGCGGGTACCCTCAAACCTTATGCTAGGCAGGCTACAGCTGATGGCCAGGCCTTTCTGGATGCACAAAAGCTTGGCTTCCGAAAGTGGACCCAGCAGCTGGTCAGTGGTGAGCTGAGCAAGGCTGATTTCACCGATCTGGTAGCCGGTGTCCAGGATCTGGCGGAATTGGTGGCGCTGAAACAGGCTGGCCTCGCCGCCGCCAAGTTGGAGCAGTTTCGGGCAGACCTGGTAAACCTGGTGGTTGATACCGCCTTCAAGGTTTATTTGCCTTGATGAAGAATGGCCGCAGAGAGCAAATAGGGAAGATTGGGAAACCATTTCCCCTGTGTACCGACAGCGTTCAGCGAAGATCCGAAAACCTTGAATAGATAGCTCAGCGGTGAAAGTGTAGCGAGATGACACTACCTTTTGCGAGTGCCCTGTCGATCAGGATCTCGCCGCCATGAAGCCGGGCGATGGACTGGACGATGGCCAAGCCACGGCCTCGATGACCACCACCTTCCTAAGACCATCCCTCCAGTGGAGGGACGGAAATCGGTCAGTTCCATGACAACATTGTCATCTTCGCCCTCATGCTGGTTTTCATGGCCAGGCTCGCAAGGCTTTCCAGGAGTTCTCATGCCCATTCTGTTGCCCATCCTATTTACCCTTGGCCTGAACCCACAGGCCCAAGCCAGGTCAGCTCCAAAGCCGAAGATTGCCCTGGTCCCTGCGGCCAAGCTTGCCGTCCTGCGCACCCTTCAGATTGGCGGCGACGGAGGCTGGGACTATGTGACCTTCGACACCGAAGGAAGGCGGCTGTTCGTGCCCCGCTCCACGCGAGTCATGGTGTTCGATCCAGAAGGCAAGAAGGTTGGCGAGATTCCTGGCACCGCGGGTGTTCACGGCGTAGCCATCGCCCGCGACCTGGATCGGGGCTACGCCAGCAACGGCCGCGCCAACACCATGACGGTCTTCAAACTCTCCACTCTGGCAGTGATCAAAGAAGTGAAGACCACCGGCGAGAATCCCGATGCCATCCTCTATGACCCCGCCACCAAGCAGGTTTTCACCTTCAACGGGCGGGGCAAAAACGCGACGGTTTTCAATGCGGAAACCCTGGACGTGACGGGGACCATCCCCATGGGCGGCAAACCCGAATTCGCGGTCACGGACGGCAAGGGCCGCGTCTTTGTGAATGTGGAAGACACCCACGAACTGCTGGCCATCGACGCCAAGAAACTCAGTGTCCTTTTCCGCTGGTCCCTGAAGCCCCTGGAAGAGCCCACCGGCCTTGCCATTGATGCGGCGCATCAGCGCCTGTTCAGCGTAGGTGGCAACAAGCTCATGGCCATCGTGGATGCCGTGAACGGAAAGATTCTCCAGACGCTGCCCATCGGTGAAGGCTGCGACGGCGTGGCTTTCGATGCGGGCACAGGTTGCGCTTACGCTTCCAACGGTGAAGGAACACTCACGGTGGTTCGCAACGATGGGCATGATCACTTCACGGTTGCGGGCAGCATCCCAACCCGAAAGGGTGCCAGGACCCTGGCCGTGGATGGCAAGACCCACCTCCTGTATCTCCCCACCGCTGAGTACGGCCCGGCCCCTGCTGCCATGCCCGGCCAGCCCGGCCAGCCCGGCCAGCGTAGCCGCGCACCTATGCTGCCTGACACTTTCCAACTGGTGGTGATTGGTGAGATGCACTGAACGACACCTCGATAGGTATCCTGTGGGAAACCACGTAGGCGTGGTTTCCTGCTGGTTTCGCTCATTGCGTTTCCCCGGACCTCCCACCTCTTGGTCGGAGGACCCGCCCAAGAGGTCTCTAGTCCGATCCACTCTGGAGTTCAAAGTCCAATTCAGAGTTGGGAAGATTCTGGCGCTTGCATCCTTTGAAGGCTTGCCCATGCATCGAAGGCCATTCCAAATCGCCTGCCTGGCTCTTGTCCTCCTGGTTGGTTCCCAGGCCGGATGCCGACGTTACCAGGCCTTTCCCCTGGATGCCAAAGCCAAGGCTTCGGCCCTGGCTCCGCCGGATTTGGTGCGAGTCGAGATCCAAGCCAAAGAGTTGCGCCATCCGATCCTGAAACCGCTTCAAATAGATTTCCGTGACGGGCTTTCGCCGGAAGAGGCAGCAGTGGAGGCAGTGGTGGCCAATCCGGATCTCAGGGCCCTCCGCGACCAGCGGGGCCTGGCCGCAGCCCAGCTCCTGGAAGCCGGACTGCTGCCTGATCCGGTGCTTTCGCTCTCCCAGGATGTACCTACCGGTGACAACGGCCCGGGCCTCGTCACGGCCCGCACCACTCAGCTCAGCCTGGATCTCACGGGGATGTTGACCCGCGGTTTGAAGCGCCGGGCGGCGCAGTCCCAGCAGCGTGCCGTGGATCTGGAAGTGGCATGGGCCGAGTGGCAGGTGGCTGAAGCCGCCAAACTTTCAGTCCATCGCACTCTCTCGTTGGAAACCTTGGCCACACTCGGTAAAGAGGCCGCCAGTCTGTTGGCTGATAACCTGCAGACCGTGGAGAAGTCCGCCACCTTGGGTGGTGCGCCTATCGGTGATGTGGCTACCGCGCGGGCCGCCTTCGATGCCGGACAACGGAACGCACTTGCGCTAGGCCAACTGAGGGACCAAGAGCGGCAGTCGCTGAACGCCCTGCTGGGCTTTGCACCCAATACTCAGATTCTCGTGGAAGGCCCGCATGGGGGGCGAACCTGGTCCCATCCACCCACAGAAAAGGACCTGGTGGCAGGCCTGGACCAGCGCCTGGACCTGGTGGCCCTTCAGCATGGCTACGAGAGTCAGGACGGGCGTCTGCGGCTGGCGGTCTGGTCGCAATTCCCAAACATTGGACTCTCCCTTGGACGGGCCTCGGACACGTCCGGCATCGTGACCCACGGTTATGGTGTTGGCATCAGTCTGCCCCTTTTCAATCGTGGGCGCGGGGCCGTGGCGGTGGAGGAAGCCACCCGGCAACAGCTCCATGACCAATACCTGGCACGCCTCTTTCATGCTCGTCAAGACCTGGCGCGGATCCTGTCGGATCTGAGGGTCATCACTCAACTGCTCGCGGCCGCCGAAGGCGCCCTGCCAGTCATGGTCTCCCAGTCGAAGGCGAGCGATGCGGCTTTCGGGAAGGGTAGCCTCGATCTGGTGAGTCGAAACCAAGCGCGTCTTGCACTGCTCTCCCAACAGGGCAGTGTGGCGGGCCTCCAGCTTTCCATGGAGGAATTGCGCGTGGCTCTGGAGATTGCGTCGGGCCGGATTCTGCCTGGCGAGTTGACTACCAAGGAGAACCCTTGATCAGTCCATCGAGATCGTTCCTCAAAGGGCTTGCCGCAGTTGCGCTGCTGGTTGCCACCCTCGCGGGAGGCTTCTTCTGGGGCCGGTCCCGGGGGGGAGATGCAGCATCCCCCGTGGACACCCCAGGAGCCGATCCGGTGACTGCGACCGTGAAGGTGGCCCCTATGCAATCGGGAAATCTGAACGGTGGGGTTGCCGCGTTCGGCAGCATCGTCCCCCAGCCAGGCGCAGCCCAGACGCTCAGTGTGGCCTATGAAGCCCGCGTCCTCTCCATCGCCGTGCGCGAAGGCGAAATCATTGCCCTCGGAACCTCCCTCATGACTCTGAGTGGCAGCCCTGACGCCCAGTTAGCCTTGGACCAGGCCCACATCGAAGCCACAGCCGCGACGGTACTCCTGAAGCAAACCCTGAACCGCCATGACCTGAAATTGGCGGACAATGCCCAGTTGGCCCAGGCCCAACAGGCCTTCGATTCGGCCCAAGCGAAGGTGAGCAGTCTCGAAGCCCGCAATATGGGAGCGAATCACACCCTTAAGGCCCTAGCGCCCGGCGTGGTGACCAAGATCAGTGTCCAGTCCGGCGCGGTGGTCGCGCCCGGCGGTTCCTTGTTGGAGTTGGCCAACCTCTCCAAGCTCGAAGCGCGGCTTGGCGTGGAGCCCCAGGAGGCCGCAAGGCTGCAGCCGGGAAGCCCCGTGCTGCTGGCAGCCGTGGACACTGGCACGCTGCGGCCCGTGCAGGCCCGCCTCCGCACGGTCTCACCCGCCATCAACCCCACCACCCGGCTGCGGGATGCCTACCTGATACTTCCGCCGGGTCATCCCTTCGTGCTCGGCCAGTTCGTTCACGGAACCCTCGCACCCGCGAACCACCGGGGGACTGGCGGCCTCATCGTGCCCTACGCCGCGGTGTTACCGGAAGAAGACCACTACCTGCTGTATACCGTGCGGAAGGGCCACGCTGTTCGGCACGAGGTGACCATTCTGCGCCAGGATGGAGATCGCGTGCAGGTCGCGGGAGGCGACCTGGACCCCTCAGATCCGGTGGTGGTCATGGGCAATTATGAACTTCAAGACGGAATGGCTGTGCGAATCGAGCACGCTCCATGACGGTCACGGATTGGATGCAGAAGCATCGCAGATCCCTGCTGTTCCTCTTGGTGTTGCTCATCGCGGGTGGGTTGGGCGCCGCCTTCAAGCTGCCAGTGAGCCTTTTCCCCACCGCCAGCTTTCCACGGGTGCGTGTCTCGGTGGATGCGGGTGACCGGCCCGCTGACCGCATGTCGGTGGAAGTCACGCGACCAGTGGAAGAAGCCGTCAGAGGCGTGCTCGGAGTGCGGGAAGTCCGTTCCACCACCAGCCGGGGCAGTACGGACATTGATGTCAATTTCGATTGGGGCCAGGACATGGTGGCCGCCATGCTCCAGGTGCAGTCGGCCTTGGGCCAGGCTTCGCCAAATTTCCCGGCAGGCACCCACTACACCGTGGAACGCATGGACCCCACGGTGTTTCCGGTACTGGCTTACAGCCTCACCTCAGACACCACCTCCCCCACCGACCTCCGGGATATGGCGCTTTATCAACTGCGTCCCATCTTTTCCACGGTGAAAGGCGTAGGCCATATCGGTGTGCAGGGTGGCCAGGTCGAGGAGATCCGCGTCACCGTGAACCCCGCTCGACTCATCGCTGCCGGGCTCACCTTCGACGACGCGGCCCGGGCCCTAGCCGCAGCCAATGTGATCCGCGCGGTGGGCCGATTGGAGGATCACAACAAGCTGTACCTGATTCTCTCGGATACCCAGTTCAAGGACCTGGAGCAGATCGGCCGGACGGTGCTGCGCTCGGGACCCGGAGGCGTGATCTTCCTGAAAGATTTGGCGACCATCACCCGGTCCACGGCCCCCAACTGGACCCGGGCCACCGCCGATGGCCGGGACGCCGTGCTGTTGCAGGTCTACCAACAGATGGACGGGAATACCGTACAAATCGCGCGGGACATCAAAGCGGCCCTGGAAACCTTTCAGCCGCGGCTTCCGGCCGGCGTACACATCGCCAACTGGTACGACCAAAGTGAAATTATCGTGCCTGCCGCAACGAGCGTGCGGGACGCGCTCCTGGTGGGGGTGGTCATGGCCGCCCTCATCCTGCTGGTCTTCCTACGAAATCTGAAGGTCACACTCATCGTCATCGTCATGGTGCCCGGCGTCCTTGCTATCACCATCCTCCTGCTCCACGTCCTCAACATGAGCTTCAACGTGATGACCCTGGGGGGAATGGCGGCAGCGGTGGGGCTCATCATTGACGACGCCATCGTCATGGTGGAGCACATCATCCGGCGCATGCGCGGCGGTGAAGGTCCCCATCACGCACGGGTGCTGAAGGCGGCCCGGGAGTTCACGTACCCGCTGGCGGGATCCTCCATGGCCACCATCATCATTTTCGCGCCTTTGGCCTTTCTGTCGGGCGTTGCGGGCGCTTTCTTCAAAGCCCTGAGCCTCACCATGGCCTCGGGGCTCATCATCTCCTTCTTCGTCGCCTGGTTGGCGGTCCCGCTATTGGCGGATCATTTACTGGATGAGCAGGATGCGAATCAGAAGGAGGGCGGTGCCTTCACTGAACGTTTGCACGGGGGCTACGAAAAGCTGATGACCCGGCTTTTCAACCAACCCGCGCTCCTCCTTCTCGGCCTGCTTCCCTTCCTTCTGGCGGGTCTGCTCAGTTACCACTTTCTGGGTTCGGGGTTCATGCCTTCCATGGATGAAGGCGGCTTCATCCTGGATTACCGCAGTCCTTCGGGAACCTCCTTGAGTGAGACGGATCGCCTTGCGAAACAGGTGGAGTCCATCCTTCGCGGCACTCCAGACGTGGCGACCTACTCGCGCCGCACGGGGCTCCAACTCGGCGGCATGGTGACCGAGGCCAATGAAGGTGATTTCTTCGTGCGCCTGAAACCCTTTCCCCGCCGCGATATCGAAACCGTCATTAATGAGGTGAGGGGCCGCATCGAGAAAACCGTGCCGGGACTTGAGGTAGAGATGGCCCAGCTCATGGCCGACCTCATCGGCGACCTGACCGCGGTGCCCCAGCCCATTGAGATCAAGATCTTTTCGGACGATGAGGCCACCTTGATGGCCGCGGCCCCGAAAGTCGCCGAGGCGATCGGGAAAATTCCCGGCGTGGTGGATGTGAAAAGCGGCATCGTGCTGGCGGGCGATGCTCTGGACATCCGCGTGAATCGTGCGAAGGCCGGGCTGGAAGGCATTGACCCGGAAGCTGTCACCGCCTTGGTGGAGGGCTACCTTGAAGGCCAGCTGCAGACCCAGGTACAGCGCGGGCCAAAGATGGTCGGCGTGAGGCTGTGGATTCCACCGGCGCTGCGCCGCCACACCAAGGACGTGGAGGGCTTGCTGCTGCGTGCCCCGGATGGTCACCTCTTCCCGCTGGGTCGCGTGGCGGTGATCGTACCCGTGATGGGTCAGCCGCAGATCATGCGGGAGAATCTCAAGCGCATGATTGCGGTCACCGGGCGCATCTCTGGACGCGACCTGGGCTCTGCCGTGGCGGAAGTGAAGAGGATCCTAGCCACCCGCGGCCTCATGCCGGATTCCGCCTACTTCACCCTGGGTGGCCTCTACGAGCAGCAGCGCATCGCCTTCTCTGGTTTGGTGGCGGTTTTCCTGGCGGCCGTCGCGCTGGTGTTCTGCTTGCTGCTTTTTCTGTTCGAGCGGTTCAGGCCAGCCCTCTGCGTCCTGATCACGGCGCTCATGGCTCTCAGTGCGGTGTTCATCGGGCTATGGGTGACTGGCACGGAATTGAACATCTCATCCATGATGGGCATGACCATGATCCTAGGCATCGTGACTGAAGTAGCGATCTTCTTGGTGTGGGAATTCATGACCGCTCCGGGCCACCTGGACACGCGCGCCGCGCTCATCGAGGCGGGCAAACATCGCCTGCGCGCCATTACCATGAGCACCCTCGCCGCGATCCTCGCCCTGTCTCCCTTGGCGCTTGGACTCGGCCAGGGGGCCGCGATGCAAAGACCCCTGGCCATCGCCATCATCAGCGGCATGGCCTTTCAGCTACCGTTGGTTTTCCTCGTTCTGCCCATCCTGTTCGGGGTGCTGCGCGTCAAACGCGAAAGCAGTCCGTCGCTCGAGTAATTTCACTGTTGGGTCTTGCGCTCGAATTTCAGGAAGAAGCAGTCCCTGCATGAATGCAGGAATAGCAGGCACTTTAGCTTAGAACTTCGTCCTCCACCTAGTAGTTGGTGTCGAAGACAGTCAGTGTTCGATGGATACGGAGAGCCTCTGCGCCTTCGCGCGCTGCTGCGACCCCCACGGTCAGGTCCGGGGCCAGGTCCAGCTTTCCACGCGCTCCGTTCGGCGTCATCGGCTGCGGGCGGGCATCCGCCTGCGTCGGACCGTCTCAGCCGCTCTCGCGTCTTCACCTTGCCCTACTCCCGCGCCGCTGCCGTTCGAATCCCCCACTCTCCGCCAAAAAGCCGCCTTTCGGCGGCTCTTTGGCG
>JANYBM010000151.1 GCA_025361125.1 Holophagaceae bacterium | reverse complement strand
TCTTATGTCGGCCGTAGGCCGACGCGATGGGTGGTGCTCCGGGCTTGGTTGAAGTTTGTACTGACTTCTCGATTTATCGGTGCAAAGTCCTTGCCCGTTAGCAGGCGCAGTTTGCCCTCCTGCTCACTTCGGCTATAAAGCTGCCGCCTCAAGGTCGGTCCGTTACCGAATTGGCCAGTTTGTTTTGGCGCAAAGACTTTAGTGGTCGTCCATATTCACCACTTTGATTCCAAAGCCAGCATCTGTGCGGTTTCTTGCACTGGTCTGTTCGAAAACATGGGAAGTGGTCCAATGCGTTGGGTCCAGGGCCTGTAGATTTTGATTCAGCGACGCAACAGCTAGGGCAGTTTTGCATCGAGTCCTCTCACTCATTTTTTTGGATAACCCATGCGACCGATCCGATTGCCTCTCCTGCTCTGTATTCCCGCGTTGATATCCATGTCTGGCTGCAGTGGGGGTGGCGGAGCCAGCCCAGCCACGAACCCGGTCACTGCGCCTGCCATCACATCCCAACCAGGAAGCCAGAGCGTGGCCCTGGGTGCCACAGCCAGTTTTTCCGTTACAGCCACGGGCACGGCTCCACTCACCTTCCAATGGAAGAAGGGTGGTACCGACATCGCCAGCCCCAATACTTCGAGCTACACGACACCGGTCCTGTCGGCCTCGGACAATGGAACCACCTATAGCGTCGCTGTGAGCAACTCTGGGGGTTCCATCCTCAGCAATGTCGCCACTCTATCAGTGCTGGCGACGCCCGCCATCACAACCCAGCCCGCCAATCAGAGCGTCTTTGAAGGCCAAAACGCAACCTATTCCGTAGTGGCCACCGGGGGGGGAACCCTAAGCTATCAGTGGCAGCGCAACAGCGTGGACATTGGCGGTGCCGTATCCGCTGATTACACGCTCACCAGCGCTCAACTGGCCGACACTGGCGCGCAATTCCGCGTGAAGGTCACGAATGCCGTGGGTTCCGCTACCAGCAATTCGGCCCAGCTCACGGTAGCGATCGCCCCGACCCCGGTGGCCATCGCGAGTTTCACTTCAAGTGCTTTCAACGTGGGCTTCGGGGCGAGTGTCACTGTTTCCTGGACTCTCATCGGCAGTCCGGTTGCCCTAACGCTTAACGGGCAGAATGTGCTGGGCCTGTCCAGCCTGCAGGTCTCGCCACGGAACCGGCAGACTTTCACACTGGTAGTTACAGGTTCAAATACGGACACAAAGTCGGTGACCATCGCCGCCAAGGGAATTGACATGTTCGCCGGCCTGGATGGTGGGCATGGAAATCTCGACGGCAAAGGCGATCAGGCGCGCTTCTCCTACCCCATGAACATCGTGGCGGATGCCGCAGGCAATGCCTATCTCTGCAACCAACTGGAGAGCGCGGTCCGAAAGGTCGGCCCCGATGGCACCGTGACCACTCTCGCAGGTACTGGCACGGTGGGTTTCGCAGACGGCACAGGTTCCGCGGCACAGTTCAACGGCATCTTCAGCCTTACCCTCAGCCCCTTTGGCGATTTCATCGTGGCGGACCGCCTCAATCAGCGCATCCGCAAGGTCACCCAAGCGGGAGTGGTCACCACGCTGGCGGGTCCATCGGGTATTCAGTACCCCTACTGCGCCGCCATGGCTTCGGACGAAACTTTGTACGTGGTGCAGCAGGACAGCACCATCTGGAAAGTGCCTGTGGGTGGGCCTTCGGTTCTGCTTGCGGGTGCCAGCAATGTACTGGACAGCACCGATGGACCTGGTGTCTCCGCGCGGTTCAAGAACCCCTACGGCATTCTTGTGGACATGGCAGGGAATCTGTACGTTTCGGACACGGGCAATTTCACCATCCGGAAGATCACTCCCGATGGAACCGTGAGCACTTTGGCGGGGCTCGCGGGGCTGAATGGATATGTGAATGGATCTGGATCGGTGGCCCGATTCTCGGCACCGGGATTCCTCAACTGGGACCAGTCGGGAACGGCGATCCTGGTGGCGGACGGAGGCAACAATAGGGCCATCCGAAAGGTCCAGTTGAATGGGACAGTGACCACGGTGGTGCAGGACTCAGCTCTGGGTTACCCCTATGGGGCCTTCGAGGCTACGGACGGTCGATTGCTGATCTCCGATGCGTCCAAGCTGCAGGTTCTCACCTGGGATGGCACCACCATCAGCCCCTTGGCGGGCAAAACCAATGCGTACGGAGCCACGGATGGCCCCGGCCTCAGCGCGCGTTTTACCTCCCCTCGTGACCTTGTGCTCGATGCAGCAGGCAATACCTTTCTCTCCGATTCCGACAAGATCCGCAAGATCACCTCCGATGGCATCGTGAGCACCCTCGCTTCAGGGCTTTCTACCCCCTTGGGGGTGGCCGTGGGCCCCGATGGGGACTTGGTGGTCGTAGAGTCCGGCAAGTCGCGCATGGTCCACATCTCCACCAGCACGGGCGCCCTCACACTCATCGCCGGGAATGGCACTGCAGGCGACCTGGATGGCCCTGGGGCTACCGCTCAGTTCAACCAGCCCAATGGTGTGGTGGTGGGATCTGACGGCACCATTTATGTTTCTCAATCCAACAATACCATTCGGAAGATCTCTCCCGGTGGCATGGTGAGTACCTTCGCCGGTAGCCCAGGGCAGAGTGGTTATGTGGACGCAGTTGGCACTGCGGCCCGCTTCCTCAGCCCCAACGGCCTTGTGTTGGATGACCAGGGCAACCTGTTGGTCGGGGAATTCTTCGGGTCCTCCATCCGGAAGATCGCACCGGATGGCACCGTTTCAACCTGGGTAGGCACCACCGGTAAAGGCTTTGCCGATGGCCAGGGCACGGCTGCAAAATTCGACCGGCCCACTCGCCTGAGCCGGGACTCGGTGGGCAATATCTATGTGAGTGATCTCTACAACCATGCGGTGCGCAAAGTCACGCCCGGTGGCCTGGTAACCACGCTCGTGGGGTCTCCCTCCCTGAGGGGCTGCCGTGCCGGCGCCCTGCCCGCCAGTCTCTATTTCCCCTTTGGACTCGCTGTCCGACCCAATGGGGATCTTCTAGTGATCAGCGAAAATGCGATCATGGCCATCACCGCACCGTAAGGCAGCTTTGGGGTTGGCCGCACTCCGAACAAAGGCGCCCCGTGAGGCGCCTTTGTCATGCTTGACCAACTCATGTCCCATTTTTTCTGCAGATCTACATGAACTGAAGATAAGAACGCTGCACCACAGCGGGTTGCGAACCGTGGTAAGAAAAGTGCGACAGGGTCGGATCGAAACAGAGACAAGTCTTGGGACCAGCCAGACTGAATCGGGAAGCCGCGATGGAGGGGCACAGACCTGTAGATATAGCGGATGCAGAGCAACCTCTCGAGCGATTGGTTCTTGGGCAGAACCCTCTCTCCGCAACGCCAAGGGCGTGCATGATGAGGTTGTAGAACCTCAGGCCCTGAAGGTGATCAGCGAATTATTCGCGCTCGAAGCGGGTGATTTCATCCAACATGCGCTGGGCCTTGTTCAAACTGCTCCCGGCCGCCGAATCCTCCAGTGTCTTGGCTAGCTTGGGGCGGCCGTTCGCCCACAAGATGAAGAGCATGGTCAGGATCAAACCCAGGGCCCCAACTGCGACATTGATGATGATGACTTCAGGCGCTTTCGCGTACATGTCCACGCCGAGGCTCCTGAAGACCATCACCATGAAGGGGACCCACAGCAACCACCAGGGCAGGCCGATCCAAAGGCCGCCCACCACGTAGAATCGGCGGAGTTGGGCCAGTTGTTTCTGGATGGTCAACACCGGGGCGCCGAAGTCGACGCGATGGATGAGCACCTGCATGCGGACGCCGAAAAGGACCATTGCCAGGCCGTAGGCGTGCATCAGTAGGCCTGCGAAGAGCAGGTGCGGCACCTGGCGGTGGTCCGACCAGAACCCGGCGGAGAACAGGATCAGCAGGGCACCGAGGACCATCTGGATCGCTTGCCCCCAGATGAGCGGGCGTAGGCCGTGGCGGGCCTTTTCGGCGCGGCTTTCCCGAAGGAATTGGAGGTTGAGGGCGGTCTGCTGGTCCAGTTTCTGGTTCAGGGCCTGCCAGGCGGATTTGAAGTCATCGAGTTCCATGCTGTGCTCTTTCATGCAGAAGGGTTGGTCGCGAAATTCCGGCGGAGGCATTCTTTGATGCGGGCGATTTTGGTGGCGACATTAGTTGCACTGATGCCGAGGATCTCAGCGATCTCCGCATGGTTGTGGTCGTCCAGGTACAACAGCACGAGGGCTTTGTTAAGGTTGTCCAGTCCCTCGATGAAGCGATGGAGGGCTTGGACCTCGTCGGAAGGCGGGCCGGTGTCGGTGGTTGCCAGGAGATCCCTCAGGTGGTCATCGCCAGAAAGGAGGTGATGGTGTGCGCTCTCCACGCGGTGGAAGCTGATGGCCACGTTCAGAGCGATGCGGTACATCCACGTGGAGAATTTGCACCGGCCATCGAAGCTGGGATAGGACCGCCACACCTGGAGGGACATTTCCTGGATGAGATCGTGGCGGTCTTCTGCCCGCGGGCAATAGGCATTCGCCACTTTGTAGAGAATTCCCTTATGGGTGTCGAGCAGGGCCAAACATTGGTCGGGATCGGCGGTGGATGACATGGCGGCCCTTGAAGAGCGCCCCGGAGTGAGGTCGCCGTTACAACATGATTCGCGGGTCCCGGAAAAAAATCACAGTACCCTCAAAAAAAGGGCCCCGGCTGGGGCCCCTCAGGTCAAAACCGTTCGATCAGAGCGTCTTCATATCCAGCACGAATCGGTAGCGGACATCGCTCTTCAACATGCGTTCGTAGGCCTCGTTCACCTGCTGCACCGGGATCAGCTCGATCTCGGAGACGATGCCGTGCTCGGCGCAGAAATCGAGCATCTCCTGGGTCTCTTTGATTCCGCCGATGAGCGAGCCCGAAAGGGTCTTGCGGCCAAAGATGAGTGCAATGGCGGCCACGGGCGTGGGAGCCGGCGGCACGCCCAGAAGCACCATCGAGCCTTCCACCCGCAACATGCCCAGGTACTGGTTGTAGTCGTGGGGCGCCGAGATGGTGTCGATGATGA
>JANYBM010000135.1 GCA_025361125.1 Holophagaceae bacterium | reverse complement strand
TGTCCCCCAGCAGCGCCTTCACCCGCTCCGGCGTGGGGACCTCGCCCGCCTCCAGCAGCAGCGCCAGGGCAGCCTCCACCTCGATCTCCATGCCCATGGCGGCCCGATGGAGAAGCCGGAGGTAGGAGACCTCACCCCGGCGGTTCCCCTCCTGCTCCACCAGCACCTCATAGGCTTTCCGCCAGGTGAGGCCCAGGAACAGATCCTCACGATGGCGGTAGCGGGCGAAGGCTCCGGGCTTGCGCAGCAGGGACTGGATCACATGCCGGTAGTCGATGTGGTGCCGGTGCTCACCCAGAAGGCGATCCAGCCTCAGCACCTGCTGCTGCCCATGCCAGACCTCCAGGTGCAACTCGAATACCCTCACCCGGACCTGCTCCCCGATCAGGCGCGTCGGCACCGAGTAGCTGTTCCGTTTGATGCGGATGGCGCTCTCCTGGCTCACCCGAACCGGCACCTCGTCATAGTCCGGGAAGGCCCGCGCCGAGAGGTGCCGCATCACTGCCAACTCGGCGGCCACCTTCACCCGCCGCCGTTCGTTGGCACGGGCACAGACTTCCTGAACCCATGCCTCGTAGGCTTCGATGCTCTCGAAGTCCCTGGAGCCACGCAGGAGCAGGTGCTGCTTCAGGCGGCGTTTCAGGGCGCCATTGGCCGACTCCACATCCCCGTTCTGCTCCTTCTCCCCGATGCCTGTCGTCCGGGGCGTCATCCCGAAATGGCGCATCAGCGCCAAGTAAGCCTCATTGAAGCCCCGTTTCCCGGTGGCGAGATCGTGGGTCGCCGCCGTGGAATTGTCCGTCTGGTGGAACTCTGGAACCCGGCCCAGTTGGAACAGGGCCGCCTGGACCCCCCGGCGCAGGGCCAGCATCGATTCCGAGTGGCACGCCGTCGCCCACTGCCAGTTCGAGTAGGGCGCCACCACATGGCACAGCAAGTGGGGGAAGGGCTGCCCCTGGATCGTAACGCTCAGTTCCGAGGCGTGGGTGAAGTCCGTCTGGAGCGCCTCCCCAGGCCGGTGGTTCTGGGGGAAGAACACCTCCTTCTCCGGGCCATTCCGCGCCCGCCAGTCCTTCACCCGCCGCTGGAAGGTCCGGATCTGGCACTCCTGGTAGCGCCCTGGGTGCCGATCCAGCAGATCCTCGAACAAGGCCAGGCCCTCCAGTTCCGGGGCCTCGGCCAGCCGGATCTCAATCTCCGGCCAATCCTCCGCAAAGGGATCTGGCCGCGTCCGCCAGGTTCTCGGCCGACGCAACTCCGAGGGCGCCTTCCCCAGCCGGAGATACTTCCGGCCCGTCGCACGGTCCATCCCCGCCCGCATCGAGGCGAGGCCCACCTCTCCGTGCTTGGCCATCTCCTCCATCAATTTCCTCACCTGCTGATCCGTCACCCGTCCCATGGCACCGCCCACCCTGCGTGCAGACGCAGGCTGACCGTGCCCCCGATGCCTCCCTGGCGCTACCCTCCGTGGGGAGATGTAGTTGTCGTCAGTGGGGTCGTGTAATTGTCGTCAAGCACAGGACCCACAAGTGATTCACAAATCCACCAGGGGAATGAGATGAACGATCAACAGTGGTACTACGAATCCAATGGAGGGCATGTCGGCCCAATTAGTTGGGATCGACTGATTGTTGGACTCAAGTTAGGAAAAATAAATCAGGAGACACTGGTTTGGGCATCGCATCTCCCAGGATGGATCAGGCTTCTGGAATGCCAGGAAAACCAAGAAAAAGTGCAGACAGCAAAGTCCAGTGCCAACTTCCAAGTTGCTTCCGATGTAATCACCAATCAAATTGGATTAGATAGGGTTGAAAATTTTTCTATCAAAGATTTCTTTTCCGAGGTATTCAAGAAACATGATCCTAATGATGTGGAACGCCAACTCTCTGTTGGTTCACTTGATACAACTCCAGAACTTCATCAAAGTATGACCACTTTACCAAGCCCCTGGATTTTTTTCCGCGTTCTATGTGGTACCATAATCGCCTATTTAATGTTTTTATTTGCATGGCAAGGGAGGCTGCATTAATAACATCCATATCTTTCACAGCTTCCGCCAAAAAAGCTAGGCTAATAATGCTTGGAAGACCAACCT
>JANYBM010000105.1 GCA_025361125.1 Holophagaceae bacterium | reverse complement strand
CCAGAAATTCTCGAAGCCCCGGCGATTGAGCAGCAGCATGGCTTGTTCACCCCGCAGCAACGATTCAGAAATGCCCGACAAGAGGGCTTTTGAGAAAACCACGCGCTTCCGCTGTTCCCGGTAGACGTCCCGCAGATCCACCACCTGGACTTCCGGCAAATTGATACCAAGGGGCCGCTGCGTTAGCTTTAGCAACTGGTAGCGACCTTGTTGCGCGGCGTGCCAGCTTTCCAAAGAAGGCGTGGCCGACCCCAGGATCACGGGGCATTGTTCGATCTGCCCACGCTTGATGGCCAGATCCCTGGCATGGATGCGGGGATGTTCCTCTGACTTGTAGGAGCCTTCCTGCTCTTCATCCACGATGATCAGGCCGATGTTCCGCAGGGGCGCCATTACAGCGTTTCGCACGCCCACGAAGATGGGTGCTTCATCCTGCAACAGACGCACCACGTCCGCCTGTTTTTCTGAGATGTTAAGTCCCGCGTGGCCCATGGCAACCTGGCCCGGAAAGCGTGCTTCCAATCGGGAAAGCAGCGCTGGAGTCAGCCCGATTTCTGGCACCAGCCAAAGCACGCGCCTGCCCTGCTGCAACACTTGCTCCGCCAGTTCAAAATAGACCTCTGTCTTGCCCGATCCGGTCACGCCGTACAATAGATGGACGCCGAAGCTGGACAGCTTCACGGCGGCGACCGCAGCGGCTTGTTCCACGTTCAGCACCACGCGCTGATCGAACCCTTCCTCACGCCGTCGAGAGAGCAGATCCAGCCGCTTGGTGCGTTGGATCAGGCCTTTGGCTTCCAGCGTCGCAAGGATCGCCGCGCTCACACCAGTGCCTTCCCGCAACTGCGATTCGAGCATCGCGCCGCCTGCTGCTTCCAGCGATACCAGGGCCTTGGCTTGGGCAGGAGTGACCTTGAGCGGATGCGGCAGCTCTGTCCGGCGGACTTCCGTAAGGCCCGCGCCTCGGCGGTCCCGGCGATGCAACAGGCCGCGCAATGTGGCCTCACCGCGATGCCAGGCATCGCCCAGCGCCGCCAAGTCGCCCCAGCTTCCTGCATCGCGCAGTTCAGTCAGTCGCACGCCCTTTTCTGGTGCAATTTCCCAATCCGGAACCAGCACATTCGGCAGGCAAAGTGGCATCAAGTGCGCGACACCCACGGCGTAATAGTCCGCCGCAAAGGCCAGTAATTCCCTGAGCTTGGGCGGCAGCAACGGAAAGGGATCCACAATGGCTTCGATGGCTTTTAGTTGCACTTTTGGAGGCGCTGCCCCCGGCCCCAGCACCACTCCCATCGCCGCGCCGTTGCGAAGTTTCACCCGGACGCGCACGCCTGGCAGAAGTCCTTCCGGAGCTAGGTAGGTCAGCGGCGGCAACGGCCGCGCGAGTTCAATGCGGGTTGGGACGAGGTTCACGGTCTTATTTGGCCGGGGGAAGCAGAGCCCCCCACTGGGCCGCGAGGGCGGGTTGATTGCATCGCAGGGCCAACTGCTGGGCCCGCTTGGGCAGGCTGGCCCAAGGATGCTGGATGAAGGAAGCGGTAACGATGCGATCCGCCAGGTGGGTTTCTCCAAGTCGAAGAAGGGCCTCTGCCAGGGGCTCGGTGAATCCTCGCCAGTCCATGCCCGTCTCTATCGGCGGCTGGGTTTTCCCATCCACCTGTCGCACCCAAGTGTCATTCTTCCCGACTGCCCGACTCAATTCTTCTCGTTCCCATTGGGGTAACAGGAAATCTCTTATGCTTTGCCAATCACTCCGACCACGGGCGTCCTTGATATAGGCTTCTCGCACTGCCATAGGAGGCCAGGACAATGGCGAGGTGGTTGGAAGCGGCGTCAATGAATCCAACAACGGACCTATGGGCCGACCCCCAACCACTTTAGAAAGTCCCAACCAGAGAAACCAGAGTGACCATGCTTCCGGCCTCCGCCCCAGAGCAGCCTCCACCTCTGGAAGGGCATGGATACAAACAGCTCTCATACGCGGGCTCCGCCCGGCAGTCTCACCGGGTAGGATCCACCAAGCATCAATCAAGCTCCAATCTCCGCTTCTAAAAAGGCTGACGAGACGGTCTGCAACCTCGCCCCAGATCGCCTGATCGTCTTCGGCCGACAAGTCTGGAGGTGGCTTGTCGGTACCTGTAGCCTTTACCTTCGCGTCCTCTTTTGCTTCCAGTTCGGCCTCGTGCTGACGAGTGTATTTCTCGAAGTCCTCCTGTTCATCCGCAGGACTGATAGGATCCCGCTTCTCTCCAAGTTTCAATTTCATCTTTCGGGAAGCATTGTTGATGAGCTGACGGAGAAGGCGCTGCTGGGCCTCGAGGTGGTCTGGATTCGACCGGAGGAATTCACGTAAAAGGCCATTGTAAGTCTTGATATCTGCATCCAGGGCCGCTTTGGCAAGGCTCTCAATGTTTGGAACTGAAGTCCCAAATGCCACCAGCCGCCCTTTCTCCGCGAACAGCGCCCAACATGGCCCAGGCCCCACAGCATGTTTTGCCATCAACCAACTGCCGACCTCGGAAGACTTTTGCCTGTAGTAGCGAAGGGAAAGCTCCAGGTCGATCCAGGCGGAGTCAGAAACCATCGCATCCACTTTGGGTTTCCACTCGTTTTTCGGGCCATCCAGAATGATGATGTTCCCCGTTTTGGAATCCTGCAGGTCCATTTCAAGTAAGCGGATCATGGGCGAGGTGACGGGGGGGACCTGGGCCACCAACCCTACACCAGCGCAGATCAGCGTTAAACAAAGGGTCTTCCGCATGCGTGCTCCAAGGGGGATCAGAGGTTAGGATACCTATACCTATGTTCATCCTCGGCCTTGAAAGTTCCTGTGACGACTGCTCGGCGGCGGTGGTGGAGGAGACTACGTCGGGGCCCGTGTTGCGATCCCTGGTGCGGCGCAGCCAGGATGCGCTGCACGGACCTTTTGGCGGTGTGGTGCCGGAACTGGCGGCGCGGGAACACCTGTTGCAAGTTCGAGGCACCATCGCCGAAGCGTTGGAGAAAGCCGGGCTTCCGCTTGAGCGGATGGATCGCATCGCGGTGACTCAAGGGCCGGGGCTGGTGGGTTCTTTGCTCACGACATTCTCCGCGAGCAAAGCCATAGCCTGGCGCATGAACATCCCATGGGTGGGGGTCCATCATCTACTCGGCCATCTCAACGCCGCGCGCTTCGCGGCGCCGGACTTGCCATTTCCCGCCTTGGTGCTGTTGGTCAGCGGGGGGCACACGCACCTTTATCGCGCGATGGATTGGACCCATTTGGAATTGCTCCAAAAAACCAGGGACGATGCCGCCGGCGAGGCCTTTGACAAGGGTGCGCGGATGCTGAACCTGGGGTATCCCGGCGGGCCTTTGGTGGATGCCTGTTCGCAAAAAGCATTGAAGGCCGCGGCACCTTTCACACCGCCAAAATTCCGCGATGGAAAAGCGGCTTGGAGCTTCTCGGGGCTAAAGACCGCCATGAAACTGCGCATCGCGGCGGAACCAGGACTGGATCATGCAGGGGCCGAAGATGCGCGTGTCCAGGGCCTTTGCCGCAGTTTGCAGGATGCGGTTTCCCTTTGGTTGCTCAAACCGATACAGGGGTGGGCGGACACCATCGGCGCCCAAAGTTTTATCATTTCCGGCGGGGTCGCCTGCAACTCGAAGTTGCGGGCCGAAGCCTTGAAGTTGACGCAGGAATTGGGCCTGCGACTAGCCATTCCAGAGCCCAATCTCTGCACCGACAACGGCGCAATGATCGCCGCCGCTGGCGCCGTGTTGCCGGTGGTGGAAGCGCCCTGGGCGGAAAACGCGGATTCAGGGCTGGCCTTGAACCCGGCGAACTGATCTGAAAAAACTGAACCCGAGCATAAACGCGAATCAGGACTTCTTTTTCTTCGCGATTTTCTTGGACTTCAACGGCGCTTTCTTGGGCGCTGGCTTTTCTGTATTTTCTTCGCCTGAAGTCTCCACGGTTTTTATTTCAGCCTTGGCACCTTGGCTCATTTTCAAAGCTGAATCAAGGATGAAACCCACCAGTTCCACGGTTTCACCAGGAGCCACGGCGCGCATGGTGATTCCTGAAGCAGCCAAGCTGAAACCCAGCCCCACAGGCGGCGCGGTCTTGCCACTGGTGGGAAGTTCGATGGGAATGGGCAACATGCGAGCGACGGCACCAATGATGTCCTGTAGGCTCAGGAAAACCTGCACCTGCTGTTCACTGCCCAGCAGGTCCTGGGTCAGTGCAAAAGCGGGCAATCGTCCTAAGCTTTTTTCAGGGTGTTCAAGGGCGTCAAGCGAGGCTGCAAAGGCCGTGGGGGCATCTCCAAAACCTATCAGCACCGTGTGCGGATCATAGGCCCAAAGTAGCGTCTCAAGGGGCTCTTTGCCGAAGATGGCAGAAGGATCCAGCATCGGGTTTTTTGGCGCTTCACCCTCGGTTGGAGCCTGGGGTTTCGGTATGGCCACGGCGAGCTTGACCAGCGTACGCCCCAAGTAAACCGTGCGTTCCGAGGCCGTGGCCTCACCACTCTCAGGTTTGAGCTTCAGGTAGGTTTCCAACGCTTTAAGGCTGGTCTCGGCGTCCTCCACCTGGAGCGACAGAACGGCTCCCTGAAGGAGTTTTGCGCTCTGATTGCCCAGGCCCCACACGAAGCCGAACGACTTGAGCCCATTCAATAGCTGGCCCATGGCGGCACGTTGTTCCTTCCGTTCGGCCGAAACCACCACGCCTTGGGACGTGAGGGTTGAGTTCAGCCAAGGGACATAACCTGCAGGCATCACGGCGGTCATGGCCACGACGTAGGCGGTAGCAGGAAGCCCTTTGGTGGCGAGACCTACCACATCCGCCAGAGACCCCTGCAAGGCCGCGGCGGTCTGGGCGGCCTGGCCAATCGCAGTGAATCCAAGGCGTGCCTCAAACGAAATGCCACCACCTTCTTCAGTCTTGGCGCCAACGGCGATGTGGCTTATTTCGCCCTCAGGATTCTTGCGAACGAGTTCCATCAGCGCGTCCACTGGTGCCAGGAAAGCACCCTTCTCATGGTCTTTTTTGTTTGCGGAATCGGTCTTGGTATCCGCTTCCGCCAGCACCGCAACGGGAAAGAGCATGGCCACGTCCTGCTCAAGCAGCCAGCTGCGCTGAGTTTGGGGAGGCAATGCAAAGACCTCCCGTTCTGCGAGGGCAGCCTTCAACTCCGCGAGATTGGCTTTGGGCGCCATGATGGCGTAACCACTACGAAAAGCGGCCACGATTGACTTTCCTTTGACTTTTCCCTCAAAGAATCCACCGGTGGCTGTTTTGACCGTTTTAACCTTGAAGCGAATCGCGAAATCCTTGTTGGAAGCTACCCGCATGATTCGCAGCTGCACGGTCCTGCTCTTGGCCTCGTTCTTCTCGCCTTGAAGTGGATAGCTGAATTCCACGAGGCTGGTATCCAGATCCTGCAAAGGCTCGCCACCAAAATCATCCACCAAAGTCTGGCGCATGAGGGCGGCCCCTTTCAGTTTCATGCGATTCGCCAGGCGATCCATGGCCTCCAGTGTTTGGGCTGGATGGTTCACCAGAATGACGGCGCTGGCCCCTTTTGGCACCCAAACCATGGCACCCAAAACATCCACCTTGGCAAGCTCTTGAACAGGTACCGCTGGTTCCATGGTGGTGGGGGTGGGTACCTCCTGAGCCACCAGGGGCAACCAGGGTGCGCCAAGCAGAAACGTGGAAAGCAGTAACGGATTGAGTTTCACGATAGGCCTCGAATTGGAATGTTCCATCCTATCGCAGAGGTGACTGGAAGCCGTTGGTGGATTCGGGTCTACTGAAGTTCAAGGAGTAGCCATGGAAGTCACCCGCGAAGACGTGCTGCGCTGCGCCAAGCTCACAAGCCTTCGCTTGAGCGAGGCGGAAATAGAACCTATGCGATTGGCCATGACGCAGATGCTGAGCCACGCCGAAAGCCTGGATGCTTTGTCTTTGGATGCTGTGGCGCCCACCACTCACGGCCTGAATTTGCTGCTCCCCCGTCGCGAAGATGAAGTGGTGGACTGCTTCACCCAGGCCCAAGCCCTGGCTAATGCTCCGGAACAGGACCAGGGCTATTTCGTAGTGCCCAAGGTGCTGTGATTAAACTCAAAAAACGGCCCAGTGAATGGGCCGTTTCTTCTTCAATCAAGTGAATCAGAACGTGAAGCGTGCTCCCAGCCGTATGCTGCGCGGAGTCTGGAAGGCATTCCCATGCAAATAGTTGGTATTGGTTTGTGGATCGCCTTCCTGGAAGTTATAGCGCTGATCCAGTGAAGCGGCTGTTTGGCTATCCAGTAAATTGAATATATCAACCATTAAACGAACCTGCTTTTTGCCGGAAATTTTCAACACATAAGCTAAATTGATGTCCAGCTTGGCAAGGTTGGGGGTACGACCCTCGCTACCCCGTGGCAGCAGGAACAATTCATAGCGGCCATAGCCATTGTGGTATCCCAGGCGACTCACCGGAGTTCCCGTAAGGTAGCTAAAACTAGCGCCGACACTCAGCCCAAAAGGAAATTCGTAATAGCCATTGGCCTTGAATTCTCCTTGTCGGTCGCCACTCAAAGGACCGTAACTATTCACCAGAAACTCTGGAAGATCAAAGGCGCTGTTGATGTTCGGATCCAACTGCCCGGTACCATCAGCTCCACCAATGCCCTGGTAGGCACCCTCATAATTGCCGTCGAGCTTGCTCCAGATATAACTCAGCTGCCAGGTGTAGCTGTCGGCGAATTTACGCTGGGCCGTCAGTTCCACGCCCTTGTAGTCGCGGATGGCCTTTGGGAAGGTCACGCCCGCATCATGACTCTGGCCGGGATTCATGATGAAATAGTCTCCCTGGATGGGGTCTAGCCCATCCTCAATAGCACGGCCAAGATAGCGGCGGATGAATTTCGCGCCAAGCACATAGCGATTGTTCAGGGTGGTTTCCGCGCCCAGAATGAATTCATCGTTGTAGGCACCCTTCAGATCGTGGTCCACAGGCTCGAAATAGGAACCCACCACGCTGGACGGTGTTCCAAAATCCGATTCGGCTCCAGCGTTCGGGGCAATGCTCGCGCGGTCGTAGTTGATGATGGTGGGATTGGCCTCGGCGCTGAAAGAACGGATCACGAGATCCAAGGGCACCTGTTCATAAAAGCGCGACAAGCTCGCGTAGATCTTGTCCTGGCCCTTGCCCTTCCAGTCGTAGACCACACCAAGGCGTGGCGCCAGTTCATCCTTGAGAGAGATTACCTTCACACCGCGCACGTCCTTGACATCCGTCTGATCCAGGCGGAGCCCCAGATTGAAATTCCACTGGCTATTCAGCGTCCATTTGTCTTGAACGAAATAGGCCTGACTCTCGTGTTTGGGTTTGGATGTGAAGACCGGCAGGATAGGGACATTGATGGGAGGCGTGATGCTCCAATCAGGAACAGTCCAGTAGTAGTGCGCATAAATGGGCTGATCCGCATGGACACCGTTTGCATAAATGGTAACGGTCTGCCCACCTGAGAAGCCGCGCTTGATGTCTGCCTTGTCAGTCTGAAAATCGAAGCCCGCCTTAATTTCATGACCCCCGATGTATTTTGTGATGGACCCGGCGATGGTATCCCTTGTGAAATCCTTTTCATCAAAGCGGCCGAAGCCCCCACTTCTGGCTCCATTGGCGCGGTTGTCAATGTACTGGATCCCCGCCCCATTGGCACCTGTGGGCAATATTGAATTGGTTTCCTTGTGCCGACTCCACTGGATCTGCCCAAACCAGGATTCACCATTGATTTCATAGCGCAGGCTGAAATCTGTACCTCCGATTTTCCTTTCACCATCCCAGGTGGACGAAGTACCCAAGGGCTGTTTCACAGCACCAGTGTCTTTTTCCGGGTCGCCAACGAAGGAAGCTACCAGGGTCTGAGTATCGGCGATGCGCCAAGTGAGCTTGCCCGAAAACAGGTCACGCGTGGCATCGGTTGCAGCTATGTCCGTGGAACTCAGAATAGTGTTCTTGGTCGTGGTGGTGCTGCGATCGTAGGCCACGAAAAACCAGAGTTTGTCCTTGATGAGGGGACCACCAAAGTCGAACCCATAGTCCGTGTTCTGTTCACTCACGGGAACAGGTACCAAGGTTTCGCCTTGGTGCTTGTTGTTGGCCCGTAGTCCGTTGCCCTTGAAATAGGTGAAAACATCCCCCGTGAACTCGTTGCCCCCGGACTTGGTGATGACGTTGATGATGCCGCCCAGAGCTTTCCCGTATTCGGCCTCATAGCCACCGGTCTTCACCTGCAACTCCTGAATGAACTCGATGGGAATCGTCTTGCCCTGGGTGCCGAATTCCACGTTGGTGGTGTTGATGCCGTCCACCACATAACTATTTTCAGCACCGGTTCCACCGTAGATTTTAAGACCCGCCACGTCTTCCGTGACGCCCGGCGCCAGGGTTGCGATGTTTGCGAAGTCCCTGGTGGTGGGCAGTTTCGTGAAGGTCTCAGCATCGTAATTGGCGCCAACGGTGGTGGCTCTCACATCCACGGAGGTGGATTGCTCGACGACCTCAACCGTGGCCGATGCCACCGCGTTCATGGTCAAGTCTACGGTGGCGGTCTTATCCAAACCCACTACCGCTTCAGATTTGGCGGTGCGAAGACCGTCCTTGGTGGCGGTAATGGTACAGCGGCCGGGATTCAGGAGGTTGAAGCGATAGTTGCCGTCCCTATCTGTGCTGGTCGTTCGAACACCCTGGACGCCTGCGCCGGCCAGTCTTACGGTCGCCCCGCGCACTGGAGTGCCGTTGAATTCCAGGATCCGTCCAGTGACCGCTCCGGTGGTTTGGGCCAGAACCGGTACCGCGCTGGCTACCAAGACCAGGAATAAATTGCGCGAAGAAAAGGGACGCATAGGTCCTCCGGGTGATTCAGTCGTAAGTTGGGTGATGAGAGCTGCCTATGAATGTACCCAATTCGAGCCCAAATGCAGCAAAAAAGGGGGCCGCCATGGCCCCCTGAAAGCACTAGAGCTCGAATTTACCAGTCTCCGCCACCGCCGCTATCGCCTCCACCGGAGTCACCACCACCGGAGTCGCCCCAGCCACCGCCGGAATCTGAGGAACCTGAATCCGAGGAGCCCGAATCACCCCAACCACTGCCACTACCGCCGGATTCCCCCCAATCGGAATTGGAGCTGGTGCCTCCAGTGCCGCCAGAGCTGAAGCCACCATCGCCGGAATGATCGTGATGGTCGCCACCGAGCATATTACCGATCATCATGCCGGTCAGCAGCCCGCCTATGCCCCCGCCACCACCGCCTTGATAGCCTGGGCCGCCCATCATGTTCTGCTGCCCCGGCGCCTGGCCGATGCCAAGCCGAGCCTTGGCCGAAGCGGGAAGCTCTTCATCCTTTAATTCCTGCACGCCCGCCAAGGATGCACAGTAACCGCAGGTCCATTGCACCTTGCGCATGCCATCCCAGGTGGCTTTCATTTTGTCGCCCTTGGCGCCACAGTTGGGGCATTTGTCATAGGGGTTCACAAAGTTGGGCATGGCCGCGCCGCTGCCGCCACCTTGGCTATTTCCAGGAGCGGGCAATGGCCCGGTAGATGGGGAACTGCCGCGGTTCTTCATGATAATGAAGACAACGATACCCACGATGATGAGAAAAATAATGCAGCCCATGGAAGCTCCTCCGCCCGCTTCGTCACGGCGTTTCAATAGCAACGCACTGAAGGACACCGCGTCCAGGAAGGAAAACGTGATGGCCATGGCGACTCCGTGGAAAGGAAAAGCATAACGAGGTTGGAGTCCTGGAGTGCAGGTTAAAGGGGGAGTGGGGCACGAGGTAGGGGTTGCGAGTCCCAGGTCCTGAGGACTACAAAGGCCGCGACGGCGCTTGGTGCGCCGAAGGCACCGCCCTATTGCCTCAGGACTCTGGCCCCAGAGCTCAGGACTTCTTGCTGATAGATGGCGTAAAATTCCTGCCATCATCCAACCATGTGCTCCCGTCCATCCAATTGGCGCGTTCCTGGTCTTCCAGAGCAGGGTCCTTGGCACGTGCTGGGACTCATGTCGGGAACCTCGGCAGATGGCGTGGATGTGGCGCTCGTTGAAGTAGATCCGGATGGATTCCAGGGCGATCTGCCCTTTCGCGCGCTCATGGCGCATCGTCATGAGCCCTACCCGACGGAACTGCGGGAAGCTGTGATGGAGGCCGCTGCGGACCGGCTCAAGCCTTCGGAAATCACCGTGCTGCAGCGGCGGTTGGGGGACCATCATGCCCGCGCAGCAACGTTGCTCTTAAAAGAATCGGGTTCCATTCCGCACATGGCATCCCTCCATGGCCAGACCATCCAACACCATCCACAGGAGGGCGCCACCCTTCAGTTAGCAGACCCATACGTGCTGTGCGAAGCATTACACTGCCCGGTGGTCTTTGACCTGCGCCGCATGGATATGGCGCTGGGTGGCCAAGGCGCTCCGCTCGTGACGCTCACCGAGTTGTGGCTGCGTGGCCGTGCTGAACCATGGGCCGCCTTGAATCTCGGCGGTATCGCCAATATTACGGTGTGGGATGGATCTTATCTGCGAGCCTGGGATGTGGGACCTGGAATGTCCCTGCTGGATCTCGCGGCGGAAAAATGGCTCAGCATGCCCTTCGATCCAAGTGGTGCCTACGCATCAGGTCAAGTGGATGAAACCCTGCTTGCCCGCTGGATGCTACATTCCTATTTTTCCGCGGCCCCGCCCAAATCCACGGGCCGGGAAACCTTTGGTTCCGCCTGGCTTGAAACAGAATCAGCCCCGCTGGAAGCACTGCCCTTGCCGGATCGTCTCGCCACGCTCGCAGCCTTCACGGCGCAATCCGTGGCCTCGGAATTGGGCCGGCTGGACCCACTGCCGACGGGCCTCCGTGGTCTCGTCAGCGGCGGGGGCACGCACCATGCAAGGGTTCGGAAGGAGCTTACGACGCGCTCTTCCCGGGTGGCCTTCGCGGAAGATTACCAGTTTCCAAACGGCGCCCGGGAAGCCGTTTCCTGGGCCTTGCTCGGCGCCGCCAGTGCCTGTGGCGTGGCCGGCAACGTACCCGAAGTCACTGGCGCTTCAAGGGCCGTAGCGCTCGGCGCCTGGGTGCTGCCCTGATGAAATATTCCCGCTGGACCGACCATCTCCCCGCCTGGCTTGCGTACGGAGCGGTGGCTACGACGGGCATTTATGAGCCGTGGGAAGTGGCCTGGATGGCGGTTCCTCTCGCGGCGGCGGCGGGTGTTGAAATCGCAAGGGTGGACCTTGGTCGTTGGCGGCGATGGTTGCAATCCCTGTTGATCCTGGTGCTCGTACTGGAAGTACCCATCCTGCGACGACAATCTGGTGGCTTCCTGGCCATCATCGTTCATCTGCTCTTCATGCTGATGGGACTGCGGCTTGCACTCCCAAGGGAATTACCCCAGCGGCGACAGTTGCTGCTGATGGGTTTTCTGCTCTTCCTGACTACGGCCATCAGCACCGCCGATCTGGAGTTCATGGGCTGGGCCGTAGCTTGGGTCGCGGGTGCGTCCATCGTTTTACTGCAGCAGGCCTGGGAGCCTTCCGCCTTGCTTCGACGCGGCCCCACGCCAATCCCGCCCTATTTCCGCACCCTGCGTTGGACGCTGGCTTGTCTGCTCATGGCAGGAGCCTTTTTTGTGCTCCTGCCACGCATCACCCTGGGTCTCCGGCCCCTGCCCTGGAGTGTTTCCGCTTTCACCGGAAGCTCTGCTGGATTGAGCGATAGCGTCATTTTGGGACGGGCTGGTCGCATCTCGGGCAACTCCGATATCGTCATGCGCATCCAACCCCCTCAAGGAATGTCGGCCACCCAGATTCCCGTACTGGCCAAGCGGCTCGCGCTGTTGCGGGGCGTGGGCTTGGAAAAACTTGATGGCGCCCGGTGGGACCCGCTCCAGACCACCCCGCGGGCGCTTTGGTCCATGGTGCCCTCAGGAGTCTGGCCAAACCAGGAACCTCCCCTTGAAATGACTCTTGAGCCAAGTTCCACGCCCATTTTGGCACTGCCATACAGTGACGCGCCCGTTTTCCAAAGCCCCCGCGGAGTCCAGCTCACGACAGGCCAGGGGGGTGCCATTCGATGGGCTTACCAACCACCAGGTCGGCAGTACTTGAACCTGTTCGGTCTCGACCGCCGGGAAGAAAACAGTCCTGGAGGCCCTGCCACCCCATTCCGAATGAAGGAACCGCAACCGTATGGACCGCGTCGTTCCATCCTGCTCTACACCGGAACCATTGGAGCTGCGCCACGTCGCTTCGCGGACCAGGCCGTGAAGGAGCCCTTGCCTCCTCGTGCCCTGGCCGACCGCCTAACCACGCAGCTAAGGAGTTTCACCTACACCTTGGACAATCCTTCCGGCTCCGCAACGGATCCCATCGCGGATTTTCTGGAGCACTCCAAAGCCGGCCATTGCGAGTATTTCGCGACCAGCCTGGCGCTTATGCTCCGCAGCCGCGGCGTCTATGCCCGGGTGGTCAACGGGTACCGGCTGGGTCCCTGGAGTGCCGAGGGCGGCTATTTCCTCGTGACCCAAAATGAAGCTCATTCCTGGGTGGAATACTACGATTCCGAGGCGGGGTTTTGGCGCGTGGCGGATCCGACGCCACCGGCGCCCCCCAACGCGGCCCTGACCCAAGGCTTCATGGGGGCGGTTCAGCGCTGGGTGGACGCCGTGCGATTCCGCTGGGACCGCCATGTGGTGCGCTTTTCCGGCGAGGATCAGTCCACCGGATTTGATTGGGCCACCGCCAAGTTTTCAGCTTTGGAAGTCACCAAACCCTGGCGATTGGGTTCGCCAAATGGAACAGGTTCATCCTGGATGGTTTCACTTGGCGTGCTGCTCCTCTTCATAACCATCGCAGCCATACTTTGGCGCACTCGTCTTTTCTGGATGGCCCGCCTGGGGCTCAGCGCAACAGCTCCTGGCGTACTCAGGCCCCTACGGCCGCTGTTGCGCCGCACTCGCCACAGCCTTCCGCCTGAGAGAGGAGAGACCCTGCGCACCTGGTTGCTGCGCTTGGCCAAGACCAAACCTGACCGTGAACCGGCGCTAAAAATCCTGGCCTCCACCGCGGAATCCGTAGCCTACGGGGGCGGGCCCGCCAAGGAGCAGGAACTCAAGAACCTGGTGAAGGTGGAAGTGGGTCACTGGAAACGATGAGGCTTATTTCAGGATCCGATACAGATTGCTGAAGTCATCGGTCCATCTCGGCACGGTGCGCTTGGATTCCAGGGGCTCGGCCACCTTCATGAGCTCAGCCCGCCGGAAGATGTCAGCATCCGGGCTCATCAGCACCCAATCGGAGCTGAAGACGCCCGCATCAGCATCGCCTTCGTCGGAGACTTCACGAGTCTTCCAGCCAGCGTCTCGCCCTTCAGCGATGAGCACAGGCCTCAGATCCAGATAGAGATTGGAAATGTGCACCGCCACCACGCCGCCAGGACTCAAATGGCGCCGGTATTGCTGGAATGCTTCGCGGGTCAGCAGATGCACCGGAATGGAATCGCTGCTGAAGGCATCCACCGCGATGAGGTCGTAGGCTTGGGGTGCTTCCCGTTCCATGGAAAGCCGCGCATCGCCCATCACCACTTCCGCCTTCCCACTGCATTCCGGAAGCGCTTGAAACCAGGTATAGGCAAGGTCTTTGACCAAAGGGTTGATTTCATAGATGCGGACAATATCGCCTTGCCTCGCATAGTCTGCCAACGTGCCTGATCCCAAGCCCACCACACCGAATTTCAGGGGACCCTTCTCACCCAGCAACCTTAAGGAAAGTCCCACGCCAGAGTCGGGGCCGTAGTAGGTGGTAGGTTTTCGGGCGAGATCCCCGGCCAGAAACTGGCCTCCGTGGTTGATGTTTCCGTGAACCAGCATTCGCATGCGGTCGCGATCTTCATAGCGCTCCACCACCTTCAGGGCGCCATAGAAATTGCGGACTTGGACCAAAGATTTATGGGCTTCCGTACGATTAAGGTTCACTGACATCGCCAACAGCACTGTTGCGCAAATGGACAGGAATAGCCCCGCTCCTTGCCGTATGAACCACCTCGTTCCAGTTCCGGGGTCGCGCATCCAAGCCATGAAAAGCAGAATCGCCATGAGCACCAAAGCAATGGGAAATTCAACCAGGGTAGAAAAAACACGGGGTGCGACCAGACCTGCGAAAACCCCGCCCAAGGCTCCACCGAATGAGAGTGAAAGATAAAAGCCCGTAAGGTAGGTAGGTGCAGGTCGCAGTCGCGCCAGTTCGCCATGAGCCGCCATGCAGGCCACGAAAAGAGCACCGGAGAAGGCGATCACCTGCACCCGCACGGTCGCGTGGACATGGTCTGGAAGCAGCAACCAACCCATGCCGAGCAAGGCCGGAACCACCATCCCAATGAAGGCTTTGCGCAGATACCAGCGTGGATTGTCGAAACAGATGATGAAGCTCAGCAGGTAAAGACAAAGCGGCAGCACCCATAGAAACGGGATGGGTGCCACGTTGGTGCAAAGGTGGCTCGTCACTGCGAGCAGCAACAAGGACGGTGCGAAAGCAAGCAGGATCCACAACAGGCGGAGGCCAGGTGTGGGCTTCACAGCCTCTCCTAGGCACGCAACTTCGACCATCGAGGCTTGGTCCGATGGTTCAGCAAGGCCCTTCACACGCCACACCATGCCCGTGGCACAAAGCAGGTAAATACCATAACCCGCCGTCCACACCCACGCCTGAACGCCAAGGACAAGAAAGGGTTCCACGAGCACCGGATAGCCCAGCAATGCTGCCAGGCTGCCCGCGTTGGAGAGCGCGAACAGGCGATAGGGCTGCCAGCCCGGGCGCTCCCTGGCCAACCAGGCTTGCACCAAAGGACTCGTGGAGGACAACAGCAGATAGGGCAGGCCCACAGTGGCCATCAAGAGACCCAGAATCCGAAAGGTCGGATCACCCGTGATGGCTGGCTTCCACGTGGGGTCAGGACTCAGAGGGAGTACCAAAACGCTTGCCGCCAGCAAGATCAAATGCAGCCTGGCTTGCCGTTTTGCGGTGAGCTTCTGCAATAAATGCGCATACAGATAACCACCCAGCAGCAGCACCTGGAAAAAGAGCATGCAGGCTGTCCATACCGCCGCCGATCCGCCGAACCAGGGCAGAATGCGCTTGGCCAGGAGCGGCTGCACCAGGAACAGCAGGAAGGCCCCAAGACCGATGGTGGCTGCGGGGAGAACCAGAGTTTGGTTGGCCGACGTCGTGGTTCGCGCGGTGGCATTCACTCGCGCTCCAGCATCCCAAACCTTGCGACGATGCGCTTTTCCCCGGTCTCGAAACGGATGGTGTAGGTGAGACCTTCGCCGCTCCCAGTGGCGGCGGTGATGACACCGCGGCCAAAGCGCGGGCTTCGGATTCGCGTTCCCTTGGGCCAGGCATCGGCAGCCGCTGACTGGGTGGAGGCACTTGGCAAGACTGCCAAAAGAGCGGGCTCGGAGTGGCCTTCGGAAGCCACTTCAGTCGTGGCCCGCACCTTATCGAAAAAACTGCGGATGCGATTCAGTTCCATCGCCACCGATGCACCGCTACCGCCCCGGGCGCGTTCCGGCGTCCAGCCACCCTGGCCCGCTTGATACAGCTCCGTGCCCCAGCGGATGGGCGTCTCCAACGCCTCACTGGGAAGCTCTCTCAAAAAGCGGCTGGGCATACCGAGTACTTCGCTGCCCATGATGCGCCTCCGCCTGGCACCGCTGAGATAGAGCTTGGCCTTGGCTCGCGTGATGGCCACGTAGAAGAGGCGACGCTCCTCTTCCAAACCTTCATCAGTCTCCCGGGCCTGGCGGTTGGGGAAGACTTCTTCTTCCATCCCCACTAAAAAAACAATGGGGAATTCCAGGCCCTTGGCGCAGTGGATGGTCATGAGTGAAAGTTCCACGCTCTGATCCAACTGATCGGTGTCCGAAGCGAGGGTCACGCGATCCAGGAATTCCGCAAGTCGCAGTCCCAGGGATTCAGATTCCGAGGCAGCCGAAAGAAATTCTTCCAGGTTACGGACACGGCCTTCAGCCTCCAGCGTGCCTTCGTCCTCGAGCATCTGGAGATAACCGCTCTCCTGCAAAGTCCAGCGCACCAGGCCCGCCAAACCGAGCGAGGTGGCCTCGTTCACGGCGCGATAAAACAGCTCCACGAAGCGGTGCAGCTCCCGACCTGCACGGCCTTTCAGCTCCCCTCCTTTCAATAGGATCACCACGCCATCAAGGGCAGTTCCATTTTCCGGTATGGCGGCTTCAATTTTCCCCAAGGTGGTGGGACCAACGCCCCTGGAAGGACTGCTGACGGCACGTCGGAAACTTTGCAAGTCGTAGGGATTGGAAATGAGCCGCAGATAGCTGAGCAGGTCCTTCACTTCCTGGCGTTCGTAGAACTTCGTCCCGCCCACGAGTTTATAGGGCAGGTTCGCCGCACGCAGGGCTTCTTCGATCTGTCGTGACTGCCAGTTGGCGCGGTAGAGCACAGCCATCTTTATCGTTGGGTCGTAACGCCTTGCCTCCTGCAATTTCGACACTACCCACTCGGCTTCCAAACGCCCGTCATCGCTAAGCTTGAATGTGATGGGTTCACCTGCGCCGCGGTCGGTCCACAGCGTTTTGCCCAAGCGTTGCGCATTGTTGGCGATGACCGTAGAGGCCGCATCAAGAATGGATTGCGAGGAGCGGTAGTTCTGCTCCAGCTTGATCTGAATGGCCTCAGGAAAGTCCCGCTGGAAGTCCAAGATGTTGCGGATGTCTGCTCCTCTCCACCCATAGATGCTTTGATCTTCATCGCCAACCACGCACAGGTTGTGGTGTCTGCGCGCCAGGTGCTGTACCAGCAGGTATTGGGCACGGTTGGTGTCCTGATATTCATCCACCAGCAGGTAGCGGAATCGCTCTCCGTAGATCGCCTGCATGGCGTCTTCACGGAACAGCCGTTCAGTGTAAAGCAGCAGATCATCGAAATCGCAGGCGCGATGGTTGCGCAGGCCTTTTTGATAAAGGGCGTAGGCATCCAGTACCCTGCGGGTCCAGGGATCCAGGGCCTCTTCCACTGCTTCTTCGGGAAGCAGACAGCGGTTCTTGAAATCGGAAATCATCTCCAACACGCGGCGCGGGTGAAACTGTTTTTCGGACATTTTCAGTTCCGACAGCACCTGTTTCATCAGGCTTTTCTGGTCCGAGGGATCGAAAATGACGAAGTCGCGGCCCACCGGCGTGCGATCGCCTTCCCGCCGCAGAATGCGCGTGCAAAACGAATGGAAAGTGCTGACCCAGAGCTGCGATACAGGCACCGAAACCAGCTGGGCCACCCGGTCCCGCATTTCCTCGGCGGCCTTGTTGGTGAAAGTCATGGCCAGGATGGAACCGGGATGCGCACCCTTCTCCTCGATGAGCCAGGCAATACGCCGGGTGATGACCGTGGTCTTGCCAGATCCCGCGCCCGCCAGGATCAACAGCGGCCCATCCGTGTGCATGACGGCTTCGCGCTGGGGTGGGTTCAGATTCTGCAACAGTGGATGATTGTCGATGTCCTCGGGCATCCCTGATTCTAGCGGATGAAAAGCGAAAGCAGGCCTTGCCTACTTCGTTGTCTCATAGGGTGCGGTGATGGCTTTGCCCTTTTCGGCTTTGCGGACGATCTGCTGCACCAGCTCCATGATTTCGGCTTCACTAAGCCGACCCTTGAAGGACGGCATGCGGCCGAACAGTTTGCCTTTGCGGATGGTCTTGGCCAGCTCCGCATCCGTGAAGTCTTTCATCTCTTTAGCGTTTGTGAAGTCCTGGCCCTTGAGCCGGGAGCCATCGGCGCCCCGGGCGCTGCCATCAGGGCCATGGCACACAACGCAGTTGCTCGCGAAGAAAGCCCGCAGGTCTTTTTTCGGCGGATCCTGAGCCGACAGACCAGGAAGGTAAAACAACAGTAGGATCGCGAGGGAATACTTGGGCGAAGAGTAATTCATTTCTTCCTCGCGGCCAAAGGACGGATCACCTCAGCCACCAATATCTCCACTTCCGTCTCGCTGAGTTGAGACTGGAAGGAGGGCATCCCGCCCTTGCCCTTGAGAATGGATTTCACCAGTTCCCCATCTTTTTTCCCGCCCTGCCACCTGGCATCGTTGAGCACGCGGCCCGGCAACTTCTGGCCATTCAAGCCACGGGCGGAACCATCTAGACCGTGACAGGCTGCGCAAGTGCGCTGGAAGAAGAGCTTCAGATCCTTGGGTTCCGCCGATACGAGTGCTAGCGAACTACCTGCCATCACTAGGTAAACCTTGAAAATCCTGAAACCCATGCAGCTCCCTGAAGTCTTGAAACCATATCATGCAAAATCAAGAATGCGACAGATCCGGTCCAAGGATTCAAGCCCATCCGGGTAAGGGTGCATGGTGTATTTTGGGTCGGTGCCTTAGGCTATGGTTTAGCTCCCGTGGCGGAATGGCAGACGCAGCGGACTTAAAATCCGCAGCCCGCAAGGGCGTCCCGGTTCGACCCCGGGCGGGAGCACCACCCATAGCCCTAACCTTTCACAGGACTAGATGTCCTGTGAATGGTTAGGGCAATGGGTGGGACTCAATGCAAGGCCTCGGTGCGCGGGATGGACCGAAAGGCTTAAACTGTGAAGTGGAGCCCCCAATGCCCACCCCCAAGAACCACCCAGAAGGTGGAACCGGTCTCACCACTAAAAGCAAGGCAAAACCTAAGCTTCAGCCTCCCTCCATGTGGAAGGTTGTCCTGCATAACGACGACTACACCACCCAGGATTTTGTGGTCTTCGTGTTGACAGTCATCTTCCATAAACCTGAAGCCGAAGCCACCCGAATCATGCTGGCGGTGCATCGCCAGGGTAAAGGAATCGCAGGACTCTACACCCATGACGTAGCGGAAACGAAGATGACTCAAGTGAGGGCACTCGCTGAACAGCATGAGTATCCGTTGCTTTGCACCCTGGAACCCGAAAGCGTGGAAGCATGACCACACCGCCCCTTGCTCAAAACCTGCAATCCGCCATCCGCAAGGCCTTTGGACTCGCGCGTTTCAAGCGACACGAATTTGTCACCCCAGAGCATCTATTGGCGGGGCTGATCAGCGAGTCCGATATCCAGAAAACACTTTCCGCCTGTGCTGTGAAAGCCACCGCCCTGCAAGCTTCCTTGGATCTTTTTTTTGCAGAGAAGATCGAAGTCCTCCCGGTTGGCGTAACGCTTTCCCCCATGCCCAGCCTGGGTTTCGAGCGGGTCATGGAGCGAGCTATCCTCCATGCTATTTCTTCAGAACAGGCCACCGTGGATGCCGGGAGTGTCCTGGCCGCGCTACTTCAGGAGCCCCAAAGTTTCGGTGCCCACTATCTTCGGTCCCAGGGGCTTCAACGTCTGGCCTTGTTGCGCTATCTCTCCCATGGGGCCCCGGAACCCAAGATTGCCAAGCCCGAGGAACCCTCGGATGCGCCAAACGAAGAAGGCGAGGCCCCTCCTCCTGATCCCCTGAAGACTTACACAGTGGATCTGGTGGCTCGCGCCGCCGAAGGCAAGATTGACCCGTTGGTGGGCCGCCAGGCGGAACTGGATCGCATCCTTCAAATTCTTTGCCGTCGCCGGAAAAACAACCCATTGCTGGTGGGTGAACCCGGAGTGGGCAAGACCGCCATCGCCGAAGGCCTGGCGCTGCGGCTGCATGAAGGCAAGGTCCCCGATGTGCTGAAAGGATCAAGCCTCTTCGCGCTGGACCTGGGCGCCCTGCTGGCAGGCACGCGCTATCGTGGCGATTTCGAGCAGCGGATCAAGGCGGTCATCGAGGCCCTGAAGGCCAAAGATCACGCCCTGCTTTTCATTGATGAGATTCACACCATCGTCGGCGCGGGGTCCGTGAGCGGTGGCAGCCTGGATGCGTCCAACCTGCTGAAACCCGCACTGGCGGCGGGTGAGCTGCGCTGCATCGGCGCCACCACCTTTCAGGATGCCAAGCTTTCCTTTGACAAAGATCGCGCGCTTTCCCGCCGCTTCCAGAAAGTTGATGTGGGCGAACCCACCGAGGCCGAAGCCCTGGACATCCTGAAAGGCTTACGGAGCCTCTTTGAGCATCATCACGGCGTGCGCTTCAGCGATGGCGCCCTGGAGGCCGCCGTGCGGCTGTCTGCACGCCACTTGCGGGATCTGCACCTGCCGGACAAAGCCATTGATGTGCTGGACGAAGCCGGTTCCGCGCAAAAGCTTTTGCCACCCCGGAAGCGCAAAAAGTTGCTCGATGTCATAGACATCGAAAAGGTCGTGGCGAGCATGGCCCGAGTGCCCCTGCAAAGTCTCAGTGGCGACGACCGTGACCGTCTGGCGGATCTCGACACCCGCTTGGGCACAGTGATTTTCGGCCAGGACGCCGCCATCGAAAAGGTGGCCTCCAGCATCAAGCTCAGCCGCTCAGGCCTTCGCGGGAACGAAAAACCCATGGGGTCGTTCCTGTTTTCCGGCCCTACGGGCGTGGGTAAGACAGAGCTCGCAAAGCAATTGGCAAGCATTCTGGGGGTGCCCTTTCTGCGCTTCGACATGAGCGAGTACATGGAGAAGCACGCAGTCTCGCGGTTGGTGGGCGCGCCGCCTGGCTACGTGGGCTTTGATGAAGGCGGGCTGCTCACGGACGCCGTGCGGAAAAGCCCCCACGCCGTGTTGCTACTGGACGAAATCGAAAAAGCCCATCCGGACCTGTTCGCCATCCTGCTGCAGGTCATGGACCACGCCACCCTCACAGATAATCATGGGCGTAGCGCGGATTTCCGCCATGTCGTGCTGGTCCTCACCACCAACGCGGGTACAAAGGACCTTTCCCAGCGCCGGGTGGGCTTCACCGACGTGGTAGGTGGGTCGGCGCGAGGGGCCATCGAGAAGGCCTTCAGCCCCGAGTTCAGAAACCGTCTGGATGCCATTGTGGCTTTTGCACCTTTGGGACGAGCCGAAATCCTGAAAGTCGTGGCCAAGAATCTCGCGGAGCTGCAAGTGCTGCTGGACGAGAAGAACGTGCAGTTGAAAGTCAGTGCCGAAGCCAAGCAATGGCTTGCCGACCATGGCTACGAGCCCGCCTTTGGTGCCCGCCCCATGGCTCGTCTCATCGAGGACAAGCTGAAGAAGCCACTAGCCGAAGCCATCTTGTTCGGGCCGTTGAAGGACGGGGGAACAGCCGAAGTTACTTTGTCAGGCGAAAGCCCGGTCTTTAAATACTCTTAAAGTCCGGGTCCTCCCATCACCCCAGCCACGGCCCCTTTTTCGTAGGTTGATTGAGCGCCTGGATCAACCTATTTAAATAGTCCTCCCTCGTCATCACCCGTGCGCCGAGCTTCTCCAGATTTTCATTGGGCACTTGGCCATCAATGAAGTGGAAATCCTGTCTCCAGCACCATTCGCATAACTGCACGAAGGCGGCTTTGGAGGCATCACTCACGTTCGAAAACATGCTTTCGCCGAAAAAAGCGGCGCCCAGAGACAAGCCATAGAGACCTCCCACCAACTCTCCGTTCTGCCATGTCTCAAAACTGTGGGCGTAGCCGGATTCATGCAGTGCCACATAAGCCTGGAACATTTCACCGGTGATCCAGGTGCCAGGCTCGCCGCTGCGTCTGGTAGAAGCGCAGCCCTTCACTACCTGCGGAAAGGCCGTGTCTACACGGAGTTCAAAGGTTGAGCCGCGTAATTTTCGTTTCAAGCGCGAGGAGATGTGCTCATCCCGAGGAAGGAATACCGCGCGCGCAGGCGGCGACCACCAGAGAATCGGCTCACCTGCCGAATACCACGGGAAGATGCCGCGGCGGTAGGCTTCCAAAAGCCGCTCCTCGCTCAAATCTCCACCCATGGCGAGTAAACCTTCCGGCTCCGCTAAATCAGGCGGCGGAAAGACGGGACGGTGGTCGAGACTGAATATCGGCATGAAGGTAGGCGTCCTGAGTCTTGAGTCCTGGGTCCTGAGCAATCCCCTCGCAGTGAGGTGCTCTGATGAAAGGCGCGGCCATGGGCCGCTTCGCAATTAAACCCCAGGACTCAGGACCCAGGGCTTTATCAATACGCCTTTGTGATTTCAATCCCGCGGTAGTAGCGCTTCAGGATCTGGTCGTAGCTGTAGCCTTCCAGTGCCATGCCATAGGCGCCGGTCTGGTCCATGCCCACGGCGTGGCCCCACCCGCGACCGTAGAAGATCCAGCGCTTCAGGTCACCGGTGCCCACGGTAAGGTAGCGGAACACATTGTCCTTGAGGCCCAGCAAGGCGCGGATGCGCATGCCGGTGAATTCGTGGCCGACGCCACGAGTGTCGCGCACCGTGAGTTTCAGCACGCGGCCATGCTCGTTATGCTCCAGTTCCAGGGCACGGATGCCGCTGACGCCCACGCGGGATTTCACTTTCGCCAGCAGATCACTATCCTTCAACTCCACCTTCCAATGGGCGGTGGGATTGTAGCGGTCCCAAGCGGCCCCATCGGGATCGAGACGACGGATGAGCAAACGCGATCCCCCTTCCCGGGGCATCCATTTCACGCGATCCCCCACCTGGACGCGGGCCTCTGAGATCAGCCGCAGCTGACCCCCAATGCTTTCTTCCGCGAGCAAAAGAAAGCTGGCAAGGGGTAGCGGTTCAGGTATGGCGCCGATCACTTTCCGGCGCACGGTGCCATCCCGTAACAGGGTGCCCTCCGCCAGTTCAGGCGCTTCCAGTTCCTGCCACATGCGTGAAAGTGCCGTGAAGCCATCCCGCAAAGTCGGCTGACCATTCCACATGGCGGTGGTAACGATGCCGCGTCGCGCCAAGAAGGCTGCCAGGGGCCGGTCCGCGGGCTTTACAATGACAGGCCCCACGAAATAATCCGCGTCCTGGGGACGTTCCATACCCTCCACCACCCGATCGAAGCTGAGTGCTCTCGCCATCCAAAGATAGAGCTGCAGATCCTTGGTCACCGGGCGTTCCGGACCTGGCAATCCCAAGCGTTGGACGAGGCGGGCCATGGGTTCGGAAAGATCGCTTCCCCGTAAAGGCTGTTCCATTTTTTCAGTCGTCAAAACATCCGGCAGGATGATGCCGAAGGCCGCGAGGCGCAGCAGTTCCAGGTTCAGCCAGGATTGATCAGTCCCAGGGTCCACAGCGCCTTTGAAGGAGATGGTCGCGGGTTTGTCTGGATAGTTGCTCACGCCTTTCAGGTACGGTTGGGGCCCTCCGAAAACGTAACTGTTGTCCACGGTGGCGCCACCGCTATCGGCTGTGAACAAGGCCTGGATGGGCGAGCCGTTGTAGGTGGCAATGAGACCTGCGGTTTCCGCCACGGCGCGGTCCGCCAGCGGTTGTTCGCCGTCCCTCCCGCCGTAGACTTGGTCCAGCGGCGTATCTAACAAATCGAAGCCTTCGCTTTTGCGCTTCCCAAGGTTCGCCACCACATACGTCCGCGCCGCTACGGCCTGTGCTTTCAGCGCCTCGACATTCGGATATTCATTGGCGCCCATTTCACGAGGCACCACGCCGCGCACGTAGTCCTCCAAGGCCACCTGATTGACCACCGTGAGCCGTCCATCCCCATTGGGAAAGAACTCCATGGTGCCCCGGTACCAACCCTTGCCGAACAATTGCACCAAGCCATTGTTCGAGCGGAATAGCACACCTTCAGAAGGCAATGACCTCCGTTCATAGCGGGCGGTCACGGCATACAAGGCGCGGCCCTTACGGGCCTTGCCAGGGCGGTGTTCTGAAGACACCCACAATTCCGTGAAGCCACTACCGCTCAATTTTTGCAGGACCTCTTCGGTGTCTTCGGCCTTTGTAAAATGGCCCGTCAGGACTTTCCATGAAGCCCCATCAGGAACAAAAATCTTTTCAGGCGTTTCACCCAACCCCTTGAGTTTTTTCATGACTTCCGCCGCGGCGGCAGCCCCCATGTCGCCGCCCACACGGATACGATACTCGTCCGTAGGATCGGCTTCGCCTCGACTATCCCACCAGATTCGGAGCTTCTCACCAGCGCGCAGTTTCATGATGAAACGCCCGCTCCGCGTGAGTACGTCTCCGCCACCATCCAGTGCTACCTGCCACTCGGCCCCTTCGGTGGAAAGACCGATACGCACCATGGATTGCGCCGCCAGCGGTTGCACCAGGCCAGCGACCAGCAATAAAGGGAGAAGCGCGCGGGGATTCATGCGTCCAGTTTATCGGGGAATGGATTGCAACATCTTCCTTCGCCGATCGCGAAGCTGATCAAGGCTCAGAAGTTCGCCAGCTGGGCCTGCCCGGTTGCAGAGCAATGCAATACAGCAGCGATCTTCCAGACGCACGAACAGGGCGGGGCCGGTATAGGCGAGATGCTGCCAGAAGCTCGTGGTTGGAGGCGTTCCCGATGTTGAGGTTGTCTTCACTGGTAATTCTGTGGCGGTGGATTCGACGAGATGGACGCCTTCCGCGCCGAGTTGAATTCGCGCCAAGAGGTCTGCGAACGAGGCTGTGGCCCGTTGCAGGCCCAGGCCCCAAATCTCGCCGTCCGCGTTCTGCGCAGACTCTACAGCCATGCGATCGGGCCAGCCAGCGGCCAGCCAACGCGCCAGACATTGCCGCAGTTGTTCCCCGGTGGCGCCAAAACCCGCATGACCGATCATGCCGGCCCTCGCATTGGCATCGTGGGGTAGATGGGAATCGGGTTCTGGGAAGTCGAGGCTCGGCTCTGCGATAGACCAGGCAGCCGCATCCTGGCCGGGCGGAATAAGTGTAGGGGCAGTCTTCCAGGGCACCGGAGTAAGGCCAGAAACCGCGGCCCCTAGCTGTTTCCAGGACAGCCCGAGTTCTGCTTCCAGCAGCTCCCCGATGAGGCGATAGCCCAAATCCGAATAGGTTGAGACACCGATTTCCGCCGACTGTAAAAGGGGATGATCACCTGGTAAGGCTGTCCGCTGAAGCTGCGTTGCCAGCGCTTCACCCGTGTAAGGAAGCCAAGGCGGCAGGCCCGCCGAATGAGACAGCAGCTGTCGGACCGTAAGCGGCTTGCCACGATCCTGGAAGCTTAACTGCCAGCGACGATCCGCATCGAGATCCAGGTAGGCGTGAGCCAGGGTCGCCGTCACCAGCGGCTTGGTGAGGGAGGCAAGGTCGTAGAATGTCACGCAGAATCCGCTGGCTGCACGTAGTTTTCTCGCGGCCACTTCCAGCCGTTCTCGATCTTCTGCCAGCCGATGTGTTCGTAGTATTTCTCGGCAGTGACCGATGCCTGAAGCACCCATTGCACATCCGGTCTGCCAAGGCTCTGGGCACGATCGAGGAGATCTTTCCCCAACCCGTGTTTCTGGAAGTCTGGATGCACGGCGAGATCGCAGACATAGCCGTCATAGGCGTAGTCGGTCCAGCCGCGCAGCAAGGCCACCAGTCGCTGGCCGTCACTTTGCTCGAACTCTTCCCAAACCGAGAGCACCACGTTGGAGCCCTGGAACATGCGTTTCAGGCGATCCAAGTTCGAAGTGGGCCGTCGGAGTTTGGCGGCGTCATAAAGCTCCGCGATAGCTTTAGGATTTGGTACAAGGTCACTGCGATGGATCAGGGTCATCGCGCCTCCCCCATAGCCACGAGGCTTTCCGCCACGGCCTTTTGCACCAGGTCGGCGACACGCATGGCTTCCATGCCATCGGCCCAGGAAACGTAGTCATGCCCACACCCTTGGCAAGCCTCATAGAAGGCTTCCAGCTCTAATTTCAGGGGTTCGCCTTCCTCAATATCCACAATTTCCGGGACAACTTCAGGGCCGTGCTCACCCATCTTCAGGCGCAGGATTTCCAGCTTCTGGGCGGCGAAATCTAGGCTGGCGTATTCCTGGTGGCCAAAGGCCCGAAGGGTGCGCTCCTTTTTGCGCGCCACCCGGCTGGCGGTGACCGTGGCAAAGGCACCGCCTTCAAATTTAAGCCGGGCGTTCACCAAATCTGGAACCTTGGTCAGCACCGGCACCCCCACGGCCTCCACATCCACCACGGGCCGCTGCACCAGCGCCATCAACAGATCAAGATCATGGATCATCACGTCCATCACCACATCCACTTCCAATGAGCGCATGGGGAAGGGTGAAACACGAATGGTCTCAATGAACTTGGGTCTGAAGTTCGCCGCGCGAAGGGCCACCACGGCTGGATTGAAGCGCTCGAGATGCCCGACACAAGCCACAAGGTTGGGATTTATTTTTCGAGCCACAGCCAAAGCCACCAGCATCGCTTCACCTTCCACAAGGTTCGCCGCCAGGGGTTTTTCCATCAGCAGATGTTTGCCAGCTTTCAGGATCTCCAGCCCGATGGCGTGGTGAAGGCCAGTGGGAGCAGCGATCTGCACTGCATCCACTTCAGCAATGATGTCCGCCAACTGCGGTACCCAACGCGTGTTGAATTTTTCGCCGATCTCAGTCCCCCGCTCAGCCGAGGGATCCACCACTGCCACCAGCTCGACCACTTCTGAGCCGGAGGCGATCCTGGCGTGATGTTGGCCCAGGTGTCCCACACCCACCACCGCGACGCGCAACTTGGACATGACCCCCCCCTGAACAGTGTAGGCGGATGTCGAACTGAAAAAGTTGAATACAGAAGACTCAGAATTACGTCGAAGCCATGGAACAGAAACCGCTTCAAGCGGCTAAGCTATTGGATACTTCGAGGATCCCATGCGCGTATTCGACTCTATCGCTCTCATCAAATGGCTCCACTTCATCCTACTGTCCATGGCGGGCGGCGGTGCGGTCGTGGCGCTTTTGCTTTCTGGCTTCGAAGACGACCACGAGGATCTACGAGGTCTTGCCGCCACCGTTTGGAAACGCACCGTAAGCTGGGGGTTCCGGCTGGCGCTGCTGGCGGGCATCGGCGCGCTGATCCTACATTACCGAGCTGGAAACAACCTCCTTCTCGAACGCTACATGCACATCAAACTGACCTTGGTGCTGATCCTGCTGGCCTGCTCGGAAATGGCGCCGAAAGGACTGGCGGTGGGCAAGCGCGGGGCGGCGATGCTCGCCTTGCTGCTTTTCATGCTGGCCAGCTTCGTGATGTACAACCAGACTATCTTCGGCCAGAAACCAAGGCCCATGCCCGTGCCCATGGCCCAGTCCGCGCCCGACGGCACCATGCACGCGGACCGTTGATCCACCGGAATCAGTTCTGCTGGTCCCTTCTTGGGGCAGCCTTGGCGTGCTCTGCGCTCACCGCAGGCGATTGGCCTCGCACCATTCCCGAAGCGACCCATCACGAGCGCACTAGCACCGTGGCGGAGGTGCGAACCTACATGACCTCCCTGGCCCGCCGAGATCCGGCGCTTGTGGCTTACCAACCCAAGCTGGCGCCCACACTCACAGAGGCAGGAAAACCCATTCTGGCCTGGCGCCTTCCCGCCACCTCGAAAGATGTGGTGCGCGTATACATCAACGCCAACATCCACGCCGGCGAGGTGGAAGGCAAGGAGGCGGTTCAGGTCATCGTGCGGGAATTCCTGCAAGGCCTGCATCCGGAGGCGCGGAAGCACCTCGACCTGGTGGTCTGTCCTGCCTACAACGCCGATGGCACAGACGCCCTGGATCCGTCCATCCGCAAGTACCAGCCCAACCCTGAAAGCGGCGTAGGCCGCCGCGAAAATGCCCGTGGCCTGGATCTCAACCGCGATTTGATGAAAGCGCAGGCCGCTAACACGCGGTGGTTCCTGGCCATGCTCCAGGACTTCGATCCAGCGGTGGTCTTCGATCTGCACACCACCAACGGCAGTTACCACGGCTTTCACCTGAC
>JANYBM010000092.1 GCA_025361125.1 Holophagaceae bacterium | reverse complement strand
CGCGCTTGAGCCGGTGCAGTTCGAGACCCGCTTCGCTGCGGAAACGCAGCACCTGCGGCGCCACCACGGGCAAGCCCAGTTCCAGCGCCCGCCGGGCTTCCACCGCCCGCCGCGGATGGGCCAGCAGCGATGCGTAAACCCCTTCCCGCAGCAGCGCGTCCAGGCCCGCCAAGTCATCGGCCAGCAGCACGCAGCCGCCAGGGGGTTCCTCGGTGCGGCAGCTGTCGGGGGCAGGTTCGTCCTTCAATCTCTGAGGCGCGTGGGCCTGGGTCGTGAGGAGGCGATTGAGGTTTCCGTAGCCCGCGTCGGTGAAGGGCAGGGCGCCATAGTCGTAACCCCGCCAGCGGAAGCGGCAGCCCAGGTGGATGCGGAATCCTGCTCCGCCGGAGCCGGTCTCTTCGGGAATCTCAGAGCCGCCGGCTCCGTGGAGAATGCCGGACCGCTGCGTTTCCAGGATCCATTCCAGTTCCTCCCGCAGTTTCGGATAGCCTTGCAGCCCCCGGTCCCAGAGGACCAGATCGCCGTAGCCCAGGCGCTGCGCCACACTCAGCAATTGCTGGGGTCTGTAGATGCCTTCCCCGATGGAGAAATCGGAGATGCCAAGGGCGAAGCTCATGCGCGAGCCTTTATGGAAGGGCCTGAATTTGAATGCTGCGATCAAAAAGCTGGGTCACCACAGAACCGGGGACGACCGATGTCCTGGCCGGGGATGAATGGGTGTCTGCGGGGCATGCCTCCATAGCTGGGCTGGTTTTTTTGACCCCCTGCTTTTTGTTTTTTGTCCCCGTAAATCCCCGTGTGTCCCCGGCTGAAAAAAGCTTTTTGCCGGGGATGGACGGGGATCTGCAGGGATGAGGAAAAAGAAAAATCATTGGTTGGTCCTTGCTCAACAGGTCTTTTCTGAGCAATCACTTCCCCGGCTTTAAGAACTTTTTTGCCGGGGACACACGGGGATTCACGGGGACAAAGAAAAAGCAAAATCATTGGTTGGTCCTTGTTTCAACCGCCATCTCTTCGGGGGCCATTCCCGGCTTGTTTTCCCGGCTCATGCTCAAGCGCCTTACTTCCACCTTGATCTTGCCGAAGTTAAGGAGGAGGCAGGTCTGCAATCCTGTGGCCTTAAGGTAGTTCAGGCATTGGGCCATGTGGATTTCATCAAGGGTCTTCATCGACTTCAGTTCCACAAGGATGCGCCCTTCCACGAGCAGGTCGGCGAAGTAGGTGCCGACATTCACGCCATCGTAGAAGACCTCGATACCGGATTGCTGCTGAACTCCGAGTCCGGCCTTACGCAGTTCGTGGGCCAGAGCGTTCTCGTAGACCTTCTCCAGGAATCCGTGTCCCAGAGCCCCACGGACCTTGAAGGCACAGCCGATGATACGTTCGGAAATCGGATCATCAATGGTCATGGCGTGCTCCTTTTCTGTGTCCTGCCACAGGTGACCCCGGTTGCTGGGAAAATTTTTGGGTTTTGTTTTCATCAAAGTTCATCGTCTGCACCATGGCTGGGATGGTGTTTTTTGATCTCCCTGCTTTTTGTTTTTTGTCCCCGTAAATCCCCGTGTGTCCCCGGCTAAAAAAGCTTTTTTTGCCGGGGATGGATGGGGATCTACGGGGATAAGAAAAGAGAAAAATCATTGGTTGTCCTTGCTCATCACGCCTTTTCTGAGCGATCACTTCCCCGCTGGAAAAGCTTATTAGCCGGGGACACACGGGGATCTACAGGGACAAAGAAAAAACAAAATCATTGGTTTGTCCTTGCTCAACATGTCTTTTCTCAGCGATCACTCCCCCGGCTGGAAAAGCTTATTAGCCGGGGACACACGGGGATTCACGGGGACAAGGAAAAAACAAAATCATTGGTTTGTTCCTGCTTCATTGATCATTTCGGTAAGAGCTATTCCCGGCTCGTATCCCGGCCCAAAAAAGTTTTGGTGCTCACTTCGCCCTCCTTCCTGGCTGCATCCCTGCTCATCCAACCTCAGCTGCTTTTGGCGTAGACGCTCTCCAGGTGCTCGATGTGGTCGAGGTGCTCGGCCGCCAGTTCCCAGCCTGCCCGCACGGGATGCTGGGGGTAGCGTTTGCGGAGGCGTGCCAGGGCGGGTTCCAGGTTCTCGACCTTCTGGCTGCGGGGATCCTGGAACAGGGCGCGGGCCCGGCCCAGGCCCCAGTGGATGCGCAGCTCCACCTGGCGGATCAGGAGGCGGCGCGTGGCGCCCTGGCGGAAGGCCTGCTCCACGGTGCGCGCCAATTCCAGCGGCGGCTGCAGCAGGTGTTCGGGTTCGGCCTTCCAGTGGTGCGGCTCGCCGTCCACGTCCCACCAGCGCAGGGCCAGTTTGCGGGGGCTGCGGGCATCGGACCAGAGGCGGTGCAGGCTCCAGGAGGCCAAGCCCACTTCCTCCGGCAGGCGGGGCGGATCCAGGCGCCAGGGCGTGCGCGTGGAGCCGACGGGCTCCGTCAGCAGGGGCAGGCGGAGCCGGTCCTCGCCCCGCACCTGGGCCAGGAGTTTGGGCGCCTGGCGTTCGGGCATCAGCTCGCAGAGCATGGGCATGGGCATGGGCTGGAGGTCCTGGAAGACCCGCAGGCCGAGGCGGCGGAAACGGCTGCGGATGCGCGGCGCCAGATCCGGCAGGCGGGCCAGGGGCTGGGGCGCCAGGAAGCTGGCTTCGGCGCCCTCGGCCACCTGCTGGATGCGGTGTTCCAGGCGCGCCGCCATCTGCGCGGCGGTGGCGCTCAACGAAAGCCCGCCGTGGCTCTGCCAGCCCACGCGGGCGTCCAGTTCCTGCTGGATGCGCATCGCGGCATCCTGGGGCGGCCCGAAGAGACGGCTGGTGCCGCTCAGCTCCACCAGGGCTTCGCCCATGCGCAGCAGCATCCCCTGGGGCGTCCAGTGCTGCAGGAAGTCCCCGAAAAAAGCCTGGGCCTCCCACCAGGTCTGGGGCTGGGCGTCCAGCACCCGCAACTGAGGCAGGCGGCGCAGGGCGAGATCCAGGGGATCGCCTGGGGCCAGGCCCTCCGCCCGGGCCCGGCGGTTGGCGAACCAGAGCACGGGGCTACGCGGGCTCTCGGGATTCAAAAAGGCCAGGGGCCGGTCCCTTAAGGCCGCATCCCGCGCGCAGGCCAGTTGGAACGGCAGTTCGGGAACCCACATCGCCAGCACGGATACCTCCAGGGGGTATCAAGTATGACGAATAAAAAACGAAAAACAAGAGGCGAAAAAAATAAAACCGAGAGTCAAGAGTGCAGGGGCATAACCATCGCTGCTTCTCGCATGGAAGGGGCGCTTACTTTGTCTCCCACAAGGCGCGCACCGGCACGGCGAAGAGCCCGTCACCGAAACCGGCGGTGATCTCGCCGTCGTAAAGCACCACCCCGGCGGCAAAGCGTTTGCCCGCCGCCTCGCGCAACTTGCGCAGCCCGCGGAAATCCGCCGGCGTGACCGTTGCGGCGGCCTTCACTTCAACCCCCGCCACCCAGCCACCTCCCCTCTCCAGCACGAGATCCACCTCTACGCCGTCGCGGTCGCGGAAGTGGTGGAAGGCGGTAGGGACCTCGCCCCAACTGGCCTGCCGTTTCAATTCCTGATACACGAAGGTCTCTAGCAGCGGTCCCAGCATCGCGCGATCCCGGTGGAGCTGCGCGGCGTCCAGCCCGAGCAAGGCGCAAGCGAGACCCGCATCGCCGATGTGCAACTTCGGGGTCTTCACCAGTCGGCTCAGCCGGTTGCTGTGCCACGGCGGCAGGCGTTCGAGCAGGAATACGCGCTCCAGCAGGGTCACATAGTCATGCACCGTTTGGCGGCTGAGCTGGAACGGCCCCGCCAGATCGGTGACGTTGATCAGCCGGGCCGTGTAGCTTGCCGCCAGCGCGAGCAGCCGTGGCAGCGCATCGAGGGCCCGGACCTGGGCAAGATCGCGCACGTCGCGCTGCACCTGGGTTTCCACGTAGTCGAGGTACCAGGCGGTCCGCCGCCGCGCCGTCGCGCGCGCGAGTGCCGCGGGGTACCCGCCCGCGACGATGCGTTCGGCGAGCGCCAGCCCAAGCCGCTCCGACGAGGCGGTGCGGAAGGAGGCGGCGAAAAGCGCGTCGAGAAAGCCCGGCGTCCTGCCCGCCAGCTCGCACTGCGCCAGCGGATGCAGGCGCAGGATGCCCATGCGCCCGGCGAGCGAATCCGAGAGCCTGGGTACGAGCAGCACGTTCGCCGATCCGGTAAGCAGAAAACGGCCCGGCACGCGGTCACGGTCCACCGCGCTTTTCAGCGCGGTGAATAGCCCTGGCACACGCTGCACTTCATCAAGAATCACCCGGCGCGGCAGATCCGCGACGAACCCGGCCGGGTCCATCTGGGCGGCGGCGCGGGCGACATCATCGTCAAACGAGTAATAGCGGTAACCACGGGGTCCGCCCACTCTTTGGGCAAGTGTGGTCTTTCCGCACTGGCGCGGACCGTGGATCAGCACCACCGGCGTGTCCGCGAGCGCTTCCCGCAGGCGGGGCGCCACAAACCGGCGGAACAGTGGGGCGGAGGGCATGGTTCATGGTAAACATAAATTCGGCTGATCGCAATGTTCTCTAACGGCTGATTGCAAGGTGTCATTTCGGCTAATCGCTACTAAGCTTGTCGGCTGATTGCCACCTCGAGCGCGTGCAGGGCCCCAAGCTGGTGGCCTGGGGACATAAACCGCCGAAAGCGCGCAGGCCATAAAACGCTATGTCAACCCTTAGGGCGATGGTTATGCCCGCCTACTCGATCGGCAGCCGCCCCTGGCTCAGCCTGATGATCGCTGGCACGTGCAGGTCTTCGGCCTGGTCGGCCATTTCGCCGCTGGGGGTGGGGCCTTGAGCCATCAGCGGCATGAGGCGCGTGGGTGTCGAGGGGGGCAGATTGCCGGAAGCGTAGTTTGGATTCGCATCCGGCGGAACATCACCGTAGACGCGGCCGCTGGGGCCGTTGTGGGTGGCGATGTCCATGGAGGGCGCCACCGTGCGCTGGTACAGGCCCAGGCTGGTGGATGACGTGGCGGATTCGAAGCCCGAAGCCAGCACCGTGACGATGACGCGATCTTCCATTTCCGGGGCCAGCACTTGGCCGGGCTTGATCTCCGCGCGGCCCTCGAAGCGTTCGTGCAGATAGTTCATGGCGGTGCTGAATTCGCTGAAGCCCACCTGGTCTGGATGAGCCATCACGGACACGATGACGTTGGTGGCGAAACCATCAGCACTGCGGTCCAGCAGCGGGCTGGCGAGCGCTTTCTGCAAGGCGTCCATGACGGCTTCCTCGCCGCGGCCCATGCCGGTGCCGATGAAGGCTTCGCCGCCATCTTTCAGCACGGCTTCCACATCCGCGAAATCCAGATTCACCAAGCCTGGCCGCAGGATCAGATCCGCGATGCCGCGCACGCCCTGGATCAGCACGCCATCCGCCAGTTGGTAGGCGTCGGTCATCTTGGTGCCGCGTTCGCAAACGCTCATGAGTTTCTCGTTGGAGACGACGATCACCGTGTCTGAGGTGTCCCGTAGATTCGCCAGGCCGCTCAACGCCTTTTCAGCTTTGCGGGGGCCTTCCCACGCGAAGGGCGTGAGTACCACGGAGACCGTGAGGGCGCCCTGTTCCCTCGCGTAGGCGGCGATGAGCGGAGCTGCCCCGGTGCCGGTGCCGCCGCCCATCCCTGCGGTGATGAACACCATGTCCGCGCCGGACAGCGCCGCCAGAATTTCTTCACGGCTTTCTTCCGCCGCCACGGCGCCCCGATCGGGGTTGCCCCCAGCCCCCAGGCCGCCACGGGAACTGGTCGGCCCCAGCGGCATCTGCACGTGGGCTTTGCTCTGGGCAAGACTTTGGCGATCCGTGTTCATGGCGATGAACTGCACGCCCGTGATACCGCTGAGAAGCATGCGATTGATGGCGTTGCAACCCGCGCCACCCACGCCCACCACCTTGATGTTGGCGCCGGGCAGGTGTTCGGGGCTGGGCAGGAAGGGGACTTCAGCCAAGGACATGGGGTGGCTCCATCAAAAAAGTTTCTTGAAAAATCCACGAAGGCCGTCCCCGCCACGTTTGGGACCGGTTTCTTGCAGGTCGCGCGCGAGCGCTTTCACCACGCCGAGGGCATTGGTGTAGAGCGGATTGGACAGCACCTGGGGCAGGCCTTGGAGTCCGTGGACGCGGCCCAGGACCACTCGCGGACGGCCCAGGATGTTCTGGGCCAGGATGGGCAGATGGGGCAGCAGGGCACCGCCTCCCACCAGGTGGACGCCACCGTGGATTTCATGGATCAGGCCACTGCGACCGATTTCGGCGAGCACCATATTGAGCAGTTCCACGGCCCGCGCGTGCAGTACCTCCGCCAGCTCGCGGCGGGAAACCTGGCGTCCCTCTTCTTCCAGTTCAATGTGCTCTTCGGGGGGAACTTGTGAAGGCAGGGCGGTGCCGTAAACACGCTTGATGCGTTCCGCGACGCTGATGCCGCCCAGGTGTTTGGTGATTTCGAGATCGCGGGTGAAGTGCCGGCCGCCGATGGGAATCACCGCGCTATGGAACAGCGCGCCGCGCAGGAATACGCCGAGATGGGTCAACTCATCGCCGATATCCACCACCACCGCACCATTCTCGCTATCCTCGCGGGTCAACACCGCTTCGGCCGATGCCATGGGTGAATAAAGCAGGTCGGCTCCTTGCAGGCCCGAAAGCTGCAGGGCGCGGTTGATGTTGCCCAGCACTGGGCCCGGCGCCACGATGATGCGCACTTCGGCTTCCAGGGATTCGCCCACCATGTTCACGGGATTGCGGATGTCGCGCTGACCCTTGATGTGGAACATTTGTGGGATGCGGTGCAGGACGGTTTCTTCTTTGGCCAGCTTGCAGCCATTGGCAGCCTGCTCCAGCACGCGATCGCGATCCGCAACGGTGATGATCTTGTCCATGCTCGAAATCGTGATGGAATCGCGCAGGTTTTCGCCTTTGAACTGGATGCCGTCCACGGAGACGCGCAGGCCGTCCAGTTTGGTCTGCCCCGCGGCGCGCATGGATTCTTCCACCGCCCGGTTGATGGCGCGCGTGGTGAGTTCCATGTCGTTGATCTCGCCCATGCGAATGCCGCCCTCGGCATTGGCTTGAGCCGCCCCTGTGATTTGAAGGGCGCCGCTTGTTTCCAAAACCGCGATTACCGAGACGACTTTGCTTGCACCTAGATCGAGTCCGAGAAGTACCGCAGGTTGAACCATGCACTGTCCCTTGTGTTACCCAAGGATAGCCGCAGTTCGGGCCCGTGGGGGGTGTCTGTGCGGAAAAAATGAAAGCCGCAGATGACGCAGATGAAAGGTGGATCCTGGCCTATATCTTATGGATTAATCTGGTCTCGGGGTCTTCTCATCCGGAATGGGGAGCCTAGGTCATCAGGTTTGGAAAGTCTGTGGAGGCCGGGTTCACCCGAAGCGTGGTGCCCTTGTTGTGAACCTATTTTTCACCGGTAAAAGCTGCGGCTCATTTTTTTAGGGCAGTGTTTTCTGGGCGGGCGGGGCTGTTTCCTGCGGCTCGCCTACGGCGATCTCGTCATCCCACCTCAAATCCACATAGCGGAGTTTCGAAAGGTTTGGGCTTTTGGCCAATTGGTCCAGGAAAAGTCCCTGAAAATTGGGGATATTTTTCTGGATATCAATTTTGGATAGATAGACCGGCGCTGACAGGCCCTCAATGAAGGCCACAGGCCCTCGTTCCTCCCAGCGCAATTCAGTCAGCCGCCCATAGAAGCCAGCCTGCTTGTCCCTCAGCTCCGAGGCAGCCCGGATCAGCCTTACAAGATTCTCATCGGTCTGGCTTCCGGGATCATATACCACCGGAATGGGGGTTGAATTCGTTTCATTGATCCGGTCCAATACCACGCCATCATCCGACAACAGGTAGACCCCGGTGGGTTTCACCAGCCAGAGCAGGGGCTTGCGCTCCTCGATGACCAGACTCAAGCGGTCTGGCGGGTCCCGGCGGATGATCAGGCCTTGCACCCAGCGCTCTGATTCCACCTTGGTTCGCAGTTTTTCCACATCAAACCAGAACAGCGGCTTGCCCAGGGTCATGGGTTCGACGATGCGCAGGATCCTGGACTGGCGATCGCCCCGGCTACCGCTGATACTTACCTGTTCGATGGTTAGTTTCTGTAATCCGAAGTAACGCTGCGCTACTTCCAGGAGACCGAAAGCTCCCAAGCTGACCACCACCACCACGATGCCTCCCTTGGCGAATGGAAGCCAGGGACGGTTCGGGCGGCTATGGTTGGAATAGGCCATGGATATGAAGTCTAGCGGCTTCGGGCTGCAGCGTCCCAAGTCCCAAGCGATGACCGCCATGAGCCAATAGCTATGAGCCAACAGATATCAGCCGAAAGCTCATCGCGCATCGCCCATAGCCTCATTCCGCATGCCAGATTTCCACTTCCGGCTCCAATTCGATCCCGTGGGTTTCCCTGACCTTGGCCCGCACCACATCCATCAACTCCGCGAATTCCGCGGCGGTGGCGTGGCCGTGATTGATCAAGAAATTGGCGTGTTCCGAACTGACCTCCGCATCCCCGATGCGAAAACCCTTCAGGCCAGCCAGGTCGATCAGGCGGCCCGCGCTCGTACCTGGTGGATTCTTGAAGATGCAGCCGGCGTTGCGCTTGCTCAAAGGCTGGCTGCTGCCGCGTTTTCCCATGTTCTCGCGCACCTGGGCCTGGATGCTTTCGCGATCGCCTCCGGCCAATCTCACCGTGAAGGATAGGCCCACGTAACCACCCGTCAAGAAACTACATCGGTAGTTGAATTCTCCGGGTTCGGGACGCTTCTCGATCAGTTCGCCTTGGGGCGTGAGAAACCGGAAGGTGTCCAGGATGTCCACCAGTTCCCGTCCATAGGCTCCCGCATTCATGCGCAAGGCGCCACCGGTGGTGCCGGGGATTCCGCTGGCGTATTCCATGCCGCTAAGGCCTTCGTTGGCGGCGCCTTGGGCCATGCGGATGTGGCCGAAACTGGCTGGGGCGGTGAGGGTCAGGCCATTCCGCTGCAGTTCCTGAGGGAAGCGCAGGCGTAGCACGGGCATTGACATATTGCCCAGCACCACCAGATTGGAGCCACCACCCAGTACGCGGTAGGGCAGGCTTTCGCGGACGCAGGCACGGACGAACGCTTGGGCTTCGGCCTCCGTGGTGGGCTCGAACAACCAGTGACACACGCCCCCCACGCCCAAGGTCGTGAGCTTGGTGAAAGGCACCTCGATGCGGTGGGGGAGCTTCAGCAGCTCGTCGGGAAGGGGACGGGTCATGGGTTCAAGTATGATTGAACCATGCGCTGGATGGCCCTGGACCACGGTACGAAAAAGATTGGCATCGCGTTTTCGGACGAATTGGAGATTTTGGCCTCCCCGTTCGAAGTCTGGCCCCAGCTGGGCGATGTCACCTTGATCAAGCTTGCGAACTTGGCGAAGGATGAGGGAGTTCAAGCTTTGCTGGTCGGCCTGCCACGACATAAGGATGGTGCCGAAAGTGGCACCGCGCCGCTGGCCCGGGCTTTTGGGGAGGCACTGGCTTTGCTCACGAGCTTGCCCCTGCGCTTCGGCGATGAGCACTTGAGTTCCATGGAAGCTGATCGCTTATTGGGCGAGCGAGGGGTGCGGCCCAAGGATCGCAAAGCCAAGCTGGATGCCGCTGCGGCCGCGGTGATCCTGAATGATTTCATCCAAGATCGTCGCGCCACCAAGGTACCCGTTGCCGAACCTGGACCCTGATTGACTAAGCAATTCCAAGTGTTCATCAATGGCCATCAATGGTTATCAATGGCAGAGGATAAAAAAGCCAGGTAAAGGTCACGCGCTGCTTCCTTGTGATCCAAAGCTTGGTTTTCAGCCTTCCCCGTCACGAAATAGGATCTTCAGCCATCCAAGCCCATACCCGTTAGGAGGTCCGATGCGCCGAACCCTGCTCATCCTTGCTGCCTTGTTGTTGCTGGTCCCGACCCCCGCGCTGGTGGCTGGGGACAAGACCTTCACACCCGACACGACTCACACCCGTCTTGGGTTTATCGCTAAAACGATTTTCAAGGTGGAAGGGGTGTTTGATAAGTACACCGTCGAGGCCTCGGGCGACCCGGCCACCCTCAAAAACGCGAAGGTGAAGATCGTCTTCGACGCCACCTCTATCAATACAGACAACAAAACCCGTGACACACACTTGCAATCGCCCGATTTCTTCGACGTGGCCAAATTCCCCACCATCACATTCACCTCCTCCAAGATTTGGAAAAAGGGCGGGAAAATCATGGTGCAAGGCAGCCTCGACATGCACGGCGTGAAGAAGGATGTGACCATTCCCTTCGAACTCACTACGGGCAAGAACGGCGCTGGCAACGACACCTGGACCTTTGATGGCTCGGTCAAGGTAAATCGCAACGATTGGGGCGTTGGTACGGGCAGCATCGCCGCCAAGATCAGCCTCAAGGACACGGTCGAGTTGAACCTGCAACTCGTCGGGTTCTTCCATGAGGATGAATCCGCCAAACCGGAGCCCGCCCCCGCCAAGGCTCCGACTAAGAAGCACAAGAAGGCCGCCTAGGTCAGTGGGCCCCCAGCCGCACGGTCCGCTCGCAGCGGCCTGCCAGATCCGGATTGTGGGTCACCAATAGTGTGGTGGGGCGTAATTCCTGATGCAGCTTCAGCAGCAGCGAGAAGGCTTCGTTGGCCGTTTCCGGGTCTAGGTTTCCGGTCGGCTCGTCCAGCAGCCAGAGGGCGGGTTTCCGCACCAGTGCGCGGGCCAGGCCCACCCGCGCCGCCTGCCCGCTGCTGAGCTGATTGGGTAGCCGTTCGGAGAGGTGAGAGAGGCTCACCATTGCCAATAGCTCGTGGACCCAGGCCTCACGTCCGGCCGTGAGTGCGCCTTCGACGCGAAAGGGCATTTCCAGGTTTTCCCGCACGGTGAATTCGGGCAGCAGATGCGGCTGCTGAAAGGCTAAGCCAATGTGTTTGCGGCGATAGAGGGAGCGGTCCTCGGCCGACTCGGGAACCACCGTTTCGCCGATGCGGATGGAACCGCCTTCCCAGCGATCCAGGCCCGCCACGCAATTCAACAGGGTTGTTTTCCCCACGCCGCTGACGCCCACCAACGCACAAAGGCAACCCGACTCAACATCCAGGGAAAATCCATCGAAGACCGGATGCTCCGCGTCGGGATAGGTCTTTTTCAGCCCTTGGATGGCGAGTTCCTGGCCGATCATCGGCACAGCTCCACCAATTTCCAGTACAGCTCAAACGTCGCCAGCGAATCCCCCAATGCGGTATGCCGTTTTTCTGGTGGCACCTGGATGTCGAAATGCTCGAAAAGACTGTCGCTGCTCAGCCTTTGGAGCGTCAATTTACCTGCGTCACGCAAGCCCGAGGCGATACTGTGGGTATCCACGATGCGGTGATGAAAGCGTCCTTCAGGGTCACGGCCCGCCGCGAGTAGGAACTCCGAAAGGAAGGCATGGTCAAAGGCGACATTGTGGCCTACGAGGGTGACGCGGGCTTTTGCAGGGAAATTCCGATTCAGGAATTCATCCAGCTGGTTCAGCGCGTCTGGTGGCGAAAGCGCGGCTTCATGGTGCCTGGCCAGGTCAATGCGGTTCACTTTCATACCGCCGCCGGTCAACACGTAGGGCTCGTGCTTGATGAGGATTTCCAGGCTGTCCTCAACGCCGGAAGCATCGCCAACCACCAATCCCAGGCTCAGCAGGCTGTGGCTGCGTGGATCCAATCCCCCGGTTTCGGTATCGAGAAAAAGATAGGTATTCGTGGGTGTCATTCGGCCCTCAGCGCGTCTACGGGATCCAAGGCGGCGGCGCGCTTGGCAGGGTAGCGGGAGGCCCACCAGGCCACCAGCAGTGGAAAGAGGGTGACTAGCAGCAGGTCAGAAAAGTGCAGTCGGAACGGAATGTAGGTGATGAAATCGTAAACGGCGCTGGGCAATTTAATGAGTTTGTAACGATCCGCCACCAGGCAGAAGGGAACGCTCAAGCCCAGGCCCCACAAGGTCCCCACCGCACCGATGCGCAAGCCTTGCCATTCGAACAGGTGTTGGATCTGGCGTGGGGTGGCGCCCAGGGACAGCAGCACGCCCAAGTCGCGCCGCTTCTCGGTCACGAACAGCACCAGGCTCGCCACGATGTTGAACGCCGCCACCAGGACGATAAGGGAGAGGATGGCCGTGAAGATCCACTTCTCGACTTTCAGCGCCGCGAACAGCGGCTTGTTTGTCTCCCGCAGGTCCGTGGCCATGAAGCCACCGTGGCCTTCTTGATTCAAGGCCGCCAGCACGGCGGTTTTCACCTCCCCGATGGCTTCGATGTTCGCGGCCCGGACTTCGATCATTTCCGCCTGGTCCGTCCGGGCCAGCCGCTCGGCATCGAGGATGTGCACAAAAACCCAGTTGGTGTCGTACTCCGAGATGTGACTCTGGAAAATGCCCGCCACCTTGAAGGCCTGCAATTTGGGCTGGAGGCCCGACAGGCCCAGCTGCAACCGCATTGTCGCGACGGCCACCGTATCGCCCACGCGCAATCGGAGACGGTTCGCCAACTCTCGGCCCAGCACGATTTCGCCTTCCTTAAGTTGTTCGATCTGGATGGGTTTCACGGAATCAAAAATGCTGGAGGTGGCATGGGCCGAACCCGGATCTATGGCCTTCACCGCCACGGCTTCAGGCGGCCCATCCACGCCGGGAAGGCGTAACAGGCCCTTCTCAAAACGCATGGGACTTGCAGCCTGCACGCCCTTGGCGCTACGCACAACTTTCAGCGCGGCGGCGGTGTCAGGAAGGTCGCCCGCCAGATGAAACACGCTGAAGTGCGCCGTGGCGGAAAACAGATTGGCCTGGATTTCTTCGCGGAAACCATTCATGAGCGCCAGCGTGATGACCATGGCGAATACGCCCACCGCGATTCCCCACCGCGCGAAGCGCACCATCACGCGCACGAAGGCGCCCTTCTTGCGGGTGGTCAGATAGCGGTTCGCCACATAGGTCTCAAAGGACCTCATGGGTGCTGCCTTTCAGACCTTCGCGCGAAGTCCATCAACGTATCCCGCTCATCCTTCATGACTCGTAATCCATCATTGCTCTCGGTTGGACTCCGAGAGAAAGCGCACCAGCAACTTGTCCACCAGCGTCCATACCTCCAACAGCGCGGCGATGGCCATCACCAGACCCAGGCCCAGGCAGAGCCCACGTCCCCAGGAACCCAAAAAGAAACGCGCGACGTTCGGCCAGGTCCATAAAAAAGCTGGTGGTCGTAAGCGGTTGTAAAGCGACAGCGTTGTCAAGAGCATGCCGCCCCAAAGCAGGTAGAAAAATCTCACGCTGGAAGTCAGCACATCCAGCAGGAATGGAGTGGCACGTTGGGAAGACATCCCATTAAGACTAACCGAACCAGACCTGCCAACCCAGCCGCACGATCAGCGCTCCCACCACCGCGATGAACATGCCCCGCACCCAGGCGCTGCCTTTTCCCAGGGCCACATGTGCCCCCAGATAGCCTCCGATTCCATTGGCCACGGCCATGCTCAGGGCCACCATGGGGATCCAGCTTCCATGCCAAAGGAAAAGCGTCATGGCGGTGATATTCGAGGCCCAATTCACCGATTTCGCCAGGGCCGAGGATCTCAGGAAGTCGAAGCCCAGGATGGCGACGAAAAGAAAGATCAACACCGATCCTGTGCCGGGTCCAAAAAATCCATCGTAAAAACCGAGCAGGACCGCGATGAGCATGGCCCATCCCCTTTGGTGGCTCGCGCTGAACTTCGGGGCATGCAGCTGGCCGAGCTTTGGTTGCAGCAGCGTGAAGGCCAACATCATCACCATCAACGCGAGCATCAACGGTCGCAGCACGGCTTCGAATTTACCTTGAAGAAAATAGGCCAGGGCCACACCGCCACAGGCGCCAGCCATGGCTGCGAGCACCGGTCCGAGCATGTCCTGCCAGCGCAGGATGCCGCTGCGCAGGAACTTCCCCGCCGCCATGGTGGTACCCGTGCAGGCCAGCACTTTGTTGGTACCCAGGATGGTCGGCAAAGGGGTTCCCGCGGGCAATCCCAACATCAGGGCCGGCATGGTGATGAGCCCGCCGCCGCCCACCACCGCGTCAATAAAGCCGGCGGCCAGTGAAGCGAGCGAGAGGAGGGTGAGAGTGGTGGCGGTCATGAGCTATGAGTTATGAGGTTCAATAAGGCCGCGGCCGAAGGCGCACCACTCATGGCTCATGGCTCATAGCCTCATAACCCAACCCTTCATACCTTCATTATTTCCGCTTCCTTATGCTTCACGGCGTCGTCCACTTCCTTGATGCGGGCATCGGTGAGCTTCTGGATGTCTTCAACGGTTTTTTTCGCGGTGTCCTCGCTCACCCCGACAGCTTTTTCTTTTTCGAGCTTTTTTACTTGATCGTTGGCGTCACGGCGGACATTGCGGATGGCAGTCTTGATCTCTTCCGCCAGGCGATGCACGACCTTGACCAGATCCCGCCGCCGTTCTTCGTTAAGCGGTGGAATGGGGAGGCGGATGACATTGCCATCGTTGCCTGGATTCAAGCCCAGATCACTTTTTAAAATAGCGGTTTCGATGGCTTTGATGGCGCTCTTGTCAAAGGGCTGCAAAACCAGCATGGACGCCTCCGGCACGCTCACGGATGCCACTTGGGTCAAAGGGCAAAGGGTGCCATAATACTCCACCTGGAGCGTGTCCAGGATGCTGGCATTGGCCCGTCCCGTACGGATGGTGGCCATCTCTTTCCGAAGGGTCTCAAGGGAGACATGCATGCGCTTGCTGGCGTCCTGGAAAATGGAATCGAGCGTCAGGGTCGTGGTCATGGGGGATCCTTATCAATGGTCAATGATCGAATCTTAGTTCTATCCCGAGGATCGGGGAAGGGGTAGGGGTCTTGGGTTACGAGTTACCGGCTGTGAGGTAGAGGAGGCGGCGGCCGCAGGCCGCAACCATTAGGGCGCCGGAGGCGCACCGCTCATACCTGATACCTCATGGCCTCGCACTCCCCCGCGCCAGCGCCATGGCGGGCTTCTCGATGAGGCGATGGGAAAGAGCGGCGAACACCAATGTCAACAGCAAGCCCAGGCTGAAGGCCAGCCAACCTTGCTTATTCACCCCCAGCCACAAAAGCAGCGCGTGTGCCAAAGGATGCAACAGGTACGTGCCATAGCTCCAATCACCCAGCACCACGAAGGGATGGCTGCTTCTGGATTTCCTGATATCAAGGAAGGCAAAGCAGCCCACCACCGCCACGCACAGGGCCGAAAACTCGTAGCGGGCAGGCCCGGCCATGATGTCGAAGTGATTGTAGAAGCCGCGGTGGATGCTAAAGGTGATCGCACCCAAGGCCGCCAACAGGATGGCGAAGGGCAGGGGCCTCAGGCGGAAGGCAGTCCTGGACCGCAGGTGGGCCAGAATCCCTCCGAGCAGGAACAGAAAGGCATGATTGGACACCTGGACGTAGGCATGGAAGCGGTTCCAGGGCTCGGCCTCCGTCACCCAATGAAGGCTCCAAGGCGTAGAAGCCCAAAGCAAAAGCGCTGCGAAGAGATAGAGCAATCCTTTGTGGGCCCGCGTGAAGAGAATGAGCGATGGCAGGGCCGCGTAGAAGACCGCCTCCACGCCGATGGACCATCCGCCCACCACCAGGGCGTGATTGGGATGGAAGAACCCGAAGCTCAGGGTGAGATTCTCCGCGATCATCCGCAGGTTCGGATCGGGCCCTGCTTTCTGCTGGAACAGCAAGTTAAGCCCTACCACTACGAAGAACAGCGGTGCCAGCCGCAGCCATCGTTTCAGGAAAAAAGCCTTCAGCACGGAAGCATCGAAAACCGTTTCCCCGTACAGATGGAAAAAGCAGAAGCCACTGATGACAAAAAACCCCTGGACACCGTAGATGCCCAGCTTTGCCAACAGCGTGGTGGTGCTGGTGGCCGGCGCGAACAAGTCGGCCCAAAGCGAGGTGTGGTACACCACCACCGCCAGCGCCATCAACCCCCGGAGGACGTCCAGGGAATAGATGCGGGCGGACGGAATCCGGGGATTAACGATAGACCACCTTGCCGCTGCCCTTGCTGAGCCTGCCGAGGATCCAGGCCTGCTCACCGCCGTTGCGCAGTTCAGCCACGATCTTTGGAGCTTCAGTGTCGCTGGCGATGAGCACCATGCCCACCCCTAGGTTGAAGCTGCGCCGGGCGTCTTCGATGGGCATTTTGGAGGCCTTGATGAGATGGCGGAACAGCCCTGGAATCTCCCAGCTTTTCGTGTCGATTTCCGCGTCCAGGTTGCCTGGCAGCACGCGGGGGATATTGTCCGTCAGGCCGCCGCCGGTGATGTGCGCCATGCCGCGAATGCGCTTGGTTTTCACCAACGGCATGACCAGATCCAAGTAGCAGCGATGCACCGCCAGCAGTGAAGCTCCCACCGTTTTTCCCGTGGCGGGAAGTACTGAATCCACCTTGCGGGCTTCCACCTCGAACAGCACCTTGCGCGCCAGGGAATAGCCGTTGGTGTGCAGGCCGCTGGAGGGCAGTCCGATGAGCACATCACCCGCGAACATCTGAGCAAGCCGTGGCAGCAGGTCGGCCTCATCCACTAGGCCCACGATGGTGCCCGCCACATCCACCTCGCCTGCCTCGTAAACGCCGGGCATCTCGGCCATTTCTCCGCCGATGAGCGCGCAGCCCGTGGCTCTGCAGGCTTCCGCCATGCCCTTGACGATCTGTTCGATGATCTCGGGTTCGAGTTTCTGCGCGGCCACGTAGTCCAGGAAGAACAGCGGCCGCGCGCCCTGCACCAGGATGTCGTTGATGCAATGGTTCACCAGATCCTGGCCCACGGTATCCCAGATGTTGGCGAGCCGCGCGACCTTCATCTTGGTGCCCACGCCGTCCATGGAGCTGACCAGGATGGGCCGGGCCTCTTCAAACTTCGCCGCGAACAGCCCGCCGAACAGCCCCAGATCGCTCAGCACGCCGGGCGTCTTGGTGGCCTTCACATGGGACTTGATGCGGTGCAGCGCCTCATCCTGGCGGTTGATGTCCACACCGGACGCGGCATAAGTGACCTCGCCAGCATGGGGTTTCGCGTCGGTCATGGTTTCCTCGGTACTTGAAGATCTATGGATCTGATGGACTATGATTTTCGCATAGGATCAGCCCATGCCCATCCATGAATCCCAAGCCCAAGCCGCCATCCGTTCCCTGCTCTTGAGTTTCGGGCTGGATCCCGACTCGTTGGAACTTGCCGCCACGCCGGGGCGCGTAGCGGAGTTCTGGGCCGAGCGCACGGCAGGCTACGACGTGGATCTGGCAGCGGAACTGCAAGCGCTGCCCGGGGAGCTGGCGCCGGTTCCGGTGATTCTTTCGCGCATCTCTTTCGTCTCCACCTGCGAACATCATCTGGCCCCGTTCCAGGGCCACGCCACGGTGGGCTATCTGCCGGGGCAGGGCGGCACCGTGGGCCTCAGTAAGCTCGTACGTGTCGTGCAGGCCTTCGCGTGGCGCCTGCAGGTGCAGGAGCGCATGACCCGACAGATCTTCGACGCGCTGGAAGCGCACCTGAAGCCCGTAGCCTGGGGTGTGAAGCTGGTAGCCGAACACACCTGCATGAGCCATCGCGGCGTCAAGACGCCCGAAGTCCCCGTGACCACGCTGCTGCTGGGGGGTACCTGGCTCGGAAATCCGCCGGGGGACTTCCAATAAGAGCCATTATTCAGCCCCAGATTCCTTAGGCTCCTCAGCTCCCACAGGTTATGAAATTCGAGCCTGGCTTCATGCCCGGCTAAAGGCGCAAATCCATTGGCGACCAGGAAACGCGAACACCGCAACAAACACCGCCTCACTCCGCTTGAAGCTGGACTGAGGCTCTGCCTTGACACTAAAATCCCGTTTTAAAAAACGTGAATTGTTTCTTCGCCTAGATCTGGTCCAACGGGCTCGGCACACCCTTGCCGCCGCGGTTCAACACATGGGTGTAGATCATCGTCGTTTCCACGTCTTTATGACCGAGAAGTTCCTGCACCGTGCGGATGTCGTGGCCTGCCGCGAGCAGGTGCGTGGCGAAGGAATGCCTAAGCACGTGCGGGGTGATGGGCTTGGTAAACTCGCCTGCGAGCGCCGCATTCCGCACGGCCTTCTGGACGCTCTCAGGCTGGAGGTGTTGGCGGCGGACGACGCCCGAGCGGGGGTCCACGGATCGCAGACCCGATGGGAAGACCCACTGCCAGCCCCAAGCCCGGGGCGCCGCCTTGAATTTCACCGCGAGGGCATCGGGCAGGTAGACCTCTCCGAAGCCCTCCGCCAGGTCGCGTTCATGCAGGAGCCGGGCCCTGTCCAGGTGTGCCCGCAGGGGTTCCACCAGGCTATCCGGGAGCATGGTGACCCGGTCCTTTCCGCCCTTGCCATCCCGTACCAGGATTTCCCGGCGTTCGAATTCCACATCCTTCACCCGAAGGCGTAGGCCCTCCATCAATCTCATTCCGGTTCCGTACAGCAAGCGCGCCAACAGGCCCATGACACCTTCCATTTGGCCGAAGAGGGTGCGCACCTCATCCGGTGTAAGCACAACCGGGAGCCTCGGGTTTCGTTTGGCGTGGATGACTTCGTCGAGCCAAGGCAGGTCCACCTTAACCACAGTCCGGTACAAGTAGAGTAAGGCCGCCTTGGCCTGGTTCTGCGTGGATGCGGAGACATTCCGGTCCACGGCCAGGTAGGTCAGGAAGGACTGCACCTCGGCAGCCCCCATGTCCTTGGGGTGGCGCTTGTCGTGGAAGAGGATGAAACGCCGGGCCCAATCGAAATAGGCTTTCTCAGTCCGAAGGCTGTAATGCCGGACCCGGAGGCTGTCCCGCAATTGCTCCAGGAGTTTTGGCGGTTGCGGCTCAGCAGCCCCCATCCGCTTTTCACCGGTCTGCCTATTCAGGTCCAACACGGGTTTAGCTCCGATCGCTTCAGTTCGCCTATTGCGGTAAACTCCAGACAGCACCCACAGTTAAAAAAGCAGGACACAACACAATCTATCGTCTTTTTTTCGCCCGTCAAGGCTTCCTTCAAGTTCGTCTATTTCTCCCGCACCGAACCTCAATACCCCTAAAACCCAAGCCCCCCCACCCCGATTAGGCGAACCACCCCCCCCCTCCCACCGCCGCACAATACAAAGTTAGGCCGCTCCATTCGCAGTTCAGCTGTTGCCATCCGACCGTTCATTTTCACCGTTCACCGAGAAGCGCGCCCTATCAACCCCAGCACAGATACAATTCCTACAAACCGGCTTTCCTAACGCCGTTTCTGTTAGATCAA
>JANYBM010000069.1 GCA_025361125.1 Holophagaceae bacterium | reverse complement strand
AGATCACCCCTGCAGAAGCCAGCGCTTTTCTGGTCAGCGCGTTACAGCCCCTTATGTCGGCCAAAACGTCCAAAGCAATGGATGGATCTTTAGTCCACATCGAAGCCCCGCAGCCCCCATTACCGATCACAGGCCGACGCGATGGGTGATGGTCCGATGAGAGTTGAAGAACTCAAAGCTTACTCATGGACAAGCCAGTGCCCTATTCATCGAAAAAACTGTGGTGGGCTTAATGTAGGAGCCACTTTCCCATGAAAACCCGACTCGAATCCCTGGAATCCAAGTTTTTGGAAGTAGAAGCCCAGCTCCAGGACCCTGCTTTTGTCAGTGATTCCAAAAAATTGCGGGAGCTGGCGAAGCTGCGGGCGGAATTGGAGCCAGTCGTGGAAACCTGGCGGACCCAGGCCAACCAACAAAAACAATTGGACCAGGCCGAGGCAATTCTCAACGACAAGACCATGGATTCAGAATTGCGAGACATGGCCGCCATGGAGATTCCCGAACTCAAGGCTTCCCTGGAAAAGGGCGAGGCTGAATTGCGCAGGCTGCTGATTCCAAAGGACCCCAAGGACGAAAAGAACGTGATTCTGGAAGTCCGGGCAGGCACGGGTGGAGAAGAAGCCGCGCTGTTCGCGGCAGAGATTTTCCGCATGTACACGCGCTTTGCGGAACGCCGTGGGTTCAAGGTCACGTTGATGGATGAGAGCGAGGCGGATGCGGGTGGGCTCAAGGAGGTCATCGCCGAAATCCAGGGCGACGGCGCCTATTCGCTTTTTCGGTTTGAGAGCGGCGTCCATCGGGTTCAGCGCGTTCCCAAGACTGAAACCCAAGGACGGATCCACACCTCCGCCTGCACCGTCGCCGTGATGCCCGAAGCCGAGGATGTGGAAATCGAGATCCACCAGAAGGATTTGCGCATTGATACTTTCTGTTCAGGCGGGAAAGGCGGCCAGAGCGTCAACACCACCTACTCCGCAGTGCGCCTCACCCACCTTCCGACCAATACGGTGGTGCAGTGTCAGGATGAGCGTAGCCAGATCAAGAACATGGCTAAAGCCATGACCGTGCTGCGTTCACGGCTGCTCCAGAAAGCTCAGGACGAAGCTGATGCCACCAGTTCTGCGATGCGAAAGAGCCAGGTAGGTGGCGGTGATCGAAGTGAAAAGATCCGCACCTACAACTTTCCCCAAGGCCGCGTGACCGACCATCGCATCGGCCTCACTCTGCATCAGCTGGATGCCTTTATGCAGGGTCAGATCGAGCCTGTCATCGAGCCGCTTCGATCCGCTTTCGAAGCGGAACGGTTACAGCAGCTCGGGGGCTGAAGAGAGTTCCAACCTACAAGTCCCACGTAAAAAATGGCTCCGATCGGGCCATTTTCTCAGATTGAAACCTACTACCTCTTGATCGTCACTTTCTCGGGTGCTGAAAGGGTGAAGATCACTGGCGTGGCGGCTTTGATGCGTACAACAGTATCCGCTGTGGCCGCGGCGGCGGCGGTACCTGCGGCGGCGCCGATGGCGGCGCCACCCAGAGCGTGGTCATTCTTGTTGTTCTTGTCGGTGAGGATGCCGATGAGAGCCCCCAGTGCCGCGCCGCCCCCGATGATCTTGGCATTGCGCTCCCCGCGTTTGTCACCGACCACCAAGTGGGTGTCTGCATCCACATCGTTCGATCCTATTTCGGTAAGACGGATGGCAAGGCCACCCTTGCCGTTGGCGAGACGCCCCAAGGCCGCGCTCTGGGACACCACGCCATGCACGGGTGTTCCAGCCCGCCAGACGGTGCTGCCACTTACTCTCACATCACTAGACAGGGTGCCCGACCAGGAATCCCCGGCCTGCTGTTTGTCTGTGCCAAGATCCTGATCAAGTTTCACTTCGATGGGAGTTCCGCTTGGCACTTCCAGAAGAATGGACTCGGGGGCTGTGCTCTTGGGCGCAGGCACGGCGGCCAGTTGCTCGGCCTCTCGTTTTCGGGCCTCGGCTTTTTTCTTGGCGGATTGGATCTGGCGTTCGATGGCTTTCTGCTCGTTTTTGGAAACAGTATCCAAGGTTTCCCGGTCCCCATCCTTAGGGGTTTGCTTCCCGGTTTTCAGATCTGCCAATTGTTGTTCAAGTCGCGCCACCCGGTCATCGGCGGACTTGGTGGCATCCTGGGCCGCGACCGCTTCCTGGCTTAGTTTCTTTTCACAGGCCAGTCCGCCTAGCACCAATCCTGAAAGAAGGGCGATCGATCCTATGCTGCGTTTGTTCATGAAGCCTCCAATTTTAAGTATAGTGGACCCACCCCCTAGGCAGGTTCCCGGCAATGGCCAGGATACCTGATGAAGGGCTTGGTGAATCCCTTGAATGGCTCCCTAGACCCCCGCAGTGAATCGGTTCTGAAAACCCTGATTGAAACTTACCTGTTGGAGGGTGAGCCGGTGGGATCGCGGTTGCTGTCGAAGCGGTATCCCGAAACGCTTTCATCGGCCACCATCCGCAATGTCCTTTCAGATCTCGAAGAAGATGCCATGGTGACGCAGCCTCATACATCTTCTGGCCGCATTCCCACAGAGCGAGCCTATCGGTATTACGTGAATCGTTGGCTGCGGCTTCGAGAACCGGACGATGCCATGGGAGCCCAACTGCAGGCTGCTCTGGAGGGCATAGAACAAGATCCGGAAGCCTGGCTCCGTCACGCCAGCCGGGTGCTATCGGAAGTAATGGGTGGGGTTTGCATCGCCCTGCCGCAACGGCTTTCGTCTACGCGGCTGGTGCGCCTGGAATTCGTGCCCTTGGATCGTCATCGTTTGGTGGGGGTCTGGGTGGGGAGTCTGGGGGAAGTGGAACATCAAATCCTGGAGAACCGTTGGGACTTTGATGCGGCAACCCTGGTGGAGATGGCGAATTTCGCCTCGGAGCAATTCAGGGGTTGTACGCTTGCCGAGATGCGCCAAAAACTTTTACTGGCCTTGCAGGAGCGCGCCGGAGAGGCCAGGGCGATGTGGGAACGGCTTTCCAATCTGGCATCCCGCTGGCCGGATCCCACCTCGCCGAGTGACCATCCTGTGGTGGTGTCAGGTCTTGGACATATGGGTCAGCTTCCCGAATTTGAGGACCTGGATCGCTTCCGTTCCCTGGTGGCGGCCTTTGAGGAGCACGAACGCCTGGCGCTGCTCCTGAACGCCTTTGGCCAATCCGCCGCGATGGAAGTGCAATTGCTTTTGGGCTCCGAAAATCCTTTTCTGCAATCCATGCCTCTTGCCACGATGGTTCGCAGTGTTCCGCTAGGTGGCCAAACTTGGGCGACCTTCGCACTCATGGCTCCTCTGCGCATGGACTATGGCCGGATTCTGGGTGGTTTGGCTTGGTGGTCGCAGGCGGTTCAGCGCAGGGCGGATAACCTCGACTAAATTCCATCAAGGGAGAATTAGGAACACGGCGCAGAGTTTGCCTACAATGAAACGATGGTTCCCGAGCCGAACTTCCCCCCTGAAAAACCACTTGCTGATGATCTTGTCAGTGAGCTGCGTGATATCAGCACCATGGAACTAAACATGGATGATTCGGATTCCATAGATTTGCAGGCTCTCGCGGATGAAGCAGCCAACGCCACTCCAGAGTTCATGTCCATAGGCGATGAATTGGAGGACGATGACTCTGCGGTGATAGATTCCCTCTTATTGGATCCAGAAATGCCTGCCTCGACCGCCACGGCCGAGGATTACGAACGCCAGTTGGCTCGTCTGCATGCCCAAATTGGTGAATTGGAAAGCCGTGAAAAAGATGTGCTGGATCACTACAAACGGCTGAAGGCCGAATACTTGAACTACCGTGATCGTTCAGCTCGGGACACCCAGGTGGCCTTGAATCAAGCTGATCGAAAGGTATTGCTGGAAATTCTTCCTGTCTTGGACAACTTTGAACGCAGTTTAGGTGCCGCTTATCCGGACATGGCAGCCTTCCGGATTGGTGTGGAGCTCATTAAAAAGCAATTTGTGGACGCGCTGCGCCGGGTAGGGGCCGAACCCGTCACTTTGCAGGTGGGTGATCCCTTCGATGCGCTTCATTCCGAGGCCCTGACAACCCTGTCCAATCCAAACCTTCCTGATGGATCAATAGCAGCAATCTATGAGCAGGGTTATATGTTGCGGGATCAGTTGTTGAGACCCGCCCGGGTCGTGGTCAACCACAACCCTGATGCAGAAACGGCTCCGGGTGCAGACCCCAACGCCCACTAAGAAGGCATTGGAATAATTCGGGCGAATCCAGTATATTCGAGCCGAACTCAAGCGGAGAAGCACTCATGGCTGGAAAGCTCATTGGCATTGACCTGGGAACCACCAACAGCTGCGCCTGCGTCATGGAATCAGGGGATGGCAAGGTGATTCCCAATCGCGAAGGCAGCCGAACCACGCCATCAGTGGTGGCTTTCACGGACAAGGGAGATTCCCTTGTGGGGCACATTGCCAAACGCCAATCCGTTACCAATCCTCAGCGTACGTTATTTGCCATGAAACGGCTTCTGGGCCAGCGATTCAGGTCACCGCGGGTGCAGGAAGCTTTGGCCCGCCTGCCATTCAACATCGTGGAAGCACAAAATGGCGACGCCTGGGTGAAGATTGGCGATCGGGAATACGCTCCTCCGGAAATCAGCGCCATCGTTTTGCGTTCGCTTAAACAAAGCGCAGAAGCTTTTCTTCATGAAGAAGTTACCGATGCGGTCATAACGGTGCCCGCCTATTTCGACGATGCTCAGCGACAGGCCACAAAGGATGCCGGGCGCATCGCGGGTTTGAATGTGATCCGTATCATCAACGAGCCCACAGCGGCCGCATTGGCATATGGCATCGACAAAAAAGGCAAGAGCCAATTACTGGCCATTTACGATCTTGGCGGGGGGACCTTCGATTTCACGCTCATGGAAATGAACGATGGGGTTTTCGAAGTGCTGGCCACCAGCGGCGACACCTTCCTGGGTGGAGAAGACTTCGACCAAAACATCATGCTTTGGCTGGCTGCGCAGTTCCTGGAAAAAACGGGTATTGATCTAAACAGTGACCGCATGGCTTTGCAGCGCCTCAAGGAGGCCAGCGAGAAAGCAAAATGCGAACTCAGCACCCTTGACAAAGTTGAGATAAGACTCCCCTTCATCGCCCAAGGCCCCAGTGGACCCCAGCATTTGGAAGCCACGCTCACTCGCGAACTGTTGGAGGACATGGTTCGGGAACTGGTGCAGCGGACCATCGAGCCAATCCAGGACGCAATGTCCAGCGCGAACAAGAAGCCAAAGGATGTTGATGAGATCATCCTGGTGGGTGGTCAGACCCGCATGCCACTCGTGCAACGGGCTGTGCAGGACTTTTTTGGGAAAGAGCCCAACCGCAATATCAATCCTGACGAAGTGGTGGCGACAGGTGCGTCCATTCAAGGCGCGGTGATGCGGGGCGAGGTGAAAGATCTGGTTCTGTTGGATGTGACGCCCCTATCCCTCGGCATCGAAACACAGGGCGGTGGCTTCGTGAAAATTATTCAGCGCAACACCACGATCCCCTGCAAAGATGCCCGCACCTTCACCACTGTCACTGACAATCAAAGCAGGGTAGAAGTGCATGTGCTCCAGGGTGAGCGGGAATTGTCGGAGCATAACAAGAGCCTGGGTCGTTTTGATCTCATCAATCTTCCCCCGCTGCCCAAGGGTGTGCCGCAGATAGAAGTTGCATTCAATATCGATTCCAATGGCATCGTCAAGGTTAGTGCGAAGGATCTGATGACGAATCTCGAACAAACCATGAGCATCCGCCCCACTTCCGGCCTGTCTGAACTGGAGATCCAGCGCATGGTCCGTGAAGGTACGAGCAATGCGGAAGATGATTTGAAAAAACGCGATGAGTTGAAATACTTGGCATCCGCTGAAGGGCTGCTCTTTTCATGCGACAAGAGTTTCATTGATTGTGGCAAATACCTGGCGGCGGAAAAGCAGGAATTCGTTCGGGAAATCCTCAACAAGGTGCGGTCGGGTGTCGCTGATAAGGACGTTGATCTGCTTCGGAACAGTGAAGGCGATCTTCTGGAAGCCCAAAAACTTCTGACAGACGCGGTGCTAGCAGCCAGTGAGGCCATGATGTCGGCTTTGGATGGTGAAGGCGGAAACGCTGGGAATTAGGCGGCTGGAGCGTTTCCTCTGGCGCCTTGGATAGGTTAATCTGATTTCATGAAACGGGACTACTACGAGGTGTTGGGCCTTGACCGCTCCGCCTCTCTTGATGAAATAAAAAAGGCTTACCGTAAGCTGGCCATGCAGCACCACCCGGATCAGAATCCGGGGGATAAGGCATCCGAGGAGAAATTCAAAGAAGCCGCTGAAGCTTACGGTGTGCTTTCAGATGCTGAGAAGCGCAAGACCTATGACCAATTTGGCCATGCGGGCCTTGGCGGCAATGGCGGTAGCCAGTCCTTTCAGTTTGATCCCCGGCAATTCGCCGGCTTCGAGGACATTCTCGGCAGCTTTTTTGGCGGGGGCCTGTTTGGCGAGGCCTTTGGGGGCGGGCAGCGCCGCCGATCGGGGCAAGGGGAACCAGGATCTGACCTTCAATACACCCTCCGAATTCCATTCCGGGACGCGGTTTTCGGGTTGGAGAATCAGCAGATCGAGGTGCCTCGCCTGGAGAGTTGCGATACCTGTGGTGGCAATGGCTGCGCGTCCGGCACCAACCCCCAGTCTTGTCCACAGTGCCGAGGTACCGGCCAAGTGGCCATGCGCCAGGGTTTTTTTCAGATGGCGATGCCCTGCCCGCGTTGCGAGGGGCGAGGCAAAATCATTCCGAGCCCCTGTGGCACCTGCCGAGGGCAAGGCCGCATCCAACGGCGCAGCAACGTGACCTTCCGAGTACCCGCCGGCGTGGACCGCGGCATGCGTCTCAGGCTGGCGGGGCAGGGGGAAGCGGGTACTGCCGGTGGCCCTCGTGGCGATCTTTATATCGTGTGCGATGTGCAGGAGGATTCCCGCTATCAGCGCGATGGTGTTGATCTGCATGCCAAGCAGGAGGTGCCGTGGCCTCTGCTGGCATTAGGAGGGAAACTCAAAATTGAAACCCTCTATGGTGAGGATCACATCAAGCTGGAGTCCGGTACGCCGTCGGATACGGTGGTGAAACTCGTGAATGCTGGCGTGCCGCGCACTCGCGGCAACGGCCGAGGCGACCTTTACCTTCATATCCGTGCGGCGGTGCCCAAAAAGTTGACCGATGAACAGGAAGCTCTGACGCGGCAACTTCTGGATTCCCTTCAGAGCGAGGATGAAAACCCCGCAGCGGATGCCGAAGAAGGCTTACTGGCAAAGGTCTTTGGCGGGCACTCAAAAAAAAGTAAGAAGAATAAAAAATAAGGACTGCGTCTTCCAACAGGCTACAACCCAGCGCCTACGGCCAGATCACGTTCCATCGAAAATGACGACCCTGCCTTTTCCAAGGTTTTTGGCTTTCAGGAGGGCCTTGTCGGATCTTTCGATAAGGGTGTCGGCTCCATCCGCATGGGATGGAAAGGACGCGATGCCGACACTCAGGGATATGGGTACCAGATGTTCAGCTTCCTCCAAACTGCTGGCTGCGAGGGCTTCGATGAGCCGTTCGCCAAGGATGGCCGCACCTTTTGAATTGGTGCTCCGCATGAGAATGCAGAACTCATCACCCCCATAGCGGTAAAGCCTGTCCTGGGCGCGCATGAGTTGCCGGGCTTCAAGCGCGACGGTCTCTAGTACTCTGCTGCCGGTTGGATGTCCGAACTGGCTGTTGAGCATTCGCAGGTTGTCAACATCCAAGAACAGAAGGGCCACCGATTCCGACTTGGCCGCTGCGTCACGGATCACTTCAGGCAGTTCTGCTTCAAGACAACGGCGATTTTGCGCCACCGTGAGGTCGTCCTTGAACGACAGTTCACGGCTGTGCTCGAGATTCCAGGCATTGAGCAACAGCGGTTCCAGTTCCCGCAGCCATTCCAACGTTCCGCTGGTGCCTTTTTCTGGATTCCGCAATCGCAGCAGGCCAATATTCTCAGGCGGGCAAATCGCAATGGCGTCACCAGACTCCACCAGCCGATTGGCTTCTGTTTGGCTCAATGGAGCCTCAGCGAATCCGGCTCCGGCTCGCTGGTAATAAGCTTCATCCTTCCGCAGCCAAATGGCCCCCGCACTGGCGCCGGATAACCTCAGACACTGCACCAGCACGGGTCTTAGAAGCTCATCAAGCGTAGCCAAGTGCATGAGTTGTCTGAGCCAGCCATCCGTATCCATGATGCGGCCTTCGAGGTAGAGCAGCGCATCCCGGACTTCATTGAGAGGCGCGGATTGCCGAATCACCCAGCCCGCACGCTGGGCTAGCACAGCGCTGGTCTGCTCGGGGGTTCCGTCCTTCACCCACCACAATACAGCCGTAGCCTTTTCAGGGATCCAGCGTGGATCGGGTTTGTCAGCCACTACCAGCAAGGTGGCACCTTCGAGCTTGGTTGTCTGCGAAAAGCCCCACTGGGATAAACCGGCTTTAAGGTCTTCGGCCCCAGCAGCGGGATGCACATCTAGCCAGTGGATGTAGGTCATGGAGCATCAGTTCAGGGCAGCGTCGAGACGCATGGAAAGGCGTTCAAGGTGAGATCCCAGCATCCTTAGCGGGGCCGTGGAATCCTTGGCGCCGCGCTCGGTTCGCACCCAGCGCCGGAGTAGCGCGAGGGCTTGTGGATCTCGGACCCCGAGCCGCTTGGTGGTTTGAATGAGCTTGTGGGCAAGGCGGGTCCGATCTGGACCCTCTTTCAAGGCCGTATCAATCTGCTCGCATAGTTTGAGCGCTTCCCGGGAAATGGTCAGGTCATGGCGGATGAGGGGAACCCGGGCGTTGATGCGAAGCAAAAACTGCTCGAGAAAGCGCAGCATTTCACTGGCAAGCTCTGTCGCGTCTTGAAGGGATCGTTCCATGTTTTCGGGATCGTCCAGGCTGCGATACATGGCCGCGGAAATACGTTCGAATTCGTGGCGGTCCGGTGTGCGGATCAGGAGAAATTCGGGGCTCCGCCTAAAGGACGCTACTTGGAATTGCGTTTGGGAAAGAGACAATGCCAGCCGCGGCCAGTCTTTCAATTCAAGATTCAACTCCAGCTTGTTCAGCATGGGGTCCAAGTATTCCCAGAGCCGGTGCAGTCGTTGGCGAAGGCGGTCGCCCTCCTCGGTGAGCGAAGGTGAATCCGGGAATAATCGCTGGCGAAGTTCTGCGGAAAAAAGGCCAACCAGATCGCCCATCAGTTGGCGCTGGTGGTTCAAAAGCAAAGCTTTTAAGTTATCGAAGACCTGAGCCAACTGGTCCACGTCATTCTGGGCGAGGGCTTGTTGCAGGAGGCCGCGGATGGTGCTTTGATCTTGCAAAAGGCTTAGGACTGCCTGGCGGAGAAATGCCCCCAGCAGCAGTTGCTCCTCACTACCTTTGGGCAGCAACTCCGCCGAGCGTGGATGATAGACTCGCTCCGCCAGGCGGCCCAGCTCGGCTTCCATGACGTAATAGATCGGGGTCATCGCATACCGTTCACTCGCGGTCGCATTGGCCGCAGGCTCCATGGATTCGGCAAGGCTAGATAACGCCAAATGACTTGCCAGGGCTCTGGCCACCACCAGAAAGGCGGCTGGATGATCTTTCTTCATCTGCTTCAACAATCGCCGGACGTCTGCGGGCAGTGATTTTTCCAGCAGTCCATCCTCCACGCGAGGTAGGGTCCAGCCCAAGTGATTCCAAAGCCATTGAAGACTACCGCGCACCTGTTCAAGGGCGGGCCAATAGAAGCCCCGGTCCAATGGGCGCAGTAAAGTCATGCGGAGACTGGCGATGACATGCTGAACAAGCTGCAGGGGCTCAATACGCTCACGGGTGGCTACTGGCACCGCACTCTCAAGAATCTCGGCGAGCTTCCGGAGAGCTTCAGTGGGCCTTCCGCCTTCGCACTGCAGGCTACGATTCAGGATTTTCATTTGGGCGTTAAGGCGATTCACCAAATCAGGGCCGGCCTCGGCGGTGCCCAGGGCGCCAAACAACTCCCTGAATTGATCCTTTCGCTCTGCCAGAAAAGCTGCCCAATGCTCCCGGAGCTGCGGCTGGCCGTCCGAACCCATGAATGTGGACATGGTCCGCAAGGAAGCCGAGAGCCCCAGCAGATGAGCAATCCATTCCGGCTCTTCATTCACGAGCAGTAATTCTTCGTGGGCAGCCTCAGCCAAATATCCCAGCCGGGCCAGCGTATGAGTCAACACCAGACCCATGGCGGGACGTACTTCTCCAAGGTTTTTGTCAGAAAATCGATTCAGGAAGGCGAGGAAAAGCCCAAAGGAACGTCTCAATTTAGCGAGGTTTTGGAGTTCTCGAACCGCAACCGAAACCCCGTTGGGGTTGGATTCGATCAATGGTGACAGGTCTCCCGAGCCCGCTCGGAAGATGTCATCCAACAAAGCCAAGTCCTGCCGGGAAAGTCCCTTCTCCCGGATCAGGGACCTGACCTCTTGGAGACGTTGACTTGGTGTCTTTTCTTGGGACATGGAACTAGGATAGCTTGGCAACCCAAACTTTAGGGACACCTGAACGGTAAAATCCTAGCAGTGCTACACTCGGCAAACCCCTCTGGAGGAATTCCGTGGCTACCAAGCTCGGTGACATGTTGGTTAAATCCCAACTCATCACACCCGAACAACTTGAAGAGGCCATTAAGTTCCAACGCAGGGACGGGGGAAAGCTCGGCAGCATCGTTGTGCGGCAGGGGTATTGTTCGGACCAGGACATCGTCAGTTTTCTAGGTATGCAATATGGCGTACCCGCGGCAGATCTGGATCAGTGGCCGGCGATTGATCCAGCGGTGATCGCCCTGGTCCCTTCTGAATTGGCGCACAAACATAAAGTTTTGCCGCTTCAGCGCTCCGGGAACGTCCTCACCCTGGCCATGTCGGACCCCACCGACATCTTCGCCATGGACGATGTGCGCTTTCACACGGGTTACAACGTGGACCCGGTGGTTTCATCCGAGATAGGCTTGGCGCGGGCCATCGAGCGCTACTATGGCGGCTCCAGCGGGTTGAAGCTGCGCGAAGACAACCCTTCGATCAGCCGGGGGATGAGTGGTGCGCCCGCCCCAGCGGCACCCCAGGCCCCGGTCTCGTCGCCGTTCAATTTCGATGAAGCACCGGATGAAGCCCTGGATCTGAAGTCCTTTGAAGAGGACATGGACGCGGACACCGAGTACGACACCTTGGATGAGGAAGATGGCGACAACATCAATGTCGCCGCCCTTAGCAAGATGAGCGAGGATGCCCCGGTGGTGCGGCTCGCGAACATGGTGCTCATTGATGCCATCCGCAAAGGTGCTTCCGACATCCACATTGAGCCTTACGAAAAAAGCTACCGAATCCGCTTCCGCATTGACGGCCTTCTCATGGAGGTCATGCGGCCGAATCTCAAGTTGAAGGACCCCCTCACTTCACGCATCAAGATTCTTGCAAAGCTCAATATTGCTGAAAAGCGGCTGCCCCAGGATGGCCGCATCAAGCTGCGGGTCAACCTCCAAGGTCGGCAAAAGACCATTGATTACCGGGTCTCGATACTCCCTTGCCTTTTCGGCGAAAAGATCGTGATGCGACTGCTTGATAATGATTCGCTCATGCTGGATCTCACCAAATTAGGATTTGAGCCGGAAAGCCTGGAGCAGTGGAACCGACAGATTGATAAACCCTATGGAATGGTGCTGGTCACGGGTCCCACGGGCTCAGGCAAAACCAACACGCTGTATTCTTCCATCGCGAAACTGAACCAGCCGGACGTGAACATCATGACCGCCGAAGATCCAGTTGAATTCAATTTCGCCGGCATCAACCAGGTTCAAATGAAAGAACAGATCGGCCTCAATTTCGCAGCCGCGCTGCGCTCCTTCCTCCGCCAAGATCCCAATATCATTCTGGTTGGAGAGATTCGAGATTTCGAAACGGCGGAAATTTCCATCAAAGCAAGCCTCACCGGGCACTTGGTGCTTTCCACCCTCCACACCAACGATGCGGCGAGCACCATCAGCCGCTTGATGAACATGGGTGTGGAGCCATTCCTGGTCGCCACCTCGGTGAACGTGATCTGCGCGCAGCGATTGGTGCGTCGAATCTGCTCCAATTGCAAGGCGGTGGACCCCACCGTACCTCCAGCAGAAGCGCTGCGTAAAGTCGGGTTCACCGATGAAGAAATCGGTCGTCTGAAAATCATGCATGGTCAGGGCTGTGAAATCTGCCACAAGAAGGGCTACAAAGGCCGTGTGGGGCTCTATGAAGTTCTGGAAATGTCCGAGACCTTGAAAGACATGGTGTTGACCGGAGCATCGGCCATCGAGCTTCGCGAACAGGCCATCAAAGAGGGCATGATCACCTTGCGCCGAAGCGGTTGTCGCAAAGTATTGGATGGAGTCACTACCATCGAGGAAATCGTTCGCGAAACAGTCGTCTAACCGTCACATTCACCCAGCCCCTTGGCTCCGATGCGAGGAATGAAATGGCCGATGCCAATTACGTAGTTCCCCTCCAGCAACTCCTGAAGACAATGGTCGAATACGGTGGCACGGACCTTCACATCACCACGGAATCCGCGCCCCAGATCCGCATTGATGGCCGCATGGTTCCCTTGAAACTCCCGCCTTTGGATGCGACCCAGACCCGCTGGCTCTGCTATGGCGTGATGACCGACCAGCAGAAACACCGGCTTGAAGAAGATTTGGAAGTGGATTTTTCCTTTGGCCTACAGGGCATCGCCAGGTTCCGCGCTAACGTGTTCAATCAGCGCGGCGCAACCGCTGGGGTCTTCCGCACCATCCCCGAAAACATCCGCACCTTTGAGCAATTAGGCCTGCCGCCAGCCATCCAGAGTCTTTGCGACAAGCCCCGGGGACTTGTGCTGGTGACCGGTGTGACCGGTTCCGGCAAGTCCACCACCCTTGCCGCCATGGTGGACAAGATCAACACCGACGAGCCGTTGCACATTCTTACCATCGAGGACCCGGTGGAGTACGTTCACAAACACAAGCGCAGCCTGGTGAATCAACGGGAGATCCACGCCGACACCCACAGCTTCAAGAAGGCGTTGCGTTCGGCCCTTCGCCAGGATCCTGATGTGGTGCTGGTGGGCGAGATGCGCGATCTGGAGACCATCGAATCGGCCCTCACTATCGCTGAGACGGGGCATTTAACCTTTGGAACGCTTCACACAAACTCAGCCACCCAAACAATCAATCGCATCATTGACGTGTTCCCCAGTCACCAACAGAGCCAGGTTAGGGCTCAGCTTTCCCTAGTACTCGAAGGTGTCGTTTGCCAAAGTCTCATTCCCAAAGCCAGTGGAAAGGGCCGAGCTTTGGCACTGGAGGTTATGATTCCCAACTCGGCCATCCGGAATCTGATTCGAGAGGACAAGGTTCACCAGATCTACAGTTCCATGCAAACCGGCCAGATCAAGTTTGGGATGCAGACCTTCAATCAGAGCCTTGCGGAGCTGGTGATCAAAGGAGAGATTACGCAGGAAATGGCCAATGAGTTCTCCAGCAATAACGATGAATTGCGGGAACTCATCAATCGAGGAGTTGGCACCGTCAATATGACGCCTCAGGCACCGCCACCCAAAGCCGGTGGGCTCGGTGGCCTCCTTGGCGGCAGAAATCCCAACATTAAATACTCCTAAGCGATGCTCAGTACCAGCCGGGTTAATTTTGCCCAACCCTTTCCAATATCAATGCTTCACTCTATGCTGATCCAAGCAATGTCCAGCCACCCATAAACGAGGTTCCCGATGCCTGCATTCGCATGGAAAGGTAAGAATAGATTGGGCGAGGTCCAAGAGGGCCTCATCGTATCTGACAGCAAAGACGCTGCCTCAGTGACGCTAAAGCGAAATGGCATCCAGATCATTTCCATCAAGGCGCAACAATCCGCGGGTACCAAGAGTTTTGGCAAGGTCAACCAGAAGGACTTGGCGATTTTCACCCGTCAATTCAGTGTAATGATCGATGCCGGTCTACCTCTTGTCCAATGTCTTGAGATCCTTGGGGCCCAACAAGAGGATAAAGGCTTCCAGAAAATCATCGCAGCCGTGCGTCAAGATGTTGAGCAGGGCGCGACACTCCAGACCGCCCTATCCAAACATCCCAAAGCCTTTAATGACCTCTACGTGAACATGGTCGGCGCGGGTGAAACAGGTGGCATCCTCGACGTGATTCTGCAAAGACTTTCAGGGTATATCGAGAAGGCCGTCAAACTTACCGCCAAAGTAAAAAGCGCCATGATCTATCCCATCGCGGTCATCAGCATCGCGCTGATCGTGGTAGTGATCATCATGGTAAAGGTCATCCCGGTCTTCAGTGCCATGTACGAAGGGCTTGGTTCGACGTTACCCTTACCAACCCGCATCTGCATCGGTATATCCAACGTCCTGATCCGCTATTCATACATCGTGATAGCCTTCGCCGTGCTGATTTATTTTGGAATCAGGCAATACTACAGGACAGTTGCGGGAAAGTTACAGATAGATGCGATCACCCTCAAGATCCCAGTGCTTGGCGATATTCTATTGAAGGTGGCCGTTGCTCGATTCTGCCGGACACTCGGGACGCTTATCAGTTCAGGCGTACCCATTCTGGAAGGTATGGATATCACTGCCCGAACCTCCGGTAATCAGGTGGTTCAAAATGGAATATTAAAGGCCAAAGAGGCAGTGGAACAAGGGCGCAATATTGCGACCCCCTTGGCCGAGACCAAGATTTTTCCTCCCATGGTTGTGCAAATGGTGGGAGTGGGCGAGGCCACGGGCGCTCTGGATGCCATGCTCTCCAAGGTGGCTGATTTTTATGAGGACGAAGTGGATAACGCGGTGGCTGGCATGACTAGTTTGATGGAACCCGTCATGATCGCGATGTTGGGCGGCATCATCGGCTTCATTGTCGTGGCCATGTACATGCCGATCTTCCAGCTCGCCAACGTGGTTGGAAAGGATTGAAGGGTTCGGTCCCGCATCATTTTTGCATTACCTGCATTACTTACAGGGTCACTGCTGCCGGGGAGGCGTAGGATGAAGCTGAATACCAAAAGAGCATCCTCGGAACAACAGGGTTTCAGTCTTATAGAATTGCTATTGGTCCTAGCAATCATCGGGATCATTTCCGCCATCGCAATCCCCTCCTTTTTGAGTCAACGGCGCCGGGCCCGCATCATTGGCGATGCCAAAGCCAACGCCGAGGTGTTGCGCATGGCCCTGGAAACGCGCAAGTCTGAAATAGGGGTTTACGCCGCCTCTGCCACGTACAGTTGGACTGCTGCTGGTGCTACGCCCTCCTCGGCTACAAATCCTGCTCCGGGATTTGTGGTCAAGGGTGCCAGCAAGATGGATTTTGATGTGATCGTAACCAACGGTGGTCTCGCCTACCTGCTGAATGTCAAGGATCCGAAAATGGGCAATGCCATCGTGATTCAAACCGATCAAGCGGGCCGACAGCTCACGGGTTCCGGAGCGGTCGGTATCACCGCATACCAGAAAAATTAGCTAGCAGTTCATGTTAGAAAAAAAAGCCCCCAAATTCGGGGGCTGTTCCATTAAAGCTGACTAAATCTCACCGCTATTTTCCCTGAGTCAGTAGAGATTCGACGTTCCGTTTTTCATTTTCAAAACTTTTCTCATCAATATCAAGTACAGAAATGAATTCATATTTCCGGTAGTGAAATGCCTTCGCCCCCCCCCCTACCAAGGGTTTGAATAGGTGCAAATCTGGACCCTTGGCGAAGGCCACGCTGGCATCCTTGGCACGCTCCACCGCACTCTTGTCGTATTTGGTGAACCAGATCCCTCCCGGGGCGATATAGGTGCTTATCGCCAGGTTCTTCTCAGGTTCCGAGCGGAATTTCACTGGGTCCTCACCAAAGGCTGACGTGGCCAGGGTGTGATAGCGAATGGGGGCAATGGTTTCGCATCCCTCAAAAAAGGCCGAATCGAAGGATCCCTGATCTGAAAGGAGGCGGCGTACGCCATCCCTCAGTCCCAGGAGACTGATGGTTCCCTCTCTTGGTTTTGGATCGACTTTATCCGTGAAGCCTGGGCCAGCCATGAGCATAGCCACGCGGCATTCCCATGGATCCAGGTTGAAGCCGTGAGCCCCCTGAAGTTGGAAACCATTCGTTACATTATGGAACCGTTCCCCGTGGTCAGAGAACAACGCACGGGTAGCACCTTTGTACTGCGGGTCCTGATCAAGGGCATTCCAGATGGGTTCCCACGCCTTCAGGATGCTGGCCATGCGGATCTCGTAGCTCTTGAAGGGGTTGGTCCGTGGATCTGGTCTTGCGATATCTTTGTTGGTAACTTGACCGATGTGAACAATTGGTTCGTAGTTCATTGGAGCCAAGGTCCACCAGCGGCCTGTACTTTGCAATTCTTGCCGCGTCAAGAAAATGGGCTCGTGGGCCAGACAAGTGTGAAACATGACCCAGCCACTACCACGCCCCAGGCGCAAGGCTTCCTTCAGACCCTCGTCCATGGAAGCCCAAGGGTTTGTGGTGGGGAAGGGCTTGAACCAATTCTCCCAGACGGCATAGAGTGGGAAGCTAGCGGCCAAGTTGGAATTGACAAAATTCTCCCAGCCCGTAGCGGGCATCAGCACATCATCAAAATCCATATGGCGGCCTACGGTCCCGATGGTTCCGCCGTCATCTATATAGAACCTTGGCTTCCAGCCTTTGGCCTTCGCATCCCGTAATAGGGTCAGGTCGTGCGGATGTTCGAACTCCTCGGTCGATGGGGCTACGTGGCCGATCGTATAGGTCATCGGGTCCCCGCCCCAGAGAATGTGCCAGAGCATTCGCGTGGCTGGGATCACGGTGTAAGCATTCTCATAGCGAATACCCTTGAATGACCCAGAACGGGCCAGGAAAGTGTCCGAGCGCAGCCCATCCACTCCCAGGAACAGGACCTTGCAAGGTTGCTCTCCTCCTCTGGACATGGGCTTAACCCGAGGCAGCCATTGGGGCGCATACGCCAAGCTCGACCAAAGCACAATCCAGCAGGCAAGAGTGGTTGCTCGGCGCAAATACCCAGAGGTTTTTTGGTGGATCAACCAAGTCAAAGGGTATGCCAGTGCTAAACTTGCGAGCAAAGGTAGCAACAGCCAAAAAGGGACATTCCGTAATCCCGGCAGAGTCCAAAGGGTTGTGGGAACCTGCCACCACAAGACGAGGTGCATCCAGAGCAAGGCTGAGAATCCGAAGGCCGATACCTCCCGACCCTTCCATTCCTTGATCCAGTTTTGGCGGGTTAACAAGCCAGGGAAGAGCGTGCTGAGCCAAGCTGTGATGCCCGCTGCAAAATAAATTGGTATAAGGATCCTAAGGGCGTATTGAATACCAAAAGTCTTGATAGGCTTATAGCCAAGGGACTCCTGTATCCACCCGCCTATTCCGGCCTTGGCCAGCCTGATGTGCAAATAGGCCAGAATGAGCAGTAGCAGCAGGAATAGGGGTCCGACAAGGCAAAGAGCCAGGATACGGGTGGGGCGTATGCGGGTGGGAAGCATGATCTTGGGTAGCCTTATTGGGGGGAGAGAATATCAGACAAAAAAAGGGAGGGGAAAACCCCCTCCCTTCAGTATGACAAACCTGGACGTGTTGATCGACCTACTCGATAGCAGTGGCCTTGCGAACAACGGTGGAACTGTCAATCAAGTTCTGAACTTTGACCACACCACCCAGCCACCCACCCTTGGACGTAGTGGGGTAGGCGATGTACATATGCACCTGACCCAGCGAAGCCGGCGATGTCATGCTGGCAAGGAAAGTGGATTTAGTTCCGGGTGTTCCGGCCGTAAATTGTGAAACATAAGCACCCGTCGCTGTATTCCAAGGATTCTTGTCCTTGGCCGCAGGATGCGTGGCCTTCAAATATGAGCCCAGGATGGTGGTGATGGCGGTAGAAGCGTTGCCGGCTTCCTTCGCCTTGTCATACTGACCCACACCATCATCAATCATGCTGACCATGTTGGAGATGCCGGCCTTGTCACGGGCTCGGGCACGCTGGCTGAGCAGGGCGGGAATGGCGATGGCAGAAATGATGCCGATGAT
>JANYBM010000068.1 GCA_025361125.1 Holophagaceae bacterium | reverse complement strand
ACACGCGAGCGGCATCGAGCCAGAAATGCCTCCGCGCCGGCGGCAAGCACAATGACTTGGATCAGGTCGGCTTCACGGCGCGCCACCACACCTTTTTTGAAATGCTGGGCAATTTCTCCTTCGGCGATTATTTCAAGGAGGACGCCATTCATTTTGCCTGGGACCTTGTGACAGGGCCGCTTGGTGAGGGCAAGCTTGGCATTGATCCCTCCCGCCTCTGGGTCACGGTGTTCGATGGCGAAGGCGGTCTCCCTCCGGACACCGAGGCCGAGGCACTCTGGAAGGCTGCCGGCGTGGCACCCGAGCGGATCCGGCGCTACGGCAAGAAAGACAATTTCTGGCAGATGGGAGACACGGGACCCTGCGGACCCTGCTCTGAAATCTTCTACGACCGCGGCGAGCGCTATCCGGGCGATGCTGAACCCAACGGCGAGGGTGATCGGGTCATGGAGATCTGGAATCTAGTTTTCATGCAGTACGTGCGCGATGCCGAAGGGAATCTTTCGCCCCTGCCCAAGCCCAGCATCGACACCGGCATGGGCCTGGAGCGCACAGCATCCATCCTCCAGGGTAAGGACAGCAACTACGAGATCGATCTATTCGAACCGATTTTCAAGGCGATCTGGAGCGCGGCGAAGGTGAAGCCCGTGGACCGCGCGGAGCACACCAACCGCACCGCTTCGCAGGTCATCGCGGACCACATCCGCGCGGCGACCTTCATGACTTTCGATGGCGTCGTGCCCAGCAACGAGGGACGCGGTTACGTCCTGCGCAAGATCGTGCGCCGGGCCCTCCGCTTCGGAAAGAAGCTGGGCATTGAAGGAACTTTCTTTGCGGGTCTGGTGCCTTCGGTGGTGGAAGCGATGGGCGATGCCTATCCGGAGCTGAATTCCGAGGCATCCCGGATTTCCAAGACGCTTAAACGCGAAGAACAGCAGTTCTCCGTGACACTCAATGCGGGCTTGAAGCAATTGGAAGCCTGTGATGTGAGCCACGGGAGCCTATCAGGCACGGACATCTTCAAGCTTTACGACACCTTCGGTTTCCCGGTGGATCTGGTGGAGGATTGGTGCCGCGAACGTGAGATCGCTTGCGACCTGGCTGGATTCCAGAAAGCGTTGGATGAGCAGAAAGCCAAAGGCCGTGCCGCACTGAAGTCGCACGACCAGCGACTTTCCGGTGATTTCGCCATGCTGGCGGAATTGCCGCCCACAGAATTCCTGGGCTACCAGACAACGGAATCCGATTCCAAAGTGCTGGCCCTTTTCGACTCAGCCAACCATCTGGTAGCCTCGCTTTCCGGCGAGGGATCCGTCCTGCTGGACCGCACACCTTTTTATGCCTTGGGAGGAGGCCAGGTTGGTGATACTGGGATGATGCGCTTTGAAGGCGGTGCGGCGGAGGTCCTGGATTGCTCAGCGCCCGCAGCCAAGCGAAATCTTCATAAAGTAAAGATAACTGGAAAGCTAAAGGAAGGAGAATCCCTCCACGCTGTGGTGGATCCCGACCGCCGCGCGCGCATCCGGGCCCACCACACGGCCACCCATTTGCTCCACGCAGCCTTGCGCGAAGTCCTTGGCACCCATGTAAAACAGGCGGGTTCAGTGGTGGATGCAGATCATCTGCGTTTCGACTTCAACCATTTCGCCCCCATCGAGCCGGAGCAGATGGCAGAGATTGAGCGCCTGGTGAATGAGCAGATCCTACTCTCCAAACCAACCCACTTGGCCGAGATGCCCATTGACGAAGCCATCGCCACCGGCGCCATGGCTTTGTTCGGCGAGAAATACGGTGATCGCGTTCGCGTGATGTCAGTGCCTGGCTTCAGTGTTGAACTCTGTGGCGGTACCCACGTGGCCAATACTGGTGAAATCGGGTTGGTGAAAGTCACCGGAGAAAGTGCCGTGGCCAGTGGTGTGCGCCGCATCGAAGCCGTGGCGGGGGCAGCCACCTTGGAACTGCTGCAACAAGATGAAGCATTGCTCACTTCCTTGTCCCGTCATGCCAATACCGCCAGGGAATCGCTGGGAACCTTGCTTCAAATCAAAGACACACTCATTGCCCAACTCGAACGGGAATTAAAGGAAGCCAAGCTCAAAGCAGCCAGTGGTAATGGAAGCGCTGAGAAGGTGGAGCAGGTGAATGGCTTCACCGTGGTCACCGCAAGCGTGGATGGGCTGGAAGGCAATGCGCTGCGGGAATTGATGGATCAGGTCCGCACGCGCCATCAGAATGCCATCATCGCCATGGCTTCGAAAGTTGCCGAAGACAAGCTGGCCATGCTTGTTTCCGTATCTTCGGGACTCAACGCCGATGCCGGGGCACTATTGAAACTGATGGCTCCGCACATTGACGGTCGGGGCGGCGGGAAGAAGGATTTGGCTCAGGGCGGCGGTACTAGACCCGGGGGCATCCCCGCGGCGTTTGAAGCCCTGATAGCCTCGCTGTAGGCCATGCTCCGCATCCCGTGGTGGCTGCCGGCCCTGGTCATCGGTGCCGCCCGGCTGCTCTGGCCAGGACATTCCTGGGCCGCCGTGCTGGCCTACCATCTTATATGCCTGGTGGGGCTGCGCGGACCCTTGAAATGGGGACAGGTTGGCCGCGCCTGGATTCCAATTCTGATTGCCTTCGCGCTGCTTCCGCTCATCCTGTTGCTCCCGCCCATAGCGTTTTTTCCGCGAGGCCAGGTCGCTGAACTCGTGAACCATTGGCCTGGCGGGCTCGTGGCTTGGGCCGTCTATTCCTTTATTTTCAACGTCGCCATTGAAGAAGCCTTCTGGCGCGGCACTGTTCTAAGCCAAAAACCTTGGCCTGCTTACCTTCACGGAGCCGCGTTCGGTCTGCACCATGGCATCGCGGGGCTGCTGCAATTCGGCTGGATGTGGGCCCTACCATCCTTCCTACTCCCCACTGCGGTGGGCACACTGTGGGTCCTGAGCGCCCGTCGTTCGGGAGGCCTTGGAATCGCGCTGCTCACTCACCTATGGGCGGATGCAGCACTGGTGCTATGGGTAGCTGGGCAGCTGCGGTAGGCTCTGGAGACGTCTTCAGGAGTCCTTATGCGCTACCTTTACTTGATCACCACCGCCAGCCTTTCTCTCCTGGCCCAATCACCGCCGCCCCGCGCCCAACGCCCCGTCCACACCTTCTCCATCGTGGCCCGCGATCCGGTAACCGGGGATTTGGGCGTGGCCGTGCAGAGCCACTGGTTCAACGTGGGCAGCGGGGTGATTCACGCGGAGCCTGGTGTGGGCG
>JANYBM010000063.1 GCA_025361125.1 Holophagaceae bacterium | reverse complement strand
CCTAGCGTGTCTCCCGCGCGGTGGAAACCGAAGGCCCTGCCCCGCGCGTCCGCCGGAATGCTGTCAGTGAGGATGGCATCGCGCAATGGTCCCCGGACGCCACGGCCCAGCCACCCGAAAAATTTGCCGAACAAGATAAGTGGGAACCCGGAAGCCAGGGCGATGAAACCTGAGGCCAATCCCGTGGCTGCATAACCGAACACCACCAGGCCCTTGCGCTTGCCGATGCGATCCGAAAACCAGCCCGCACCCAGCTTCATGAAACTGGATGCCGCATCGGCGATTCCTTCCACCGCCCCCAATGCCGCCGGAGGAAGACCCAGCGCCGCCATGAACGAGGGCAGCAACGTGCTTTGCGCTTCGTGACCCAGATCTGACAGGAAACTTGTGAAGGCCATGCCCCACACCGTGCGGTTCAACCATCGCTCTTCTGCCATCAAGATTATCCCCCCCCATGCTTCATCGTTTGGATGCGATGCCCGCCATAGATGCCTCGGTGCCCAACCAGCACGTAGGCCAGGAAACATGAGATCACCAAAGGCCCCGCGAAAGCCGCGCCGAAGAGTTCGATGCCCATGACCATGGAAGCCAGGGGGGTGTTGCTGGCGGCGGCGGCCAGGGTGATGAAGCCGATGGCCGCGAGGAAGGGAATGGGCACGTGGAGCGCCGGAGCAAGGGTCGCGCCCAGCAGGGCACCTATGACGAAGATCGGCGTCACTTCACCGCCCTTGAAACCGAAACCAAGGGTCACGCACGTGATGAGGAGTTTCGCCGCGAAAGCCCACGGAACCACGGAAGCACCCTGTAGGAAGATGCTATCGAGAAAAGGTAGGCCAAGGTTCAGGTAGCCATCCTCACGCAATACCAGGAACAAAGCGATGACCACGATACCGCCCGCCAGAGGCCGCAGCATCCACCGATCCGCGAATTTTGCCTTCGTCCAGGTAGCTAACCAATGGGAGAACTCCGAAAATACCGCTGCAGTAAGGGCCACAGGCACCGCGAACAGCGCCACCTTGAAGCCCAGCGATCCCGTGAATTCCGGACTTGCGACCATATATCGAATGGGGTGAGCGCCAAAGGCCCGGCAGACCCAATTGGCGACCATAGAAGCCGCCGCGCAAATGACGATGCCCTCATAATGAAGCTTGCCGATGGCGATGACTTCCATGCCGAAAATCGCCCCTGCCGCAGGGGTTCCGAACAGGGATCCGAACCCGGCGGAAACACCCGCCATGAGCAGCAATCGCTGCCGCGAATTGTTCAAGCGCAACCAGGCAAAAGGCAGCTTGCCCAGCGAACGCGCCAGGCTCGCGCCCATTTGCACTGCCGTGCCTTCGCGGCCCGCGCTGCCACCACCGAGATGGGTGAGTAGCGTGCCAATGAGCACCAGCGGCGCCAGGCGCGAGCGCACACGGCCCCTGAATTCAAGGACTTCATCCAGGATCAGTGCTCCACCACCTTCTGATTCCTTCCCGAAGCGCCGGTAAAGAAAGGCTGAGATGAGCCCGAACAGCGGCAGCAACGCCAGCAGCCATAGATGTTCCTGCCGGAGGCGGATGGTGTGTCCCAGCAGCCAGAGAAATCCTGCCGATGCCGCGCCCGAAAGCACGCCCACCATCGAGCCCATGCCTATATCCCAAGCGGTCCAGCCCAACCTAGGTTTCAGTGTGCCCATGACGCCGCTCCACATAGAGTGCAGGAGTCATCAGCTCGGGGAGCGGTTATGAGGCGGACACCATCGCCGGGGAAGTACGTCATGAAGTTTAGCAGGCCCTGCGCGGTCATAGCCTAGCGCCCGTAGCCAATTTATGGTTCTGGCTGATAGCCTCGGCAGCAGGGGAAGCTCATGGGAAAAGTCTTGGATCACCTGACACCTGAATTGCAGGCCTTTGCCATGCGCCAGCATGTCTTCTTCGTAGCTACGGCGCCGCAGCAGGACGGGCACGTGAACCTTTCGCCGAAGGGTCGCGATGCCTTTCGGGTCTTAGCCCCGGAACGCGTGGCCTACCTGGATCTCACTGGCAGCGGCAACGAGACCTCCGCCCACTTGCTTGAGAATGGCCGGATCACAATCATGTTCTGTGCGTTCGAGGGGCCACCGCTCATCCTCCGGCTCTACGGCCAGGGTCGCACGGTACTGAAGGGAAGCAATGAGTGGAATGAGCTGCTGCCCCAATTCACAGAACTGCCCGGCGCCCGACAGATCATCGTGGTTGACCTCGACCGGGTGCAATCTTCTTGTGGAGATGGCGTGCCGTTCATGGCTTTCTGTTCCGAGCGGGACAAGATACTGCAATGGGCAGAATCCAAAGGAGAATCGGCTCTCTCCACTTACCGCCACGAGAAGAATCGGCTCAGCATGGATGGCTTGCCAACGGCTCTGGGACAAGATTAAAACGACCACGCAGAGGTGGGATCCCGCGCCTGGGAGTCGAGCGAGCAGAAGTGCGTACACGGGGCGCTAGGTTGGAGTGAGGCACTGAGGGTAGCTGAGGAAAATGTGGGAAATATATCTCAACTGGTTGAACTGAATCATCCACACAATGTGTAAGACCCCGATACCTGCTTACCCAACTTCGATTCCGGAGCTTCCATGCGCCTTTTGATTTCTTTATTGGCCCTCCCCCTGCTGGCCCAAGCTCCAACCCAAACCCAGACTCCAACCATCACGGCCATCATCGGGGCCACGGTGGTGGATCCGAGCGGAACTCGAATTCCCGATGCGGTGGTCCTGCTGAAGGGCGAGCGTATTGAGCAGGTGGGCCCGCGCTCAAAGATAAAAATTCCCGAAGGCGCCGAGCGCGTGGAAGCCAAAGGCCAGTTCCTTATTCCGGGCTACATTGACTCCCACGTGCATTTCTTCCAAAGTGGCGGCCTATACACCCGGCCCGATGCCTTCGATCTGCGCGCCCAACAACCCTATGCCGAAGATCAAAAGGAGATTCGTGCTGGGTTGGCGGATACCTTCGCGCGCTACCTCCGCTGCGGTGTCACCTCCCTGGCGGACGTGGGCGGACCCATGTTCAACTTCGAAGTTCGGGATCTGGCCGCGAACTCCAACCGTGCCCCCCGCGTGGCTGTGGCTGGGCCACTGATTTCTTCTATTGCCCGGGAAGCCCTGGACCTGGGCGATCCACCCATCATCAAGTGCGCCACAGCGGACGAGGCCCGGGCACTGGTGCGGCGCGAGGCTGAGCGGAAACCGGACTTCATCAAAATCTGGTACGTGGTGACACCCGTCGAAACCATTGAGAAAAATCGCCCGGTGGTGAGGGCTGCCATCGAAGAGGCTCACCACCTGGGTTTCCGCGTGGCGGTTCACGCCACGCAACTGGCTTCAGCCACCGCAGCCCTGGAAGAGGGTGCCGACATCCTCGTGCACAGCGTGGATGACTTGGAAGTGGACGAAAAGTTTCTGCGACTGGCGAAGGAGCGTAAGGCCATTTACTGCCCCACGCTCATCGTGTCAGAGAACTACACTCGTACGGCGACCCAGCAATTCGCCTTCAGTACTGAAGAGCTCGCCTGGGGGAATCCATCCGCCCTAGGCACGCTTTTCGACCTGCGCCACCTCTCCCGCAGCACCTTGCCAGATCGCCTTCGGAAGCTGCTGGAAGCACCCAAGCCCATCCAGCCAAACCCAGTCCTGGCAAGGAACCTTATCAAGGTCATGAAGGCTGGCATCCCCATCGCCATGGGTACCGATGCCGGGAACATTGGCACCTTGCATGGGCCTTCTATCTTCCGGGAAATGGCGACGATGGAAGCTGCGGGGATGACGCCCATGGAGGTGCTCAAGGCCGCTACGATGGGTGGTGCCCTACTGCTGGGTCATGCGGATCTTGGCCGCATCCTACCCGGCGCGCTGGCGGATCTGGTACTGCTGGAAGTGGACCCTGCCCTGGGCGTGAAGCATTTCTCACGCATCGCAAAGGTGGTCCGCAATGGCCGCGTCTTCGATCCAGCCACACTCATCCCTGATGGACCCGAAGCCCTGGCCCAGCGCCAACTGGATGCCTACAACGCTCGGGACCTGGACGCCTTTTGCGCGACCTACGGCGATGACGTTCAGATGCTTGGCCTTGACGGCAAAGTACAAACCAACGGGATGGCGGCTTTCAGAACCCGCTACCTGACCGCCTTTCAAAAGATGCCAAAAGCTCACTGCCAGCTGATCAAACGCATGGTGGTGGGAAATTGGGTGTTGGATGAGGAGTCCGTTACGGATACAGGCGGCGACCCCATCCATGCCGTCGCCATCTACGAAGTGAAGAATGGCAAGATCGCGGTGGTGCGTTTCATCAAGTAGTCGGAGCAGTTTGAAAAACAACCACGTGGAGGAGAGTTCCCGTCTCTGCGAGTGGAGCGAGCAGGAGCGCGTATACGCGCGATAGGCGGGAGCGGAAATCACCAGCTCATCCTCCGCTACCCTCCTCGCAGTACCTCTTTTCTTACCTCAATCGCTTTCGAATTCAGCCGTGAAATGCCGCAGGTATTTGGCCTGCTTGACCAGCTTTACACCCTTCACTTCATGGGCCCGAGCTTTCAATTCGCAGATGGCTTCGGCGGCGTAATCGAAGTGGCTTTGGGTGTACATGCGGCGGGGAAAGGCCAGGCGCACCAACTCCATCGCGCTGTAGGACTCAGTACCATCATCGTTCTGCTTGCCGAACATGACGGAACCGATCTCCACGCCGCGGATGCCGGCTTCGAGATAGAGCGCGTTGGCAAGGCTCCAGGCCGGGTATTGCTCGGGACCCAGGTGGGGCAGGAAATCCTTGGCATCCAAATACACCGCATGGCCGCCAGTGGGCTCTACGATGGCTACATTGCCAGCTTTCAGCTTCTCGCCCATATACTCTGCAGTGCGCAGGCGGTAGCGCAGGTAGTCCTCGTCCAGGCCTTCCTCCATCCCTACGGCCAGCGCTTCGAGATCGCGACCCGCAAGCCCGCCATAGGTCGGGAAACCCTCTGTGAGGATGAGCAAGGTTTTTGCGGCTTCCACCCACGTGCTGAGATTCAAGGCCAGAAAGCCACCGATGTTCACCATGCCATCTTTTTTGGCGCTCATCATGCAACCATCCGCGAGGCTGAAGATCTCCTGAGCAATGGCTTTCACGCTGCGGTTCTGTTGGCCCTCTTCGCGCAATTTGATAAACATGGAGTTTTCCGCATAGCGGCAGACGTCAAGGATCAAGGGCTTGCCATAGCGGTTCAACAGCTCACGATAGGCCCGCAAATTGGCCAGGCTCACAGGTTGGCCGCCGCCGCTGTTGTTGGTGAGGGTCATCATGCCGAACGGAATGCGATGGGCTTCGCGCTTGAGCAAGTCCTCCACGCGGGCCAGATCAATGTTGCCCTTGAACGGGTGGATGGTGCGGGGTTGCAGTCCTTCCGGTATTACCAAGTCCATGGCCTCGGCACCCTGGTATTCCAGGTTGGCGCGGGTGGTGTCGAAGTGGGTGTTGCTGGGGACCAGATCACCTTTCTTCGTTGCCACACTGAAGAGAATTCGCTCCGCCGCGCGGCCTTGATGGGTGGGGATGATGTGCTGGTAACCCGTGAGGTCCTTCAGCACCGCTTCCAACCGGAAAAAGGATTTGGAGCCTGCGTAGCTTTCATCACCTTCCATGATGGCGCCCCATTGCTTGGCACTCATGGCGCCAGTGCCACTATCTGTGAGGAAGTCCAGCAGCACGTGTTCCGCGGGCAGCAGAAAAACATTCAGTTTGGCTTCCTTGAGCCAGCCCTCACGTTCCGCCCGGGTGCTCATGCGGATGGGCTCCACGGCCTTGATGCGGAAAGGTTCGATGATGGTGTGGATCATAAGTCACCTGAGAATGGGGAATGGGGATCACACCCCGTAGGGTGTAAATTGACGTTCGATTGAAAGGGCCTGAAAGGGTCTACTTCAGGCCGTGGTCTCTCCGCAGGCAGACCTGGCCTCATGCTCTGCGCGCCGGTTCTTCTGTCGGCTACCAAGATTCATCCGAGACCTCTTTTAAAACCATAGCGAGGACCTTCCAAATCGCTGAAAAAAGTTGTCAAAAATCAAATAAGTTATTAGCGAAATAAAATCGAATGCCTTAGACTTGGGGCATGGCTAAATCCACTCCAGTTTTTGAATGCACCACCTGCGGAACGCGCTTCCCCAAGGCTATGGGAAAATGCACCAATTGTGGTGCCTGGGACAGCATCCAGGAAATTCGAGGAGCTCTGAAACGGGATCTGCAGCGCTCTCGCAGCTCTTTTGCCCAAGGCCATTACAACGGGCCGGTGGCGATTCTGGATGTAGAAATCACTGAAACTGAGCGTACCGCCACGGGCCTTGTAGAGTTGGATCGCGTGTTGGGCGGCGGGGTCGTGCCAGGCATGGTGGTGCTGCTGGGGGGCGAACCCGGCATCGGAAAATCCACCTTGGTGCTGCAATGGGCCGCTATGGAGCCAGGCCTCGTGCTCTATGCCAGCGGAGAAGAAAGCGAGCGGCAGATCAAGCTGCGCGCCCAGCGCTTGGGGACCGAAAATCCAGGCATCCATCTGCTCGCTGAAACCGACGTGCGCATCATCCTGGAAGAAGCCGAACGCATGAAACCAGCTTTGCTGCTCATTGATTCCATCCAGACCCTGTTCGACCCGGACTTTGAGAGCAGCGCTGGTTCCGTAAGCCAGGTGCGCGGCTGCGCGCAGCTGCTCACCCGCTGGGCCAAAGCCACGGGGACGCCGTTGGTGCTCGTGGGGCACGTCACGAAAGATGGCAGTCTGGCGGGGCCTAAAGTCCTGGAACATCTGGTGGACACGGTGCTGGCCTTCGAAGGCGACCGCCACCATCATCACCGCCTGCTGCGGAGCCTGAAGAACCGCTTCGGCGCCGCCTTTGAGCTGGGCGTATTCGCTATGACCGAGCGCGGTCTCGTGCCTGCGGAAGGCAATCCGTTTTTTCTCGATGCGGAGCCACGGCCCGGCTGTGCTGCTACTGTGGTGTTGAGTGGCACCCGGCCCATGGTGGTGGAAATCCAAGCTCTGGTTGCCTCTGCGGGTCTTGGGATTCCCCGCCGTACGGCCCTTGGTATTGATGGTCAACGTCTGGCCATGCTTTGCGCCGTGGCCGAGCGGCGCGGTGGCATTCAACTGCACGATCGCGATGTCTACGTGAACGTGGCGGGTGGGTTGGAGATCGAGGATCCCGCCGCGGATCTCGCGGTCATCGCGGCTTTGACCAGCAGTGCCACAGGTCGTCTGCTCGCCGAGAAAAGCCTGTTCATGGGTGAAGTCGGTCTCACCGGCGAGGTGCGTCCCATCGCCCAACTTCCTTTGCGATTGCAGGAGGGCGCACGCCTGGGTTTTTCTTCTGCAGTGGTGCCCAAAGTGGGGCTTGAAGGTAAGGCTCCCATCGAGGTCTTTGCCGAGATCAGCGTCGAGCGGCTGCGGACAAAAGCTTGGCTACGGCAAGCTGTCGATGAAGAGTGAACAGCTTACGATTAGTCGATCAGGCAATCAGAAAATCAATGGTGCCCGTAGTTCTTCTCCCCGGCCTTGACGGCAATGGGGAGCCTATTTTGCGGGGGCGGTAACGGGCAGGTGGCGAAGGGTGTGAAGGCACAAGGCGGATTGTAAGCCCGGTTAAAATCCAGAATCACTTTTCCGTCTTTAGGCATGGCCGCGTATAGGAAACGCCCCGCCGGGTAGGTGCCCTTCCCACTGGTTTTGTCACGAAAAATAAAGAACAATTCTGGTTCCTTTGGATCCTCGATGACAGGCTCCAAAGTCAATTCCTTGCCGTTCAATTTGAAGCTCACGTAGCCTGGCGCCTGCATCGTCTCCGTGGTATCCAACACTGTGGGAATCTGGATGTTCTTGGGCGTCGCATAAGGCACGAACTGGGCCACCACTTGATAGCTGGGATCAGCGGGATAGGAAGCAACACCCTTGAATCCCAACCGCACGAGGCTTTTGGAATCCTTCACACGGATCCCATAGCGGTCTCCCCGTTTGATCACGTAGAACGAAAGGTCTCCGAGCTGGAGCACGTCTGGTTTGCCCTCCGCATCGCTCTTTATTACTTGGTCTTGGACAAGCCTTCCGTTCAGGGTCACACCCACGCCGGGAGCTGTTTTCACACTTACAACCCCATGGTCTAAAATGAATACACCAGCCATGGTGGGCGCTTTCATTTCAGGCAGGGGAACAGGGTTGGAGGGGGCCGAACCAAAGGCATTTTCACCCTCGGCAAGCCAATCCAGTCCCACCAAAGTGAGCCATCCGTTTTCATTCCTCAGGCTGGCATCACGGGTGCTGCGCCACTGTTCCAGCGCTTTGAAAAACGTTTCCTTGCCTACGCTAACCGTCTCCTTATCAGAAGGCATCGCGAGCACAACCGCAGGGGGGATAGCGGGCGGAACCAGTGGCATGGAAACCTCCTAGGAACCAGAAAAGCAGCAGCTTTTCTTGTGTTCTATGTGACCTTTGTGGTTAATCCGGTTTTTTTGATACTCAAATGCGAATTAGACTTATCGCCCTTGCAAACCCGGGTCCTGCGTGAGCTCTTCGATAAGATCATGCACGCTCATTATCTCCTTGAGCCGTGCGCCATTGCTGCCGGAAAAGAAGAGCCCGCTCTCACGATCACCATGCCAGGCATCCGCCAGGCGATCAGCGATGCAATAACCGACTTCCAGCGCGCCCTTGCCATGGCCGCAAGGCGTCAGGCATTGACTCACGCAACGAACTTTGGGGGCGGTGCCTGCTTCCATGCGGAATTGCAGCGCCGTGCGCACACCCCGCGCGGGCATCCCCACGGGCGACTTCATCAAGACGATGTCTTCGGCTTCCGCCTTTAAGATCGTTTCTTTGAAGTTGGGGTGGGCGTCACACTCGAAAGTACCGATGAATCGCGTGCCCATCTGAACACCGGAGGCACCCAAAGCCATGAAACGCATGATGTCGGCACGATCCCACACGCCACCGGCCACCAGCACCGGGAAATCCCCCCAGTTGTCCCGCTCCGCGAGCACTGATGGAAGCAGGTTCTCAACAGTGAAAGCTGGGTCTACGCATTGTTCGGGACTGAATCCCTGGTGGCCGCCGCTTTCCGGCCCTTCCAGCACAACTGCGTCTGGCAGGCGACCATATTTCCGCTGCCATTGTTTGCAGATGACACTTAGAGCTCGGGCTGAAGACACGATGGGCACAAGTGCCACATCTGCATCCCCTACGTAGCTTGGGAGGGCCAAGGGTAGCCCAGCACCCGAAACAATCATCTGGGCGCCCGCGGCCACAGCGGCCCGCACGGTAGCTTCGTATCCCTCAATGGCGCACAAGATGTTGACGCCCACGGCGCCCCGGCCTTCAGCCCGTTCCAAAGCGGCACGCAGGATTGCCTTCAGTGCGTCGGGAGGGTTCAGGGACAAGGTCCCATCCGGCCGACCGAATCGCTGAGGGGTGTGGGCGGAAGGGTGATACCCGGTGCCGATAGCTGAAACCAAGCCCACACAGCCTTCGCGCGCCACAGCCCCAGCCAAGCCCTCCCAGGATACGCCCACCCCCATGCCACCTTGTTGGATGGGGTAGGACAAATCCAAATTCCGGATACGGAGGCGGGACATGCTCCCTGGGCCTTTTCGCATGAGCCTCTCATCGGCTGCGCCCAGTCCGTTCATCAAGCGCGATGAGAATTCCGGTAGGGAAGGCTCATCAAGCAACATCGGAGACCTGGGTTGTAGGGCGAAGGCTCCAGCCTCCAGGCCTTGCCGGGCTTGGGCGCTATCTTCAGCGATGGCAAGAATCGGTAGTCCATGATGATTCAGCGCATGGACCTGGTCTGCGGGCGCTAGCAGGGCCGCTGCACCCTGAGCGCAAGCCTGGCTGGCTTCCTCCTCGTTCGCCACAGCGACGATCCGGGGAACGTTTATCCCCAGGAGGGCCTGCATGGCGGGTGGCAATTCTGCTGTGTGCAACATGAAGGCCACGCCTGCTTCTCTGGCGGCCGCGAGAACGCCATCTGTGCCACCCCTAAGTCCACGAAGATCCAACCCAAGCTTGGCGTTACCCCGAACTGAAGCCGCCAGCTCCTGTAAACGTTCTTTTAACCTGGCAGCATCAGGAAACGCCTCAGTGCGCGGCAAGGCCCAACCTCCAGCCCTGAGAAATGCGGCGCTTAGATCCAGTGCGCCAGGAGCTTGCCAACCCTGAAGCACAGCGCTCGCATCATCCGCGAATAAATATTTGGCCATCTAGGCCTCCAGAGGGATGCGAATTCCGGGAACCGGGACGCAGCCATACCCAATGATGGACTCTGACCCGTGGTCAGAGGTAAGGAAATCGTCTGTGGACGGGTCCAATCACCTTTTTGATTTTCGATTTTCGATTTTCGATCGAAGCTCAAAAGGGCAATGTGAATTGCCATCACCAATGGAAATGAGGAGTCGCCATGAAATCCATGACCGCCTACGCAGAGTTGGTACGCCCTTTAGAACAGGGGCAACTGCGACTCAGTTTGCGCAGCGTGAATAACAAGGCGCTGGACCTGAGTCTGCGGATGCCTCCATCGCTTTTTCCTCTGGAAACCGCACTGAGGGCCGCTGTGCGCCAAAGGGCCGGTCGGGGGAAATTGGACCTCACTATCGAGGTTCAGGACGAGCCAGGTCTCGAAGCCCAATTGAATAGGCCCTTGCTCCGCTCTATCGCCAAGACCTGGCAGGAGGATGCGGAGTGGCTGAATCTGCCACCGCTGTCGGCGGAGGCTTTCTTTCGGTTACCAGGGGCTTGGTTGCCTCCCGCTTCAGGGCTGGCTGAACGGCTGGAAACGCACCTCTTGGACGCATTGAAGGAACTCATGGGCAGTTGGGATGAAGGACGCGTGAAGGAAGCGGATCGGCTACGCCCCGCTTTCGCATTCAATCTTTCGGAACTACAACGGCTTCGTGGAGTCCTGCAAACCGAAGCCGAAACCCAAGCCACCGAACTGCCGGAACAGTATCGCCTGAGGCTGGATCAAGTTCTTAAGGACGCCCAACTCGCGGGCCAACTTCCTGCCGATCGGGTAATCGCCGAAGCCGGAGCCCTGGCTGAGCGCCAGGATGTACGCGAAGAACTGGTCAGGCTTTCCGCCCACCTGGATGATTTCGATGAGCGACTGGGCAAGGGCAACCTCGAAGGCAAGGCCGTGGACATCTGGTGCCAGGAAGTGCTCCGCGAACTCAACACCTGCGGCAGCAAATGCAAGCGCCTGGCCATGACCCGTGCCGTGATGGAAGCCAAGGGTGCTCTTGATCAAATTCGCGAACAGGCCGCGAATCTGGAATAGCACCAGGTCTGAAGAATCTGAAAATCACTTACTCAAGTCCCACTCCAGAGGGAAATCCGGAGCAAGGGAGGACTTCACTTGAATGGTTCCTTTCGAAAGCAGGTCCGGGATGTTCAAGGTTTGGGTATCCAGCACGAGGTTTGGATCAACTTCTTCGCAAGGGAACAGTCCCACCCAGGCATCCCGTCCTGCTCGTTTCGCGGCATACAGGCAATGATCCGCCGCATCAACAACCCTTTCCCAGGCAAACGCCTGAGGCAGTTCGGGAAGGAATGGGTACAACGCAAAGCCTAACGAACACGTAAGGTGCAAGGACTTCCCCTCCCCGATGTCGAACAGATGCTCGGCAACCTGGGAGCGGATGCGTTCCACCAGGATGGTGGAGTCCCGTCGGCAGACATTGCGCGCCACGACGAGGAATTCCTCTCCTCCCCAGCGCACGACCGTATCCGTGTCGCGGGTGGCTTCCTTCATGATCTCCCCCATCTGCTGGAGTACTTTATCTCCTGCGGCATGCCCATGCTCATCGTTCACAAGCTTGAAGTGATCCAAGTCCACCATGACGAAAAGCAGGTCAATGTTCAGGGCCAGCCTGCCCTTGCGCGGTCCTTTCACCTCGTGGAAGACCCGGTTCACTAGGGCCACATCTTCTGGCATGCACTCACCAAGGAAGCGGCGATTACGGAGACCCGTCAGGGGATCCGTCAAACTCTGGCTGCGCAAGGCTTCATTCGCAGCTTCAAGTTCTTTCGTGCGCGCTGCAACCTGTGCTTCCAACTGTCGGTTCCGTTGCTTAAGGGCGAACATCCGCCAGCGCACGACCAGTGCAATAAGTCCCGCAAAGCCCAGCCCGAGAAGGGTCCGGAGCCACCAGGTCTGCCACCACGCCGACAGCACTTCGAAACGATAAAAAGCGACCGGCCCCCAGGAACCCTGTCCGACCCTGGAGCAAACCTCCAGCCGGTAATGGCCTGGCGGTAGCGCGGGGTAGCGCGCCTCATGGGTATCGGTCGTATGCCATTCTGGTTCCAGTCCGACCAGCCGAACTCTTTGATGCACTGCCAGTTCCCGCAGAAAGCTCAGACAGGCAAAGCGTGCTTCCAACGTATTCGAGCCATGAGGCACCTGAACTTCTTCCAGCCCAGGAATGTAGGCCTTGTTCCCAAGCTTCAGGGAAGTCATCACGGTAGTGGGTGGTACCGCCAAGCCCTTGTACGCTTTCGCGTCGAAGCGTGCGAGCCCGGTGCTGGTGCCGATCCAGGCATCCCCATTGTCTTCAGGAAAGAAGGCCATGTTGTTGCAGTCCTCGCCCACCAACCCTTCGGCGATACCGAAATGATCAATGCCCTCGGATCTGACCAGGTCCACACCTTTGCCAGTGCCGATCCAGATGCCGCCCTTGGCATCCTCACCGGTGAGATACACCATGTCTTCCACCAACCCTGTGGTGGTGTCGAACTGTTTGAGTATCTTCAATACCCCCCCGCCATAACGGGCAAGGGTCACGCCGAGCGGCTCATTGTAGGAGATCAAGAGGTCACCGCTGTTCGTGGACCGGATATAGGTCATGTGATCCTGCTTGAGCCCATCCTTGGAAGTAAAGCGGCGCCACTGGCCGTTTTCCAGCATGGCGAGGCCATGTTCGCCCGGCACCCAAATTCGCTTTGCGGCGTCTTGGTGAACGTCACTGATGTACTCCGTCGGAGTGCCTTGGGGAAGCTCCACGCGCTCAAATTTCAAGTGCCCTTTTGTCGGTAGAGCCTTGAAAAGACCGGCTCCATCCGTACCAGCCCAGAGGACCCCACTCCTATCCAGGTAGAGCCTAAAAATGCGCTTGGCCGCTGCGTCCCGGCTCAGCTCGATGCGCTGGAGCACTTTCCGTTTTGGGTCATACCTGAGTACCTCGTTGCCTGGTACTCCTGCAAGATACAAGTCCCCGTCCGGCCCTTGGACGACTGTGCGAATGACATGCCCATGGGTCCCTGGAATGACTTCCCAGCCCTTGGCGGTGGCCTTGGCGAGTCCGCTGTCCGTGCCCACCCAGAGCTGCCGATCCTGGTCTCTGAAGATGTTCCAAATGACCCCGCTGGGCAATCCATCAGCCTGGGTGTACACATGCCAGACTCCGTTCCCCAGGAGTCTGAAGACGCCCACGGAGCCAATCCACAAGGTTCCTTCCCGATCCTCCATGGCAGTCCTGCACCAAGAGGTCGGCAAGCCTTCCTTGGTGCCCAGAAGAGACCATGTGTCGCCCTGCAAGTGAGCCAGACCCTGCTGGGTTGGGACCCAGATGTCCCCGTGCCGACCGGTTATGAGAAAACCCCTAGCGCTGATCACCGAAAAAGGCAAAACGGCTTGGCGAAACTTGGACGCACCGGGATCGAGCACCCACAAAGTGCGGGGAGTGCGGGCCCATAGTCGGCCCGAGCCATCCTCTGACAATGCGTCAACCCGTTCCTTTTCCAGCCCTGGAGGGGCTTCAAAGGCTCTCCAGTGGCTGTTCTGGTAGGCATATATTCGAGCCCTTCCATTCCAGTTCGCCACCCACATGAGGTTCGCTTCCCGCCCACCGAAAAGTGCGGTCGCCTCTCCCTTCGGCCAGCCCGGGGCTTTAATGAATAAGCCCTTCGGATCCTGGAGATAAGGGCCTTCGCTCGTAGCCGCCCAAAAGCCCCCGGGGCCGATGCTTAACCCTTCGATAGGAACCGTCGGCAACCCATGGGTGATCGGCTCAAAGATGCGGCCATTCCAACGGGCCAAACCTCGACGCGTTCCCACCCAGAGGGTTCCATTCGGGTCGGAATACATTGCAAGGGTATCGCTTGAAGGGAGTCCCTGGTCTACCCCAAAGGGTTCGAAGCGGGCTCCGTCATACCTGAAGAGCCCAGCCTCAGTGCCAGCCCAGATGAACCCCTGGCTGTCCTGAACCAGGTGCCAGACAGCCAGATTGGAAAGTCCCTGTTCTGAATCGTAGGATCGAAAAATCTGGCGACCTGGTGAAACTTCATCGGGAAACATTGGCGACGAAAAAGCCATGATGCCAAAGGCAGACAGAAAGAACACAAAACGCAGATAACGGATGAGCGTGGCCATGGTGTCCTGGGATGTTGCCTTTCCCAAGTATCTTCATGTCCTAGGAAAATACTCAAACTTTGTTTCCACGCCCTGACGGGAAATCTGAAATAGTCCTCAGCCTACGTCCCGACCACCGATCCCATAATTTGGCGTAGCTTTCCAATCGAGTTTTTCGGTGCCGCGCATGGACGATTTCACCACCAAGCTGCCATCCTCGGCCAGTGGTTTGAGGCTTCCGCATTTGAGCATCTCAATCAGGTGCCGAGCAGGTGTGTCGTCGCAGGGATAAACCCCGACCCAAGCATCACGACCACCCTGCTTGGCGGCATAAAGGCACTGGTCGGATATTTCCACCACCCGCTCCCAATCCAAGCAATCTGGCTCCTCAGGAATGAAGGGAAAGCAGGTGTAGCCGATAGAGCAAGTACGATGCAGGGTGCTGCCTGCGCCGATATCAAAGGGATGCAGGGCAATGGCTGAGCGGATGCGTTCAACCAGGATCGTGCTTTCCCGACGATTAGTGTTGCGGGCCAGCACCAGGAATTCCTCACCGCCCCAGCGCACCGCGGAATCCGTGTCGCGGATGCACGTCAACAGTACCTCGGCCACCTGCAGCAGCACCCGATCTCCTGCAGCATGCCCGAAGAGATCATTTACCTCTTTGAAATGGTCAATGTCCACCATCACGAACAGCAGGTCTATGTTCAAGTCCAATCTTTCGGCTCGGGAGATGGTCAATAAACGGTGGCGACGCGTTGCCTGGGCGGCCTCTTCTGGCATCTGGTAATGAAGGAAACGGCGATTTCGCAAGCCTGTCAGCGGGTCGGTGATGGTCTGATCCTGCAAGGCGGTGTTGGCGTTTTCCAATTCCATGGTGCGTTCCAAAACCAAAGTTTCGAGAGCCCGGCGACGGAACTCCTCGCGGATCACATAGCCTCGCACTACCCACGCTCCCAACCATAGCGTCGCTGCGGCACCAAGCAGCCGGAACCACCAGGTTTCCCACCAGGCGGGAAGCACTTCAAACCTGATGGTTCGGGGCTCCCCCCATGGCCCTGCGCCAATCCGTGAGCGGACTTCAAATCGAAAATTGCCCTTAGGGAGCGAGGGGTAACGGACCACCTTGGATTCAGTCAAACGCCATTCGTTTTCAAGCCCAACCATGCGAACTTCATGTTGGACTGCGCTTTCTCGCGCAAAACTGAGCCCGGCAAACCGCGCCTCAAAAACATTGTGAGCCTTGTCCACTTCAAGGTTCAAAGAGGGGACTCCCGCGAAGGATTTCCCACCGAGCAGAAACCCCAGGATCACGGTGGGGGGGGGCATGCTGGCAATTTGCGCCCCTTTGGGGAGAAAGTGTCCAAGCCCTGCGCTGGTGCCAATCCACACACCACCGTCGTCATCTGCAAGAAAGGCCTGTGCGGCACAATCTTCACCAATAAGGCCATCCTGAACACCAAAATGTTCGGTTTCCCTTTCATGGATGATGTCCACGCCCCGGGCCGTGCCGACCCAAATTCCCCCAAGGGTGTCTTCACCCAGGGAATGCACCTTATCTGAAGCAAGGGAGTTGGACGAGTCGTCCTCACCCAACACCCGAAAAGATTCACCCTCCAGCCTGGCGCGAGCAAAGCCCAGAGGGTCGAAATACGCGAGCAGAAGTTCGCCATTCCGTGTGCCACTCACATGGGAAATATGATTCCGACGAAGTCCATTCTGAGTGGTGATCCGCCGCCACCGGCCGTCCTCGCGCACCGCAAGGCCCTTGGCCGCCGCTGCGAACAACCGCCCTTTGGCATCCTGGAAAAGATCGCTGACATATTCTTGCGGGTCGCCACCTGGCAGGGCCTCCGATTTGAAGAACCAGCGACTGCCATCCCGCCTCCCCTTCAACAATCCAGCACCTTCTGTGGCTACCCAAAGGGTGCCTTCAGCATCCATCAAAAGCCTGAAAATCCGTTTGCCGGTGACCCCCGCGGAAGGACCAAAGCGATCTAGTTTTTGAGTTGATGGATTGAAGGCGAGCACCTCTGTGGGCATTCCAGCCATGTACACAATTCCATCAGAACCCTCCACCAAAGTGCGAACAGTGTTCTTGGCCGTGCCCGGAACAAGGCTCCAGCCACTGGATGTCGCCGTGACGGCGCCTTGATCGGTACCAACCCAAAGCTGGCCTTGGCGAACCCGCCGAATGGTCCAAACGAGATCACTGGGAAGCCCATCCTTGGTGGTGTAGCTCTGCCAAGCACCCAGGCCTAGAAGACGGTGCAGCCCCAGACTCGAAAACCATAAATTCCCCTCACGATCCTCAATCAGAGTGCGGGTCCAGGTGGTGGGCAAGCCCTCCGCGACCCCCAGGTGACTCCACTGATCCTCATGGACGTGATAGAGGCCCTGATCAGTCGGCACCCAGATTCCTCCATCGCGACTGGGCGCTAAATACCCCCGTGAGCGGATAGGCGGCAGGTCACTTTTCGGTTCGATGAATTGATCTGCCCCTTCGGGCAGCACCCATAGGTGACCCGAGCTTCGGGCCCAGATTCGCCCCTGCCAATCAGCCAACAAAGCGTCTATGCGTTCCTGCCCGAAATTTGGTGGGGTACTGAAACGCTTCCAGGCTCCATCCTTCCAGCGCAAGATCTGAGCCTGGGGACGACCCCGCTCAAGGGTCCAGCGAGCGGCCCAAACAGCGCCGCCGGTAACTTTGGAATAGAGGGCGGAGGTTTCTCCGCCAGGCCAGCCTAGAGCAGGCAAGGCCTCTGGTTGGGCGCGTTTTTCTGAGAGTTTGAAGGGCCCTGCGGTAGTAGCGATCCAAAGCCTTCCATCAGGTCCTGTGGCGAGGGCCTGAACATCCTGAACACCCGGAATGGACTCGAAGGATTGGCCGTTCCATCGGGCCAAGCCGCCAAAGGTCCCTACCCAAAAGATGCCCTTAGGATCCTGGTGGATGGCGGTGATCTGACTCGAAGGGAGGCCCTGCTTCAGGGAATACGCTTGAAACCTGCTCCCATCGTATCGGTAGAGCCCATCTTCTGTACCCACCCATAAAAAACCTTGAACGTCCTGGCTCAATTGCGTGATCGCAAGGCTAGTCAACCCCTGCTCTGCGTTGTAGGTTCGAAAAGCATAGCGACCAGGGGGCGTGGCTTCCAGTGCCAGCCCGGGCACCGCAAGAGCGGCTGCGGTGGCGACCGAAACTCTGATCAGGTGCATGGTCAGGGAATGAAGCGGAAAAAACATGGCTGCCTAGGCAAGGGATTCCCGCATGTTACCAAATCAAAAGCCTGATATGTACAAGAAAGAGTCTGCTTCTCTATGCGATCTCGGCCCCTAAGAATTGAGGACTGGCCATGGTGATGGTCACATCCACCAGTTCACCAAAAGGCAGGATCCTGCCATCTCCCGTTTGAATATGAACGTTTTTCCATTCGCCGGTGCGACCCATCCAAAAGCCATCTCTGGCGGCGCTGTGACTTTCAATGCGGGCTTGCACCGTACGACCTACAAAACGCAGGTTGCTCTCCTTGGCCAGTTCCAATTGACGTTTTTGAAGCCGCTGTAATCGTTCGGTTTTCACTGCTGCAGGAATGTCATCTTTAAGTCGAAGCGCCGCCGTGCCAGGCCTGGGGCTGTAGATGAAACTGAAAGATGAATCGAATTTAAGTGACTCGAGCAGCTTCATGGTGGCTTCAAAATCTTCATCCGTTTCACCAGGGAAGCCCACGATGAAATCAGTGCTGAGGCCAAGCTTCCTTCGCCCCTCCCCCAGATACCCCAATCGTTCCATATATTGTTCCACCGTGTATTCCCTACGCATTCTGCGAAGCACCGCGTTGGAACCACTTTGCACTGGGAGGTGGAGAAAAGGCGCGACCTTGGGGTTTGTCACCAACACCCGGGCCAGCTCTTTGGTGAAATTCATAGGGTGGCTGGTGGTGAAACGAAGCCACTCCAGCCCTTCCACCTCGGAAACCCTTGCCAGCAGTTCCGCGAAGCTACAGCCACCATTGAACGAATTAACATTCTGGCCCAGCAATTCCACTTCACGGTATCCGTCGGCCACGACACCGCGGACCTCTGCCACAATGTCCTGCCAAGGGCGATTCCGCTCCACGCCACGAGTCGTTGGCACAATGCAGTAAGTGCAGGCGTGGTTGCAGCCTTCGATGATGGTAACAAGCGCTTTAGCGGTGCTTCTGCGCCTTGCGACTTCGGGAGGGAACAAATGGTTGTCTGGGTATTCACCCGTATCCATGACACGTTTCTTCCCAGCCTTGGCTGCTTCCACGAGGCGCGGCAACTGGTTCAAAGCCATGGTGCCCAACACGAAATCTATCTGCGGCGCCCGCCTAAAAAGCGCCGCCTGTTCCTGCTGGGCCAGACAGCCTGTCACGCCAATGAGAACATCCCGTTTTTGCTTCTCTTCCCGCAGGCGGCCCAGCACTGAAAAAACTTTGTGAACCGCTTTTTCACGAATGGAACAGGTATTCAAGAGCACCAGATCCGCCTCATCCGATGTGCTCACCTGGGTAAAGCCTTCATTCAGAAGCAGGCCCGACAGCCGTTCGCCATCGTGGTCATTCATCTGACATCCCCAGGTCTGAATGTGGAATTTCATGATTGTTCTCGGCTCCTGAGAATGTCGATGAAGTTGACTACCCCCCGATCGCACAGTCCACTGGACTGTGCTCCCGTTCGCCTTCGGCTCACGGAGGGGGCCCCGTTCTGACATCCCCAGGTCTGAATGTGGAATTTCATGCGCGGTCCTGACCAAACCTTTCATTCTAAAGGGTGGGGGTCTGAAAGTCCCTGAAAAATCTAGCGATGGAGGCCTTTTCGGAGCCATCCTCCAAGTTTCGATGCAACCTGAACTAGCGCAGACCCCCTAGAAGAGGTTATCTTGTGGCACTCGTCCAAAGAAAGGCAGTTGCACCGTGTCGTCCCCTACTAAAAAACTTGGTGAATTGCTCGTCGAGGCAGGATTACTCACGCCCGCTCAGCTTTCAGAAACCTTAAGGCACCAGCGCTTCCACGGTGGACGCATGGGAGGAAACCTGGTTTCCCTTGGCTTTATCAGTGAAGACATGTTGATGAATTTTCTGGCCCAACAGACGGGTGTGCCCCGTTTGGAGGTCAGTGCCCTGGAAAACATCCGCCCCGAAGTTCTCAAACGAATCCCACAAAGGATGGCTGAACAATTAACGATCTTGCCCATCGAATTCAAAGAGCCAAAGAGCCTGGTCTTGGCCATGGCTGATCCATCAGACCTCAACGCCATCGACAGTGCCCGTTTCGCGTCGGGGCTCAGCATTGAGCCCTTGGTGGCCTCTCACAGCATGCTGAAGGCTGCCATCGCGGAACAGTATCGAAAGGCAGAGCCCTTGGTCGAAACCACTTTCGAAGTGGGCCGAGCATTCTCTTCAGAAGACGCGCTACCGGTCACCTTCGACCTGCCCGCCATTCAGTTCACACCCTCAAGGGAACCCAACAAGTCGAATGCTGCTGCTAATTTCGGCCGGGATCCTTTTTTCGATGACGTGCCTGAAGTCCGCCATATCCACGCTGAAGAACCCCTGGGGGTGTTCGCGCCAACAAATGCCTTCGATTCCTTTGGCATTCCCACTTTTGACATCACCGAGGCTCCTGAACTGCGGGGTGCCAAACCCTCCGTCTCGCCCATGGGAGAAGGTACTTTAATCGTTCACGATCGGGTCGCCGCACCCTCCTCCATGAAGAAGGTGGACTCCTATGGCACCCGACAATTGATCCTCTCGCTCGTCAAGATTCTTCAACGCCATGGCGTCATCGCTGATGAGGAAATCCAGCGAACCATCCAAGGAATGATCGAGACCGGCGAGATCAAGCCAGAATAAAGTTGTGGGTCGTGGGCCATGGGCCATGAGCCGTAGGTCTGGGAAAGAGGCATCCAGATAGCCGCATTCACTTGTGACTTGGGATATTCGCCTCAACCCTGTTTCTTGGCTTCCCATTCGCGTTTCAGAGTCTCCAGCTTACTGAGGGTGCAGCCACCTTCACCGCAGTTGGAACACCCTCCGCTGGAGCAGCCACCCTTGCCCATGAGTCCCAGAAAGAAGCCGCGGCCAAAGTAGATCGCGGCCAGGGCTGCGAGGATCAGGGTGATAAAGAGTTGCCAGTTCATACGAATCCCATCATACGGCCGATAACTACGGTGCCCCAGGCCAGCAACCAGCCCAACCCCAACCCGTAGCCCACGGAAAAGCCTGCCCAGCCCCAGCTTCCGGCCTCACGGCGAATCATGGCCACCGTCCCCAGGCAAGGTGTGTAGATGAGCGTAAAGATCATGAAGGCCAGGGCAGTCAGGGGCGTGAGACCGGTGTGATCCCGCAGCGAGAGTTGCAGTGGGCTGAGCTTTTCACCAGCCTTGGGTAGTTCACTGGCCTGATGAATCACCGCCATGGTGCTGACGACGATTTCTTTCGCGACAAAACCAGCAGTAAGAGCGATGACATCCTTCCAAGCTTCAGTGCGTTTATGATCCGGGTCGAGGATGGGTCGCAGCACGGGTTCTACGGTCTTGCCCAGGCTGGCAGCAAGACTGTGATTCACGATGCGGCTTTCCTTGGCCAGCTCGAGATTCTTCAGTTGGTCGTCTTTTTGTTCAGCTGAAATCTGCAAAGCCAGCACCGCGTTGCGCTGTTGCTGATATTCAAGATTCCATCCTGAATTGGCGATGCCGGGATACCGCGAGAGAAACCACACCAGGGTGGCGCCCGCGAAAATAGTGGTTCCAGCTCTTGTGAGAAAGACCTGTGCCTTGTCCCACATATGGATGATAGTGGCTTTGAGCACCGGCATGCGGTAGGGTGGCAACTCCATCACGAAGGGTGCCGAGGGACCTGAGAACAAGGTGCTGCGCAGGATTCGGCCGATGATCATGGCCAGACCAAAACCCAGGAAATGCATGGCGATGATGGCCAGTGCGGCGCCAAACGGCTTGAAGAAGGTGCCCGCGATGACGATGTAAACCTGTAATCTCGCCGAGCAGGAGATCAACGGCGTGACCAGGATTGTGATGAGCCTATCCTGCTTGCTTTCGATGGTGCGCGCCGCCTGAATCGCCGGGACATTACAGCCGGAACCCATGAGCAGTGGAATGAAGCTTTTCCCATGCAGGCCCATCAGGTGCATGGCCCGGTCCATGATGAAGGCCGCCCGGGCCATGTAGCCGGTGTCCTCCAGAAAACTGATACAGCCCATCAGGATCATGATCACTGGCAGGAAAACAATGACCGCCGATACGCCGGGGATGATGCCGTCCGTCAATAGGCTGGTCAGCTCACCCGTTGGCAGTTTGGCCGAAAGGAATGCCGACAGGACCTTGAACCCCTTGTCTATCCAGTCCTGCGGATACTTGCCGAGCACGAAGGAGAGCGTATAGATCGCCACCATCACCGCCAGGAAGATCGGAATACCCAGGTAACGATGGGTGAGGAGGCGATCCAGCTTGGTGGTGTGGCTTACTTGCGGCGTTTCCGGCAGCTTGGCAACCTCCAGGACCAGCCCATGAAGGAATCCATAACGGTATTCCGCCAGCAGGGTCGCCGCATCTTCGCCTAAATGAGCATGAAGGAATGAACGGCTAGCTTCGAGCTGGGCCATGATGGCTTCCCGCGCATGGCTTTCTCCGACCAGTTTGACGGCCTCGGGACTCCCTTCAAGCAGCTGCAACGACAGCCACCGGGGCTTGATGGACTCAGCGAGATGTTCATCACGCTTGATCAGGGAAACAAGTTTGGCTAGTTCACCCTCAATATCGTGACCATAGTCCATGGGCCCGTGACCCGCGGTTTCAGCCAAGAAATTGCGGATCTTGGGTTCCGTTCCTGCCAACACTTTAAGTAACTCTGTTTTGAGGTCCGCCACACCTTCCGCGCGATTGCCAATGGTGGGAATCACCGGCCCTCCCAGCAACGTTTCCAAAGCAGGGATGTCCAACTGGATGCCACGCCGCTCCGCGTCGTCCATCATGTTCAGCACAAACACCACAGGCTTGCCAAGTTCCAAAAGCTGCGTGGTCAGGTACAGGTTACGTTCCAGGTTTGAAGCATCCAAGACGTTGATGATGAGGTCCACTTGCGCTTCCGCAAGGAAGGACGCGGCGATGCGCTCGTCTTCACTTTTCGCCGATAGCGAGTAGGTGCCTGGCAGATCCACGATTTCCAAATTCTGGTCTTCCACCTCCAGGATCCCGCTGCGCTTTTCTACGGTCACCCCAGGCCAGTTACCCACATGTCGGTGGGACCCGGTGAGCGCGTTGAAGAGGGTGGTCTTCCCTGAATTGGGATTCCCAGCCAGAGCGATGATCTTCGACATGGGAGCTAGCCTATGACTTGCGCGAGGGGCTGAACCAGAATGCAGGCGCCTTCATCCCGCCGCAGGCTCAAGTGATAGCCCTTCAGCACCAATTCCATGGGGTCGCCCATAGGGGCTAGTTTTTCGACCTTCAAGGTGGCGCCCCGGATGAAGCCCATTTCCAGCAGGCGTTGCCGGATGGCGCCCTTTGCCTGCAATTGCACCACCGTTGCACTCATGCCCGGCAACAACTGGCTAAGAAATTGAGCCCCAGCGGCCTCATCAGGATTATTATCAGCATCACGTTGATTTTGAGTCATCGTCTCAACTCCAGATGAATAGTGTACCGCTCCTAGTCCGGTTCGGCATGTGCCAGATATCACAATTAGGTTAAGTTTTGCTTCATCGCCCCTGCGATAGGCTGGTTGCAGCGCTGCACGAAGAAGTTGCAGTGGCTGCTCCAAACCTTCGGCAACAATCCCGGCGAAACTCGGCGATATGATGGCTGCAAGGAACCCCTGTCGTGGCAAGCCCATCACCAGCCTCTGAGCGGGACGCCCAGCTTTTGGGCCTAGCGTTGTTGCATGGCTATGTTGACCAGGCCCAGATGCAAGCAGCTGCCAAGGAGAATCTGGATCCTTCGGTCATTCTTACCTCTCTTCGGAATTCAGGCATCGTGGATGAACCATGCCTGCATGGGCTTGAGCAGAGCCTTGACGAAATGGCCGCCATGCCCGGGGATACCACCGCGACCCAGGCGATTTCCACCCTATTCGACTCCTTGCCCACCCTAGGGTTGCCAGCCGCTGATCCGGATTCCGGACCCAGCAGCAGCAACATTTTCCGTCAACTCACCCTGACCAACTGGAAGCAGTACCAGAACCTCCGCTTCATCGGAGAGGGCGGCATGGGCCGACTTTTCAAAGCCCTCGACCCCACTCTCAACCGCACAGTCGCCCTCAAGTTTCTCCGAAGCCAAGATCCGGTCCAACTCCGCCGCTTCCTCTTCGAGGCCCAGGCCCAAGCCTTGGTTGAACATCCCAACATCTGCAAGGTGTACGAAATCAGCGAGTGGCTGGGCCATCACTACATCGCCATGCAGTATGTGAACGGGCCCTCCTTGGGTAAGCTGGCCCCGGACCTCAGCCTCGACGCGGCCTTGCACATCATGCAGATCGTGGCCGAAGCCGTCCACGCCGCCCATCGCAGAGGCCTGATCCACCGGGATATCAAACCTTCGAATATCCAGGTGGAGAAGGACGGTGACAACGTCTACCGACCCTACGTCCTGGACTTCGGGTTGGCCCGGAGCCAGGATTCCGCTGGCCTGACGGTTTCGGGATTGGTCGTGGGCACGACCGCCTACATGGCCCCCGAGCAGGCCCGGGGCGAGACTCATCAGATTGATCGCCGCACAGATGTGTATGGCTTGGGGGCAACCCTCTACCAACTTTTCACAGGCGTGCCACCTTTCGGCGCCGCAGTCGGAGTGGACTGCCTGCGCATGGTATTGGATGTGGAGCCGCAGCCCCTGCGAAAAAATGCACCAGGCCTTCCCGCGGATCTGGAAACCATTGTCATGAAGTGCCTGGAGAAAGACCCCGCACGACGCTATGACGATGCGTTGATGCTGGCGGAGGATCTGCGCCGCCTGAGGGAGGGGGAGCCCATCCAGGCCCGGCCCGTCACCTTGGCTTACCGCGCCTCCCGCTTCGCGAAGAAGAACCGCGCCTTGGTGGTTATCAGCACCGTCGCCCTGCTGGGCCTCTTGGTATTTGGTGGCGTGGCCCTCAGCGCCAACATCAACTCCAGTACCCGGGCCGGCCACGCCCAGCACTTCGGGCAAGAGGCCGAGCGGATCGAGGCGCTTCTTCGCTATGCCCGTTTGCTGCCCCGGCAAAACATCGAGCCCCATCTGGCCGCTGCCCACCAGCGTTTGTCCAACATGGAAGCCGAAGCTCGAAGCGCGGGCCGCTTGGCCGCAGGTCCTGGCGCCTACGCCGTCGGCCGCTGCCTTCTCGCCTTCGGTGAGGTGGATCAGGCCATTCCCCACCTTCAACGGGCGCTGGATTCTGGCATGCATTCCCCGGAGCTGAGCTACGCCCTCGGCCGCGGCTATGGAATATTGTACGAACAGGAACTTGAACGCACCCGCAGCCTCTCCCTTCCGGAACTGCGCGAGGCTCGGTTGCGTGAGATCGAGCGACAGTGGAGGGATCCGGCCCTGGACCAGCTGCGGCAGGCAAAAGGCCTGAGCCTGGAACCCCCCGAGTATCTGGAGGCGCTGGTGGATTCCTTCGGTGGCCATACCGACCTCGCCATGGAGAAGGCCCGCATCGCCATCGCCAAAGCTCCCTGGTTTTATGAAGCCAGGGGGCTTGAAGGCGAGCTTCTGCTCTCGCTGGCCCAAGAGGACCGCAGCTCTCCAGGGGCCGCTGCCACCTTAGCGGCGGCTTCCGCCAGTGTGGCCCAAGCCTCCCTGCTTGCGCCCAGCGACGCCAGGTTATGGATCCTGGAAGCCAGAATCCAACGGGAAGCACTGCGACGTGGTGGGGCCATACCTGGTTGGGAGGAGAACCTGAACCGGTGCAGAGTGGCCACTCGGACCGCCCTCAGCATTCGTCCCGGTGACCCTTCACCCCTCACACATCTGGCCTTCGCCTTGCTCGCCGCAGGACAGATCAAGGATGAGGGCCGAGGTTCCATCCTACCCATCATTGAGGAAGGCCTGGCCGCGACGGACCGTGTCTTAAAGATGGCTCCAGGTAATCGTGAAGCCTTGGCAGCCCGGATCGGGTTACTGGAAACCCGGGGGCGCTGGAAACGAAACACCGGTTTGGAGCCCGATGCTGATTTCACCGAATCCGTGTCCACGGCCCGCAAGGCCATGGCCCTCTGGCCCGGAGATCCAGACCTGCTGGCGGGGGGCCTCAGGGTCGCCCAGTCCAGATACACCTACTTGGCCAGTGTGGGTGGGGACGTTGACTCCGCCTATGATCAGGCTTTCGCATGGGCGAAGGATCTGGAAGCCCGTTTTCCCCAAGCCAGAGTGACCCATATGCGACTTGCCACCCTCCACAACGAAGTAGCCGAGTACAAACGGCTGCATGGCGGGGATCCCAGGCCCTCGACCGAGCGCGCCCTGGCTGAAATAGCAGCGGCGGGGGATGAGCCGCAGAATCTGGGTTTGGATGTCCAGATGCGCTGGAACCTCAAAGGCACAGCCCACCTCATCCGTGCACAGCATGCACTGGCCATCGGACTGGACCCGATTCCCGATTCCGAAGCGGCCATTGCCGCCTTCAGAGAATATTCTGCGGCCCCCCCGCGCACCGGCAGGAAATTCGGCGCCCTGGCGGAAGTTCTCCTCTTAAGGGCGGAAACCGCCATTGATCAAGGTCGGGAACCAGGCATCTGGATTACCGAGGCCGACGCAACCCTGACTCACGGGCTCCTCATGAAAGACTACTACTGGCTCTTTCAACTAAAAGGGCAATCGGAATACCTGAAAGCCCGCTGGTCCATTATCAAAGGGATCCCCGCCGGTCGGCACATTGAAGCGGGCCTCAAGGCATACCACAACGCAGCAAAACTGAGCCGCAACGCTACCTCATTCGAAGGGATTGCCCGGCTTCGCTTGGAGCGGGCCCACAGCAATGAGCGGTGGAAAAATGATCCGGCTGAGGGAATCAAGGCTGCGCGGAAAGGCCTGGAACTGGATTCCCGTTCCGGCGAAAGTTCCCTGCTGCTGGGTCTGCTTTATTTGGCCCAAGGGGAGTTGGAAACCCCCTCTTCGTCCGGGCGAGCCCATGCGAAGGCCGAAGCCATGATAAAACAGGCCCTTCGATTCAACGGTAATTTGAAAGGGAGATCCGAAGCCTATCTCAAGGCCAAGGATCCACGCAGCAATTCGGTTCCTTGAGCAGGAGCGCGGGTTGGGCTCCGGTGCTGGGACGACTCATGACAGGCAGCGGTGCTGGCGGTGGAACGGGGGGTGTCCCAGTGGCGGAGTCACCGATGAATATCCGCGGATCAAAGACGTGCAGGTCGTGATATTTGCCCTCTTTCTGAATGGTGCCCCAGCCAATGCCAATGTATTTTTCTGTCAGGGCCTTTCCCTCGAGTTCCAATATTTCCACACGGCCCTCCAGCTCCGCCTCAATGGTGATTTTTTTAAGTTTCCACTGGCTCATAATCTCCTCCTGTTTGTGTTGGAATGCGGGGTGATTATGTATAAGAAAATTTCAAATGGAATACCTTCGGGGCTATGTTTTTCATCCCACTGCCTAAATGTGCTAAATGTCACACGGCCGAGCTACCGAAAGAACCAGGGCTTGGCTGGAAACAGAGAAAAGATCTTCCACGGCAAGTGGTTGGCTACACTGCATTACTTGATCCCCTGATTGCACTGGAACCTCAATGACACCCCTTACCATTCCGAACGCCCTGACCCTGCTTCGGATATTGGCCGTGCCCTTTTTCGCTATTGCAGTCTGGTACAACCACCTGTGGGAGGCCCTGATCATCTTTGTGGCGGCGGGGTTGACCGATCTCCTGGATGGCTGGATCGCGCGGCGCTTCAACCAAGGCTCGGAATTGGGGGCGATCCTGGATCCCGCCGCTGACAAATTGCTCATGACCACCGCCTTCATCCTCATGGCCTTGCCCAAGGATCATCTGAAATTCCCCATCCCCACGTGGGTGGCCATTCTTTCCATCAGTCGGGATGTGGTGATCTCCTTTCTGGCCTTGCTCTCCCTCGTACAGCACATCGGCCTCAACCGGCGGCCTTCCATGCTCGGCAAGTTCACTACCGGCGCACAAATCGTGTCCTTGGGCGTGGGTCTGCTGGCCAATGCTCAGGGACCCCAAGCTTGGCAGCGCTATGCACTGCCATGGGTTTACTACGTCATGGCCGCCCTGGTGTTGGCCAGTGGCATCCACTACTATTTCCGCGGAACCACCGGGGAAGCCAGCGCGTGAGCGATGTGCCTCGCCCTCGCCACGCCTTGGAGGAACTGCTCGGCGGGCTGCCGCTCCGTTTCACGGCTATTTTTCTTGGGCTGATAGTCGCCCTGTGGCTGCTGCGTCAAGCCTTGATGCCTTTTTTCGTAGCCATGGTATTGGCTTACCTGCTTAGCCCCCTGGTAGAACGCTTGACTAAGCGCGTGCGTCGAAGCTTTGCGGTGGCCCTTGTCCTGTTCGTGTCAGCGGCTTCAGTGATAGGGCTGCTTGTGCTGATTTTGCCCTTCCTATCGGGTCAATTTGCCAGGTTCTTCGCCTCCCTTCCCCTGTGGCAGGACCTGCTGATGAAGAAGCTGGATCCCTTCATCCAGACCCACCCCGCTTGGGCGGAAAAAGTTCGTAGCGCCATGAATGCTTTGGACCCGGCAGCCGCATTGAAGGGTTTACTGCAGGCTGGTTCTGGCCTGCTGGGCTTCATCCTCACCGGCGTCACTCTGATCCTGGTACCGCTGATTCTGTATCACCTCCTGATGGATGGCCCACGGATGCTCACAGCCTTGGAAGCCCTGGTGCCTCCCCGCTTCCTTGATCGCTCTCGCGGCATGATCTCGGAGATCCACCAACGATTGGGTGGCTTCATCCGTGGCCAGATCGCCGTGGCCTTCACCATGGCCCTGCTCCAAAGCTCGGCCCTCACCATCCTGGGTGTGCCCTATGCCTGGATCCTGGGAACACTCGCAGGCCTTTTCAACGTGATCCCCTACTCGCCCTATCTAGTGGGTCTGATCCCAGCCCTGATATTGGAGCTGCTGCAAGGCGCCAGCGGCACGCGCCTGGGGACCGTGGCCCTGACTTTCGCAGCTGTGCAGGCCGTGGAAGGCTTGTATCTCACGCCAGTGTGGGTGGGCCGCGCCAGCAAGCTGCATCCGTTGGAAGTCCTGCTCGCGCTCGTCGCTTTCGGCCATTGGTTCGGATTGCTGGGCCTGCTCTTCGCGGTGCCCCTGATGGTGGCGGTGAAGGTGGTATTCCGCGTGCTGCTTGATGATTACCAACAGCACCCGTGGTTCACAGAAACCGTGTGAGCAGCCGTACTCGAACCTGTGTCACACTAAAGTTTCCTCGGGCCGAACTGTGATCCATGGCCGATGGAATCAATAGCGCCGTGAGGCGCCACAGGAGATTGAAATGGCCCTTGAACGATTGCAGAAAATTCTCGCGGCCGCAGGCATCGCCTCGCGCCGCGCCAGCGAAAAGTTGATTACGGAAGGCCACATCCATGTGAACGGAAAACTCACCACGGAGTTGGGTTCCAAGGCCGACCCCCGCCGGGATCAGATCACCGTGGATTTCAATCCCATCGAAAAAGAGCAGCCGGTCTACATCCTGATGAACAAGCCGAAGGGTTACATCACCTCGGTGAAGGATGATGAAGGCCGTCCCACAGTCATGGCGCTGATCCATGGCGTCACCCAGCGGGTCTATCCCGTGGGCCGCCTGGACTTCAATTCCGAAGGGCTGCTGCTGCTCACCAACGATGGCGAGTTGGCGCAGACACTCATGAAGCCCGACCACGAAATTCCGAAAGTCTATCTCGTGAAGGTCCATCGCAATCCGAAGCCAGAAACGCTCCAGGAAATGCGCGAAGGCTTCCGGCTCAGCGGCCGCAAGCTCAAGCCCTGCGGGATCGAGATCGCCGAGAAGGCCGACAATCCCTGGCTCAAGGTGACGCTCACCGAAGGCAAGAACCAGCAGATCCGCAAGATGTTCGCCGCGGTGGGCCATCCCGTGTCCAAGCTCAAGCGCATCCAGTACGGACCGCTAGCCGACCCAGCCCTGAAGCCTGGTGCCTGGCGCTTTCTTACAGGATTGGAAATGAGGGCGCTGAAGAGTTTGTAAGCTGACCTTTCAAATCACTTCGGCTTCTTCATCAGAATCTTCCTTCCCGGGTTCGGGCTCCTTGGGTACTTCGACCAAGAGCGGCGTTTCGCGTTTTTCGGTTCCCATGCTCAATGTCAGTGTGTACTTGCCCGGAAGGATGAAGGGTCGGCGACCAGCGGGCAAGCCTTTGATCGTGGATACATCCACCAGCAGATCCCAGTCCACGCGGTTTAGGCCGGCATTGGCATTGATTTTCCAGCTGCGGACTGACTCCTTCTTCTCGGTCAATAACTGCAATTCAATGGCGCCAGGTTTGGAGGCACTGAACCAGAATGATTGGCCTTTGGTTTCTCCACGCGGCCACCAGGTGGGCCGGTCGCGTTTCCAGTTTTTCTGAGCCTGGACTTTTTTGGGTTCGAAAAGATGAATGGGTTCTGCGGCCACTTCCGCCGTGAATTTTTCCAGGGCCTCGATGGGCGCGACCCAGGCGCTCCGGCCGTGGGTTCCCACTACGAGATCGTGGGCCTTAGCCTGGATGACGAGATCATGCACCGGAACGTTGGGCATGTCGTGGGCGAAGGCCTGCCAATGATTCCCGGCATCCAAGCTGGTGTAGACACCGAAATCAGAACCGACGAATAAAAGGTTCTTGTTGGCGGGGTCCTCGCGGATCACATTCAGGTTTTCCTCGGGTAGATTGGCTTTGATGTTCGTCCAAGTGGTGCCGAAATCCAATGACTTGAAAACGTACGCGGCGCTTTCATCGTTGCGCAGGCCGCTGAGTGTCGCGTAGACCGTGCCTTCGTCGAAATGGCTGGGTTCCAGCCGTGTGATCCAGCGATTCGGAGGCAGGCCTTTGGTGATCTCGCTCCACGCGAAGCCGCCGTCATGACTCATCCAGGCGCGCCCGTCATCCGTTCCAGCATAGAGCAGGCCGAAACGCATCGGGCTTTCCGAAAGCGAGGTCACCGTGCCGAAGGGTACATTGCCGACCTTGGGATTCGTGCTGAGATCGCTGCTGATAGCTTTCCAGGTGGTGCCCTTATCGAGGCTTCGCAGCACATGCTGCGTACCGGTGTAGAGAATGTCGCCGCTGTGGGGGCTCAGCAGCAGCGGCGTCATCCAATTGAAGCGGTAGGGTGTTTCCTTGAGCTTGTGGCGCGGCTGGATGGATTTGAATTCAGCCACCTTGGCGTTGATGCGGAACATGGATCCAAATTGGTATTCGGCATAAATGGTGGCGTTGTCACGGGGGTCCACCTGCACGAAGCCGCCATCGCCCCCCAGGATGTCACGCCAGCCGTCGCTTTGCGCGCCAGGCCTCAAAGGTTCCGAAGGTCCCATGCGCACGCTGTTGTCCTGCAGACCGCCGTAGATCCGGTAGGGTTCGGCATTGTCCGTGGCAATGGTGTAGAACTGGCCGACGGGCAGGTTCTTGATACCACGCCAGCTGCGGCCGCCATTGGTGCTGACATCAAGGCCGCCATCATGGCCCAGCACCACGCGTTCCGGGTCGGAAGGGTCCATCCACAGGGCGTGGAAATCCGCGTGGGCGGCGTATTCCGGTGTGCCTGTGGCGCCATGAAAGGTCTGCCCGCCGTCGCGGCTTTCGATCATGGGCATGCCCAAAAGATAGACGTGCCGGTCATCCTTGGGATCCACGCGCACCTGACCGAAGTAGTAGCCATAACTGTAGACAACGTTGTCCAACCGCTCCTTGTGCGTGCGCTTCCAGGTCGCACCACCGTTCTCCGAAACATAAAGTTCCGGGCCGATGATATGCACGTCAAAGAGGGCCCGCTCCGCGTCGGAGACGTAGGCCAGCAGGTCCTTCACCTCGATCTTGCCGGCCTTGAGATCGGCCTTTACGCTCTCGGCCGTGATGTCCTTGTGGAAGCCGTTGTCCTTCAGGAAATCCTTGAGTTTCTTGTCATCGAGCTTCAGAACTTCGTCCTTGCCAAGCTTTTCCAACTGTTTAGTCGTGAGCTTGTCGGGATCCTCGAACGGATCTTTTTCCGACTCTGGCCGCGCGGTCTGGTTGTCCACGAAGGCGTAGAGCTTGGCTGGGTTCTGGCGGCTCAGAGCCAGGCCGATGCGCCCGATTCCATCGCCATTCGGAAAGCCGCCCTCCAGCCGTTTCCAGGTCGCGCCGCCATCCACGCTCTTGTAGATGCCGCTGTTGGCGCCGCTTTCCAGGAAATCATAAGGCTTGCGATCCTTCTCCCAGAGCGCCGCGTAGACGATGGAGGAGTTGGTGGGGTCCACAACGAGATCCACGGCCCCCGATCGGTTGGGCGCCGCCAACACTTGCTTCCAGCTCTTGCCGCCATCTTCGGTCTTGAAAACGCCGCGCTCACCATCACTGGTGTAGAGCGGTCCCTGGGCTGCCACGTAGACAACTTCCAGATTGTGAGGATCAACAACGATGCGGGCGATGCGGTGGCTGTTTTTCAGTCCCATGTTCGCCCAAGTCTTGCCGCCATCCGCGCTTTTGAAGATGCCTGAGCCTCCGTAGGAACTGCGGCTGGCATTGGCCTCGCCGCTACCGGCCCAGATTGTTTTTGGCTGCCCCGGCTCGCCCCACTGCACGGCGATGGCGCCCAGCGCGAAGGCCCCTTCATGATCGAAAATTGAGGTCCAATCGGCACCTTCGTTCTTCGTGTACCAAAGCCCGCCGGTGGCGAATGCCACGACCCAGGCTGAAGGTTTTCGGTCATCCGCCACGAGCCCCACCACGCGCCCGCCCTGCCCCAAAGGTCCTACACTGCGGAAGGGAATGGCCTTCAGAGTGCTCCCTACAAGCAGCTTGCTCCGCTGCACAAAAGCGCTCTCGCGAGCGTCGGCCGATGGTGTGGCAGCAACTGGGTGGAAACGTGCGGCTTGTTCCGTCTTCGTCAGCGGCTTATCACCCGCAACCAACGCAAAAGTCAAACAGGCCAGGCAAGCCAGCGATCCAACGCGCATGAAAACCTCAATGATAAACTCGTAAGACGAGGCATCCAGGTTAACGCATCAGGGTTAGCCGCTCCGAAAGGAAAAACTCCCGAAGACGATTAAAGCGGTTCTTCCTTGAAGCTCAGCAGGTGGCCGCTCTTTTTGGCCTTGGTTCTCAGATAGCGCAGGTTGTGCGGGTTGCTGGCCTGCTGATGGGCCTCGCGCATGACCTCGATGCCCGCATCCTCCAGTGCATGAATCTTCTTCGGATTGTTGGTCAGCAGAAGCACCTTGCGAATGCCGAAGAAGCGCAGCATCTCGATGGCGGAGTTGTAGGTTCGCAGGTCATCGGCAAAGCCCAGCATATTGTTGGCTTCCACGGTATCGTGGCCTTGCTCCTGCAATGCGTAGGCCTTGAGTTTATTCAGCAGTCCGATGCCGCGGCCTTCTTGGCGCAAGTAGAGCACAATGCCGCCATGCTCACCGATATGGCGCAAGGCCACTTCGAGTTGTTGGCGGCAATCGCATTTGAGGCTACCGAGAACTTCGCCGGTCAGGCATTCGCTATGGATGCGAACGGTGATGCGTTTGCGGCTATCAATATCTCCGGCGACAATGGCCAGGTGCTCCTTCCCCGTGGCTTTTTCAAGAAAGCCATACACCGTGAAATGACCGAAGATCGAAGGCACATCCGCTTTGGCGACGAAGGGTACCGATTCCGTCTCGAACTTCTGGATGAGATCCAACTTGGGGGCGTTGCTGCAATCTTTAGACATCAATCATCTCATTGAGGATGGAAGAAGGAACGGCCCTTCATCCCTTGGATGCCATCAGTGTGGGATTGGGACAGATGTTTGAACATCTTTTTGCTCAACTTTAATTCTAGACAGGTCTTGCTCCAATCGGGCCGACACCGCTGCCACAACCCGCGTCTTGGCTGCTTGCATGGGTCCGTCCAGCTTCGCACCGGAGGCCAGACGATGGCCGCCACCGCCGAACAATTTGCAGACCGCGTTCACATCCACGGCCTCTTTGGACCGGAGGGAAAGCTTGATGAGGCCATCTTCCGTCTCATAGAGCAACCCGGCCACTTCCACCGAAGCGAGCCGCGTGGGCTGCTGTACCAATTCATCCAAATCATCGTGGGTGGCGCCAAAAGCCTTCATATCTTCCAGGCTGATGACCAGCAACCCAAACCGACCATCACTGAGCAACTCCATCCGCTCCAGGGCACGACCCCAAAGCTTCACTTTCGAAGGAGTGTCCTGAAGATAGATCCGCTGGTAGCTTCGAGCCGGTTGCACACCCTGTTCGATCAGCTCGGCCGCCATGCGGTGAACCTTGCCAGTCGAATTGGAAAAGCGGAAATTGCCCGTGTCTGAGATCAGGGATGCGTAAATCGCTTCGGCCATGGCCACGGGCAGGGGCAGGCCCATGCGAGGAGCCGCGAGATCATAAACCAGCTCGCCGCTGGCCGTGGCTTTGGGATCCGTGAATTCAGCCTCGAAGCCCTTGGGCGCTTCCTTCAGGTGATGATCCAAGCAAGCGCGAGGGGCTTTGGTGGCTTCGAAAACAGGGTGCATCAGGCCCAGACGACGGGGTTCGGAAGCATCCACCAGCAGCCAAGCGTCGGGCCAAACAGCCAGTTCCGCGTGAACCCGCGCAGGATCGTATGGCTCAATCCAGCCCTCCGTGTCCAACCAGCGCAAATTTCCCGGCACCGATGGTGACACCACGATCCGCGGCTCCTTGCCGAGAAAGCGCAGGTAGTGGGCCAGGGCCAGGCAGGCTCCAATACCGTCACCGTCAGGGTTTTCATGGGTGGTAAGCAGCACCCGGCGGTGCTGGTTCAGAAAAGATTGCAGGCGGTCAAGCATAGGTTGATGGTCCCATCTATGGCGAACTGGCGCTATGGGAAGGCCTTGATGAGACGTTTCCAAGGCATCCCGCAGCCTGGGCTCAACTTTCAAATCCCCAACGTTCAACGAAGGCGGTTCGGTAGGTACGGCTGAGCACCACCTTGGATCCGTCCTTCAGCACCAGCAGACCATCGCCATGATCCCAGGGCTCCAGCTGCGCGACAGCGTCCAAGGCCACGATTTCCCCTCGGTGGACGCGCATGAAGCGGCGAGGGTCCAGACGGCGTTCCAGGTCCACCAGGCTTGTGCGCACAGAATGGACACCGCTCTCGGTATGAACCTTCACCTGTTTGCCATCGGCGGAAAACCGCCGCACCGCGCGCAATGGCACGGGGATCCAGCAGTCCTCAACCTTCACCAGCACGCGCTCCAAGGGTGCCTTGGCGACCCTGGCCAGCAGTGCTTTCAGCTCGCTGTTCTTGCCAACCCCATGCAGGGCGCAGGCCCGATCGAGGGCCTTGGCGAAACGTGCCGAATCATAGGGTTTGAGGAGGTAGTCCACCGCCGAGGCTTCAAATGCAGCCAGGGCAAAACGGTCAAAGGCGGTGGAGAAGATCACCTGGGGAAGGGGCGGCTCCAGAGTCGCAAGCACCTCGAAGCCAGTCAGTCCAGGCATCTGGATGTCGAGAAGCAGAAGATCTGGACGCAAAGCCAGGACCTGAGCCACCGCCTCGGGTCCGTCCGCGGCTTCCCCGGCAACCGTGAAACGCGCATCCGTCGCCAGCAGACGGCGGATCTTGGAACGCGCGGGAGCCTCATCGTCCACCACGAGGACCCGTAGGGGCTCAGTCACCGTTCACCTCTGTTGGCAGGGTCACGACCACTTCAGCGCCGCCGTGGCTCCAGTTGTGGGCATCCAGGCTGGCCCGGCTTCCGTGGAGCAACTCCAGACTGCGGCGCAGATTCTCCAGCCCCAGGCCCGGCGTGTCGGCACCCGTGAATCCGACGCCATCGTCGCAAACGGCCAAACGCATTGTATTGCCCTCGCACCGGACCTCGACAGTGACGCGGAGCGACCGACCGGCTTGGGATTCGTTGTGTTTCAAGGCATTCTCCACCAGTCGCTGGAGGGCGAAGCGGGGCACGGGAAAATTCTCCATCCCCGCTGCGATGTCCAGTTCCACGCGCACCCGGTCACCGAAGCGCGCTTCGATGAAGGCCAGGTAGTGGGAAAGGTAGGCCAGTTCCCGGTCCATCGTCCAGGTAGAGCCTCCGGCCTCAAGCCCATCACGAAGCATCTGACCCAGGTCCCCCAGCAACCTGTCAGCCTTGGCCAGGTCATCGAACATCACCGCGCTAAGGGTATTGAGGGCATTGAACAGAAAGTGGGGATCGAGCTGGGCGGAGAGGGCTTGGAGCCGCGCCTCCCGGAGTTCGGATTCGAGTTGCACCGCCGCGAGATCACGCTCCTGCCTCCGACGGCGGATATCCAAGATGTGGAAGACCGCCGCGAAGGCCGCGAAACTCATGAAATCCTTCAGGCCTTCCATGGGCGCGCGGAAGACCATGTCGCCATAGTCGTAGGCGCCCCAGCCCGCCAAGTGGTACACGCCCATGCGCAGCGACCACATCCCCGCCACATGCAGCAGCCAGAACACGGCGGTGGCGCCTAGGTGGATGCCGATGAACCGTCTCCAGGACACGCGTTGCCAGGGCGCATTCAAGGCTGCGGCTTGGGCCAGAGGAAGGAGAGCCCAGACCACCAGAGCCGAGGTCAATTCCCAGACCAGGGGTTTCTGCCAGGGTGTGGGAGAACCCGATGCCCGCAGATCCAGTGCGACCGCGAGGGCGAGCCGCAGGGCATTCAGGAAGAAAAAGCCTCCCGCAAGCAGGGCCCAGCGGAGGTTGATCCGTGGCCATTGCCAGGCTGGACTCTGATCGTTGGGCAATTCCATTCAACGGGCCTCGTCAGAAAGTATGGCCGCCAACTGCCCATCCGTGAGGCGCCGGGAAGCACGGTGCTCTGCCTTGGTAGGTTTGGGACCCATGCCCAGGCACGGTCTCAGCCAGGAAATGGCGGCGACCGACTCGCAGAGGCCCCAGGTCAAGAAGAATGAGAATACGGTCAGCGCCGCGAAGAAAGTCCACGGACCGAGCTGCAACCGCAACATCCACCAGCCCAGCACCACGATCACGGTCTGGTGGAAGATGTAGAACGGGTAGGCACGGGATTGGGCGCGGGTGAGCCAGGGTTTGGGATTCGTGACCCGTGCCTTGGCATAGCCCAGGGCGGCGCAGAGGGAAGCCCAGATGAAGGCGTAGATCGCGATGTGTTCCAGAGGGAATGGAAATTCGCCCGGAGGCAGCAGCGCCGCCAACAGGCTTAATGAGATGAGCAGGTTCCATTGGCGCAGTTCCACTAGCCGCGCTTCCAGCCTCGGCATCCTTCCCAGGAGATGGCCTGCCAGGAAGAGTCCACCATAGAAAACCAGGGCCTTGGGGTCATGGATGAGATCTCCGGTCTCGCGGTGGTCGCGCAGCAGGAAGCGCCCCACAAGAATGGGAACGGCCATCCACCAATGATTGGCGCCCCGAGCCAGGAAGGCTTCGAGCTTGGCCAGGAAGGTTTTTCCGCCTTCGCGTCGGAACCAGGTGAAGAGCGGAAGGGCCGCCATGCAGAACACGAATAGATAGGCCACGAACCAGAGGTGGTGCCAGCTCAGGCTTCCCTTCGGATAGGGAACGCCATGGAACACCGAGGGCCAGAATGCGAAGTAGGAACCGCTGTATTGACCCTTCCAAACCCGCTCGACCCAGATCTGGGGGGGCACGATCACCAGCATGCCGAAGATCAGCGGCCATAACAGCCGCTTAATCCGATCGATCGCGAAGGCGCCGATGCCGCGCTTGCGCAGGGCGAAGGCCGTGGCCGTGCCGGCGATGAGCATGAGCAGCGGCATGCGCAACAGGTGGAGGATATCCATGGGTCCGTTCAGGATCGGCAGCAGCACCGGAGCCTTCACATGCCAAGGATCGTCCACGTTGAACATCCGTGCCGAATGATAGAGGTGCAGCAACAGGATACAGACGACCCGCAGCCAATCCAGGTCGGGTCTTCGGGTCGAGTTCACAGCAGTGTTGTTCGATGGCTCAAGGTCGGGCATGGGGCCTCCGGGATTCCCCATGATTCATCGCCAAGCTTGCTCAAACCCGGGCTTAGGGAATGAGCCGGACGAGGGCAGCGCGAGCCGGACAAACGGCGCTTGGCCCGCCTCCAACTGACCCACACTGAGCCGCGGCGTCTCTAGAACCTTGCGGAAAAGGCCGTTTAGAGATGCTCGCGCTTGCTCTCCAGGCTCTTCGGCTTGAAATTCTTCAGCTCTTCCACGACTTCACCCAGCATGGCGCGCTTGATGGCATAGGGCAGGAAGGCGCTCTTGAAGCCCATGATGATGAGTTCCTTGATCTCTTCCAGACTGAATCCCAATTGCTCATGGATAGTCAGGAATTCCTTGCTCACGGTGGTGTTGGTCATCAGCCGGTTGTCGGTGTTCACGGTCACACGCAGTCCCAGGTCGTAGAACAGCCGGATGGGATGGTCCGCCATCCGCTTCACAGCCTTGGTCTGCACATTGGAAAGGGGGCAGCATTCCAGCGGAATCCGGTGATCGTTGACGTAATTCATCAGATCGCCGTCCTCGATGAGCCGCACGCCGTGGCCGATGCGATGGGCGCCGCAGAGGTGGATGGCTTGGTGGATGCTTTCGGGGCCGTAGGCTTCGCCCGCATGCAGCGTGCAGTTGATGTTGTTGGCCAGC
>JANYBM010000061.1 GCA_025361125.1 Holophagaceae bacterium | reverse complement strand
TGCAGGTTTTCCATTGGCCAGGGCGCCATGAAGCGGTAGATCGATGGCGATAACTGCGTAGCCTGCGGAGCAAGCAGCGTTGGACATCGCCACCATCTGCTCTTTATTGCCACCGATACCATGTTGGAAAATCACAAGTGGGTAGCCACCGGCAGGTGCGGTGGTGATGGGAGCCAGGAACATGAAGGGCACGGTTCGCGTCACGTGGAAGTATCCGCGGAGTTGGCCTGTGGCGTTGCGCGAAGCCTGGAGGACACCCGTGCCGGGCACTGCGCCACCACCAGAGCCAGGCGAATAGACGTTCGCTGTGCCGGTCAGATCGCCACTGATGGGTTTCGCAGCAGTACTGGCCACGATGGCGGGATCCATGTTCAGATCCCCGCTCTCATAACTGCCCACGGCCACAAGACCCACAGCAGCATGAGGAACCGTAGAGATGCCCTGGGAGGTATAGAATGCATCCACCTGTGCGCTGCCTGAGGCAGCCACCGTGACGGAGGCCGCATTGCTCCAGACTCGGCTTTCACCGTTAGAAGCGGAGAAGTTCATGGAGACGGCGGGAGTGGCGGAAAGAGGCACTGTGGCGTTGTTGGCCCAGGCCCAAAGCGAGGTTTCCACCGGTGCGCGGACATTGCTGGAGGCGGCACTTGAAGGATCCGGCACAATGGCGCCGGCGGCGGTGGTGATGAACCGGCCCATCAGTTTGATGTGAGTCCGGCGCTGGGCAAGATTTTCGCTGGCGGTACCGATGCCGGTGCGGACAGCGCCTGATGCGGTCTTGCCGCTTGCATCGGCGTCGGCGCTGGCGACGAGATCATCCGCCAGCTTGCCATAGCCCGAGATGACGATGGCTCCACTCTGCAAGACATTGCCGTAGATGGACTGCAGCGAGGCGGCGCTCGGACCCAGCAAGCGAGAGGGATTTTGAAGATCAGTGGTATCTGCCAGGTTCGTGCCCGGGTTGGATGAGGTCGCGTTCGGATTCACGTCCGCGCCCTTCACGTATTTCAGAAGGCCAAAAACCAGACTCTGAGCAACAGGGTTTCCGCTGGCCGAATCCTTGACGCCATCGGTCACCACATACGCGAACCGTGATCCAGGCTGCATAGAGACCATGGGATTGAGTTGAAGCTCTGTGCTGCTGAGCATCTCCTTGGTGAAGAGGGCGGACATGTCCCTGAATCCGAGCGGTCCGATTTCCGTCAGGCCATTTGAGTCCGTGATGATCTGATACACCTTCACCGTCGCAGGCGTGATGCTGGAAGCCAGCACTGGCGTCTTGAAACGGATGTAGATGGGGGCATTGATGGCGGTGACCGCGTTGGTGCTGCCTACTTCCTTGACGCTGATGTAGGCGGCCGCCTTGTCGGGGGTGAGTGGCACGCCCGGATTCACATTCAGCTGGCCCGCCACAACGGCCGTGGTGTTGAAAGCCACGCTGCTGGTGGTGCCCGTCAGCAGGAGATTCGGCAGCGGGATGATTCCAGTGGAGGGATCAAACAGCGCTTCGTTGGTGCTGCTAGTGGTTGGATCATCCGATTCATAGGGTGCAGGGCCCCGAACATTCAGGTTGGAGCTGCAACCCACGAGCAGGAGCGCAAGTGCGCCGATCAGGGTGGTGTGGAACCGGAGCCCCAAGGGAGACATGATATTTTCGGGCCGTTGTGACATGGGCACCTCAGGCTGGATGGGAAGGGGTTGGATGCAACTCTAGGACTTGGATCGGCGGAGTGGAAGCGGAATCTTCACAGAATCATTTTGGAAATTTTTATTCTGAAACCGCGAAGACGACTTTTTCATTGCGGAAGCGATCCTTGGTCAGGAGTTTTATGGTCGCGTTCATTTTGTCATCGCTCACGGTGAGCTTGTAGTGCTCGTCTTTTACCAGGGAGCCGGGTACTACACTGACTTTCCCAATCTTTTTCAACCCCAGTTCGCTGGCGCTGATGCTGATGGTGTCCGCTGATCGGAGATCTAGGGATTTTTCAAACACATCATCACGCCAGTTCTTGCCAGCGCGATCCTTGGCGAAGACTGGAACGATGATGACGCCCTGCTCCACCAGCTTTTTGCTGTTGCCCACCACGTAGTGCAGGGAATTGAGCAATGCCTTCTGCTTTTCGCTGGTAGAGGTGAGCTCAGCCACTGCAGTTTGGAGCTTCGACTTTTCATCTGTGAGACCTGAGATGTCTGATTCCAGCTGCTTTTTACGGGTGGCCAGATCGCCGACTTCCTCCTGGAGCTTTTCGCCCTGGGCCACAGCTGTGTCGCGTTCGTTCTCAACCTTTTCCCGCTCCTGCCGTTGCAGGTCGGTAGGACTCACCTTGGCCTTGCCCTGGTTCACCCAGCTTCCATACACGCCATTCGCATAAAAGTGATAGACCTCGAAGCCAGGGGCCATCTTTTCCATGAGATTGACGCGGCTCACCAGGCTTCGGGCCTGATCCAGCGGCACACCTTTCTTTTTCAGGAACCGCAGCGCCATGCCGTAGTGACTGTCATTGGGGCCGGCCATGTCGGGACGGGGCAACACGGCGCGGAGCTTGGAGACTTTGTCGTTCAGATCTTTGATCTCCTTGTCCTTGTTCAGGACTTCTTGCAAGAGGGCCTGGTAGGAGCTGTTCTTTTCGGATTTGATGCGCTCTTCCAGCGCCTTCTTCTGCTCGTCGGTGAGTTGCATGGTCTCGGCGTTGGGTTTGATGTCCACACCACCGGCTTGGGTATTGAGGGCTTTGAGCTTCTCTTCCTGGGTGCCGGTGGCCTGCTGCTGCTGCTGACTTAGCTTGTCGAGCTGGGCGGCTTTTTCTTCCAGGTTCTTGATTTCCTTGTCCTCGGATTTCTGCTTGAACTTGTCGCAACCCGGTGCCAGCACCAGCAGCGTCACGGCTGCGGTAGCTGCGAAGGGCGAAGTTAAGGCGCTTCGGAATCTGGTCTGCATCATGGTGTGCTCCGGAAATAGGAAGATGGCTCTTCTGCTTGTGGCTTTGGGTGAACTAAAGATAGCCCTCTGCTCAAGGCAAGACAAGCTCCGCCTTTGATTCAAAGAAGGCTTCGGACTTCAGGCTTCAGGCTTCAAACTCCAGCCCACTGCCCATGGCCCACCACACGCGACCGCTCCCGGGAAACCTTAGCGATGTTAAGCTGAAGGGCTCCGGGGCCGTAGACAGCCATCGGGATAGGGAGTCGGCGCATGGCCACGGCAGGCAAACACTTTTTCACATCTGAAAGCGTTACCGAAGGGCATCCCGACAAGATGGCCGACCAAATCTCGGATGCGGTACTGGACGCCGCGCTAAAAGAAGATCCCAAGAGCCGCGTGGCCTGCGAAACCCTTTTGACCACGGGCCTGGTGGTGGTGGCGGGTGAAATGACCACTGAGGCCTATATTCCAGTTGCCAAGCTCGTGCGCGATGTGGTGCGGGACATCGGCTATGACCACAGCCACAAGGGCTTCGACGCCGGCACCTGTGCCGTTGTGGTGACCCTCGATCAGCAAAGCCCGGATATCGCCATGGGCGTGGACACCGGCGGCGCTGGGGACCAGGGTTTGATGTTCGGGTATGCGACCCGAGAAACGCCGGAATTGATGCCCGCTGCCCTGCAATATGCGCACAGCTTAACGCGGCGCCTATCGGAAGTACGCAAAGAAGAAACCCTGCCCTGGCTGCGCCCGGATGGGAAAAGCCAGGTCACCGTGGAGTACGACGGTATCAAAGTGCGGCGTATCGAAGCTGTGGTGATCTCCACCCAGCATGACGAGGCCGTCACCAACGCCACCATTCACGCAGAAATCGAAAAACTGGTCATCCGTTACGCTCTCCCTGAAGAGTTGATTGATGCCAATACCAAGTTCTTCATCAATCCCACGGGCCGTTTCGTCATCGGCGGCCCCATGGGCGACTGCGGCCTGACAGGCCGGAAAATCATCGTGGACACGTATGGTGGCGCGGGCCACCACGGCGGTGGGGCCTTCAGCGGCAAGGATCCCAGCAAAGTGGATCGCAGCGCCGCCTACATGGCCCGCTACATCACCAAGAATATCGTGGCCGCGGGCCTTGCGGACAAGGCTGAGCTGCAACTGGCCTATGCCATCGGCGTGGCGGAGCCTCTGAGCATCCACATAGAGACCTTCGGCACCGGTCATGTCTCAGACGAGGCCATCGTCAAGGCCGTGCGGGAAGTCTTCAATTGCACGCCCAAAGCCATGATCGAGGCCCTGGACCTGCGTAAACCCATCTACCGCTCCACGGCCGCCTATGGTCATTTCGGTCGCCCGGAATTCAATTGGGAAAAGACCGACAAGATCGAAGCATTGAAAAGCGCGGCAAAGTAGGCGGTAGGCGGTTGGCTTTTTAGCCAAGAGCCCAATGCCTGCAGCCTTCAGCTTACAAACCCATCAACCCGTCAACCCGTCAACCCATCAACCCATCACTGGCCATCCGCACCTGCTCCAACCACGCCTTCCAAGCCATCAAGTCCAGTGGGCCTGGCTGAGGTTTGGGCAAGTTCTTTCGCATGGCCAGGCTTCTCTCCAAGGCCGGTAGACGAAGTGCTTCCGGTTGCTTCGCCAGAGCTGCCGAACAAGCCCTGATGCCTTGCTCGGACTGGCAGACCAGAAGCCATTCATGCCCGGCTTCGAGGCAAAGCCGCACGCGATCCTCCCAACTCCAATCGGTGCAGCCACCCATTTCCAGGTCATCAGGAAGAAATCTTCCGCGGACACCCCAAGGGTTTTCTGCCACAGATTTTCGATGGAGGGAGGCGGGGAGCGGACCGGTGGCAGGCGTTTTCAAATGGGCCACCATAATCAGGCGGTCTTCGTTCGAGAGTGCTATGAAGGGCAAGGCATTGCGATGAATCGTCGCGTCATCCTGCAATTCTGGAAGCGCCTTGTGGCTGTCCACTTGGGTGCCACCAAGCCCTGGAAAATGCTTCAGGCAGCCACGAACCCCAGTGCTCTCCAAACCATGCAGGAATGCCCCCGCAGCCTGGGCAACAGTGACCGGGTCGCCGCTGGCGGCACGACTCCCGATGCCGGTGCCTTCTATCCCCGTCCATAAATCTGCTACGGGCGCAAAATCCACATTGAATCCAAGCAGCCCGAGACCTGTTCCCCAAAGTCGCCCCCAGGCTTCGCAGGCCCTCAGGCCCCCGCGCTCCGAAAGCACCCGAAAACTAGGTGTCTCTCCCACCCAGGGCTTCAAGCGCGATACGGCCCCGCCTTCCTGATCCAAAGCCACGGCCAACGGAAGGTCAGCTCCCCAACGGGCCTGTAAGCCGTCCAACAAAGCCTTCAGGCGACCTGGTCCCCGCTCGGGATCAGGGTCCAGATTTCGCCCAAAAGGGATGATGCCGCCAGGGGCGAGATGCCTTGGTACAGCCCCCGCATCCAATCCATCGAACCCGATCCAAAGTGCCTGGTTCAAGCCTTCTCCGCCGAGCCCGATAACCGTCTGGCGAGTGCGAGGGCCCGGTGGAGCCCGAGAAGAGCGGATTCCATCTGACGTTTCCAGAGCAGGAAACTGCGGTCCGAAGGATAAAATGATGAGCGCCCATCGAACCCGAGAATCAACATCGCCAGCTTGGTATCGCCATGACTCAAAGGAACCATGAAGCCCTCGCTGTAGCCGGTGTCCACCGTGCATTCCTGGGCTTCATGGATGGCGCTGAGATCGCCCCAGGCGGATATTTCGGGCCAGGCACTTTCACCAGCCCTTACCAAGTACGACCAAGAATCCGAGGCCGCGTCAGGAACCAACAGGGCCCATCCGTCGGGATTGAAGCGTGTTCTTAAGTGATCCAGAAAGGGCTTGACCAGCGGTTCCAACTCTATTTCATTCTGCGCCGCCAACAGCAGTGCATTCAGTCTGAGCACTTCTTCATGAAATGCATGCAGTTCCCAGGTGCGAGTCATCACTCGGCTTTCCAGATCCGCCTGATAGTTTTCGACCTTCTTCATGAGCCGGGCATGCTCCATGGCCCGGTCCAGCACCACCTGAAGTTCTAAGGTCTGAAAAGGCTTCTTGATGAAGTCGTAGGCGCCCTTCTTCAATGCGGCTATGGCCGCATCCATGGTCGCGAATCCAGTAATGATCACGCAAAGCGACGCGGGGTCTTTCTCACAAATGGAACTGAGTAATTCCAGGCCCGAAATGCCAGGCATTTTCAGGTCCGTAAGAATCACCGGATAGTGTTTTTTGGCCACCATGGCCAAGGCCGTTTCGCCACTGTCGGCTTCTTCCACGGTATAGCCATTCTTGGTCAGCACTTCACGAAGCGTGCTCCGCACTGTTCCTTCATCGTCCACGAGAAGAATGGGCTCTGGGATCATGGGGCCTCCCGGGGTTGCGAGGTGGTGACTTCATAAACGCGGGCTTCGAGGAAAATGTCCAGCAGATTCCGGTCCAGGAGTCCCAATCCGGCTTCATCATTAAGGATATCCAGACTCTCCTCCACGCCCAGTGCCCGCTTATAAGGCCGATCCCTGGCCACCAGGGCATCGAAAACATCCGAAATGGCCATGATCTTGCTCTGAACCGGAATCTCATCCGCTACGATGCCTCTTGGATAACCTTGGCCATTGAGCCTTTCATGATGGGCGTAGGCGATATCTGGCACATTCGCCAGCTCACCCGTCCACGGGATCCGGCTCAAAAACCGGAAGGAATGGCTCACATGTGCCCTCACTTCTTCACGCTCGCTGGAGGTCAAGCTTCCCTTCCGCACTCGCAGGCATTCCATGTCGCCAGGTTCCATCAGAGGCAGGGTCTTACCGCTCCAATGCTTGAATTCCAGGTTTTCCAGCGCTTCCAATTCATTCAACTCCGATTGGAGCAGGTGCTGGGGTTCATTGCATCTCAGAAGCCTTTCCACCAGAGCCCTGGAATCCAGGCGCCTAGCCTCCATCAGGGCTCTCAAACGAGCTGGGTCGAAATTCGAACCCTGCTTCCAAGCCTGCTCGAAAAGATGCAGTGATTCTTCCAGGTCCCGTTGATGGAGCCGTTGTAACAGGTGATCCAGCCGTTCGGGCTTGAGCTTTTTCGCCTTCAGCAAGAGGTGCTCCGGCACGCCAACTTTCCCGAAATCATGCAGCAGGCTCGCGTAGCGGATTTCGCGTAACTGCGGATCCGTGAAGTGCGTAGAGCCATAGTGACCGCCCTTGGTCCGGTTGACAGCTTCCGAGAGCGAAACTGTCAGCTCCGCCACTCGCTGGGAATGGCCAGAAGTGCTTGGATCCCGGGACTCGATGGCGGTGACGGAAGCGGCCACAAAGCTCTCGAAAAGATGTTCGATGTCCTCTTTGAGTTTCATGGTTTCGCCGGTGCGCTCGGCGACCATTTCTTCCAGCTGAGCTTGATACGACTCGTTTTCCCTCAAGGTAGCATAGTGGCTTAAAGCGCGCTTGAGGCTGGCTTTGATCTCCACCAGCGTAAAGGGTTTCAAGATGAAATCGTAGGCACCTTCCTTCAGCGCCTGGATGGCCACCTCGGTGGTAGCATTGCCGGTCATGACGATGCAGAAGGCCCGGCGGTCCATGGTTCGAATGGTTCGAATCAAGTCCAGACCTGACAAGTTCCCAGGCAGGTTCAGGTCCGTGAGGATCACCGGGTAGTGCTTTTCATCCACCATGGCCAGAGCTGTTTCCGCGTCTGGTGCGCTGGCCACCTCGGTGGCGTCCGTCCGCAAGGCTTCTACCAGCAGCTCGCGGAATCCCTGCTCGTCATCAACAATAAGAATGGAATGGTGACTCAGGTGACTCAATGCTGTGGCCTTTGGAACAGTGGGAATCGTATCGAACCAGGAATACAGGGAGGGTTCACGCTTGGTCGGAACTCCATCTTGAGCGACCCAGCCCAGCCTCGCCACGGCAAAGATGGTAGAAATCCCCTCATCGCTCACCAAGCGTCAATGCCAAGGATCAAAGTCCACTCCATGCCACTGGTTTCTTCGAATGGTTGAACCCGAATCCTTCGGCATGTGGATATAGCCATGCGCCTGAAACATTTTTCGAAAAGCTGGACGGTTTGAAATTTATCTTCGTCTTTTCAGTGTACCGCTCCGGCTTCGATTTGAAGCTCATCGTTTCTGATGGACATATGCGCCATGGCACCGGGTTCCAGCTTCCCTTCGAGGATCAGCCTCGACAGCGGATTGACCACCACGTGTTGGATGAGCCGCTTCAAGGGACGAGCGCCGAGCTGTTCATCAAAGCCCTCCTCCGCGAGCCAATCCAACGCTTCTTCACTGAACTCCATGCTTAGACGCCGCTCCGCGAGCTGAGCTTCCACGCGCTTGAGCTGAATCCTGGCCACGGCCTTCACATCACCACGATCCAAGGTGCGGAAGGTAACAACCTCATCAATCCGGTTCAGAAATTCTGGCCTGAAGTAGACTCGAAGGGCTTCTTGGATCTCAGTTTGGGCCTTGTCCGCATGACCGCCGGCTTTGAAAATCGCCGAGCTGCCCACGTTGCTCGTCATGATCACGATGGTGTTGCGGAAGTTCACAGTGCGGCCCTTGCCGTCGGTGAGGCGACCATCTTCGAGCACCTGCAGGAACAGATCGAAGACCCGCGGGTGAGCCTTTTCCATTTCGTCCAGCAGGATGACAGCGTAAGGCCTGCGCCGGATGGCCTCGGTGAGACGGCCACCCTCCTCGTAGCCAATATAGCCTGGCGCCGCGCCGATCAGCCGTGTGGAATCCGCTTCGTGGGTGAACTCGCTCATGTCAATGCGGACCATGGCATTTTCGTCGTCGAAAAGGAATTCCGCCAAGGCCCTCGCGACCTCTGTCTTGCCCACGCCGGTGGGACCCAGGAAGAGAAATGAGCCGATGGGGCGCTTGGGATCCGCCAGACCCGCGCGGTTGCGGCGTAGCGCATCGGAGATGCCTACCAGCGCAGCATCCTGGCCCACAACGCGCAAGCGGAGACGCTCCTCCATATGCAGCAGTTTCTGAATCTCGCCTTCCATCAAGCGGGACACAGGAATGCCTGTCCACTTGCTAACCACACTGGCTACGTCTTCCTCGCTCACTTCAAGCCGCAGCATGGAGGATTCATTTTTCGAACCAGCCTCGATCTGCTTTTCCAGGGCGGGAATCTCGCCGTATTCGAGTCGCGAAGCTCGCTCATACTCGGCCCGCCCTTTGGCCTGCTCCAGTTCGATGCGAAGATCATCCAGTTTTTTCTGTTGGCCACGGGTTTGTTCGATGGCCTTCTTATCGTTTTCCCAACGAGCCCGAAGTCGCGAAAGTTCCTCCTTCAGCTCTGCGAATTCTCCGTCCAGTTCCTTCAGTCGGGCTTTGGAAAGGGAATCCTTTTCCTTGGCCAAGGCGTGGCGCTCCAACTGCAGCTGCATTTCGCGGCGCTCCCGGACATCAATCTCGATGGGCCTGGAATCAAGCTGCATGCGCACGCTGGACGCCGCCTCGTCCATCAAGTCCACAGCTTTGTCCGGCAGGAAGCGGTCAGCGATGTAACGACTGGATAGTTGCACGGCCTCCACCAGCGCCGAGTCTTTGATGCGCACGCCATGGTGCAATTCGTACCGCTCCTTCAAGCCGCGAAGGATGGAGATGGCGTCTTCGATACTCGGTTCCTCCACATACACCGGCTGGAAGCGTCGCTCCAGTGCCGCATCCTTCTCGATATATTTGTGATATTCATTCAGCGTGGTAGCGCCGATGCAACGCAAGTCGCCCCGGGCCAGCGCGGGTTTGAGCAGGTTCGCGGCGTCCATGGAGCCTTCCGCTGATCCTGCCCCCACCAGCGTATGCAGCTCATCAATGAAAAGAATGATTTGACCTCCGCTATCCTCGATTTCCTTCAGCACGCCTTTCAAACGCTCCTCGAACTGACCCCGGTACTGGGTCCCGGCCACCAGGGAACCCATGTCCAGGCCCATCAGGCGAATGCCCTTTAGACTTTCGGGCACATCGTTTTTCACGATGCGCTGAGCCAGGCCTTCAACGATGGCGCTCTTACCCACGCCGGGCTCCCCGATGAGTACGGGATTGTTCTTGGTGCGCCGCGACAACACTTGCAGTACCCGCCTAATTTCCTCATCGCGACCGATGACTGGATCGAGTTTTCCAGCTTCTGCCAGCGACGTGAAATCTTTGGCGAATTTTTCCAGGGCGGCGAATTTCTCTTCGGCCTTCTCGTCTTCAACGCGAGCCCCGGCGCGTCCCTCCTTGATGGCCGCTTCCAGCTTTTTGCGATCCAATCCAAACCGCTCCAATAGCTTTTTCGCATCAGTTGCGGCGTTGGAAAAAGCCAGTAGCATGGCATCCGTCGCCAGAAACCGATCGCCAAGTCCGCGACCCGTGTCGCTCGCCACTTCCAAAAAATGCCGAAACCCGGCGCCAGGCTGAGGCTCGGATCCACCGATGGCTTTGGGGAGCTTGTCCACCAATGCATCAGCCCCATTTTGAAGCCCCTTCAGCGATTCCGGGGGCAATCCCGCCCGCTCTAAAACCGGTCGAAGCCCCATGTCTGGGGCTAACAGAGCCTGAAAGAGATGCTGGGGTACGAGCTCCGGGTGTTGCTCAGCCACAGCTTTGGAGCGCGCTGCCACCAGGGCGTCATTGGCTTTTTGGGTGAAGGGCAACAGAGACATAGAACCTCCGGGGAAATAAATGTCTTTCAAAATATGATTGCTGTCAACTAAGATTTTCTAATTTTAAGTTCACCATAGTCCATGAAATCCCCAGCCACCGGGCCTTTCGGTGGGTATTTTTTGAGCCCTTGGTATGCTGATCCTTTGCATTCGAGGCCCTTGTGAACCTATCCCACGAAGCCCAGGAACGGAACGAGCGACTCGAAGCCGAAGCTCCCCAGGTCTTCAACGCCCTTTCTCCCTTAGCGCGCCGGGCCTATTTTCCCAAGGGCATTCCCTATCAGGCAAACCAGGCTGCGGCTTGCGCGATCAACGCCACCATCGGCCAGATCACGGATGGCTGCGGCAATCCCCTACCCCTGGCCCGCCTGGGCGAACTCCTCTCCGGACTAAGCACCCAAGACGCTTTTCTGTACAGCCCCATTCAGGGGCGGCCCAAAGTCCGCCAGCTCTGGCACGAAAAACTGGTGAGGGAAGACGCCCGTATGGAAAGCATTGGCCTTCCGGCGGTGACGGCAGGAATCTGCCACGCCATTTCCATGGGGGCGGAACTCTTCTTCTCCCCCGGAGACACGTTGCTGCTGCCGGATCTCTACTGGGACAACTATGAGCAGATCTTCGGCATCCGATTGGAAGGCCATATCGAGCGTTATCCCTTTTATACGGCTGATCTGTCTGGATTCAACGTGGACGGGCTTCGGCAAACCCTCGGAAAAGCCATTGGCAAAGTCCATGTACTGCTGGATTTCCCCAGCAACCCCAGTGGGTATTCACCCACACACGATGAAATGAAGGCCATTGCCGATGTCTTGGTCGAGGCTGCGGCAGCGCGCACCGTTGTTGTCTATTGCGACGATGCTTATCACGGCCTTGTATTCGAAACATCTGTAACGAGTAAAAGCCTCTTCTTCGAATTGATCGGGCGGCATTCAAATCTCATTCCCTTGAAATGTGATGGGGTCACCAAGGAGCTGAGTTTCTTTGGCGGTCGGGTGGGGTTCCTCACTTTTGGCACCTCCGAGGGCGTCTCGGAAATCCTGGTGGACAAGTCCAAATCCCTGATCCGCAGCGGCATCGGCAGCCCCGTGGGCATCAGCCAGTATCTGGTGGAAGAAGAGCTGCTGGACCCGCGCCACGACGAAAGCTTTGAGGCCATGCGCCAGATCCTGGAGCGACGTTATCGCATTCTGAAAAACGCCCTCTCCAGCCCCAACGGGCAATGGACTGTGCATCCCTTCAATGCCGGATGTTTCTGCCTGCTGGAATTGCGGAATGGCCTCAGCGCCGAGGACATCCGCCAGCGCCTGATCACTGAAGAAAGCGTCGGCGTGGTGAACCATGGCGACCGCTATCTCAGGCTGGCCTTCTGTTCCCTCAAAGAAGAGGCCATCGAGCCGCTGGTCGAAGCATTGAAGAGGGTCTGTGCAAAAAGCGTTTAACCGCGAACATGGCGAAGCAACGTAAATGAAAAATAAATTGGCCCCCCACCCACGTCTACCTCACCTGAGCGATGATGGAGATATGACCCTGCTTCACCTGCCCATTTTGCCTTTAATTCGCGTCCATTCGAGCCTACCGCGATTAAAAGGCTTCTAGCATGTCCACCCCGATGATGATTCAGATCGCGGGCCTCAAGCGCGAGGCCGGCAGCGCGATCCTGCTCACACGCATGGGGGATTTCTACGAGATCATTGGCGAGGATGCGGTGCTTGCGGCCCCGGTGCTGGAGATCGCTCTCACGGCGCGGGGCAAGGGCACCGAGACCGAGATGCCCATGTGCGGCGTACCCCATTTCGCACTGGAAAGCTATCTTCCCAAGCTGCTGGCGGCGGGCTTCAGCGCCGCCATCGCCGAGCCCACCGCGAAACCTGAGGAAGTAAAAGGCCTGCTGCCCCGTGCCATCACACGCATCATCACGCCCGGCACATGGCTGGATGACGATGGCCGGTGGTTGGCCTCGGTGCATCGCATCGGAGAGACCTGGGGCATCGCGCTATTGCAGTTGGCCAGTGGTCAGATCCGCGTGCTGCCGGGTGAAGGTGAAGCAGCGTTGATTACTACACTCGAACGTCTTGCGCCCCATGAATTGCTGCTACCTGAAAGTGCCGAGCCACCGATGGAAGCTGGAGTCACCACACAGCGGCTTCCCCCGTGGCGCTTTGAGGCCTCTCGCGCCACACAACAGATCCTGGCCTTCTTCGGATGGCAACATTTGGAAGGAGTGGGGCTTCATTTGTACCCCGCTGCCATTGGTGCCTTGGGGGCGCTGCTGGATCAAATTGAAATAACCCAAAAGGGTCGCCCTGCCCATCTTCAGGGTGTCACATTGGAGCTTGGCGCCGCGGGCCCACTGTTGGATGCCACCAGTGCGAAGCATCTTGAACTGTTTTCCAACACCTTGGATGGAACCAGGCAGAACAGCCTGCTGGCACTGATTGATCAGTGCCGCACCCGCATGGGTTCGCGTTTGCTGCGAGGCTGGCTAGACCAGCCTTTACGGGAGCGCGATGCGCTGGAACGGCGTTGGTCCCAAGTGGCATGGCTGACGGACGATAGCCGCCGGGAGCCGCTACAAAAGCTCTTCACCAAGGTACCGGATCTGGATCGCTTGCTGGGCCGCATCGCCATGAAGCTCGCGACCCCTCCGGAATTGGCACAGCTTCGTGACGGCCTCGAGGCTTTGCAGGGCCTGCCCTTATTACTCCGGGATCACGGTTGGTTTGGGGATACGGCTGATTTAGGTCTCTGGCCAGCAGCGACCCCGCTTTGCACCGAATTGATGAACGAATTGAAACGCTGCGTGGAAGCTGCGCCCTCCCTGGATCTCGAAAAGAGCGGGGTCATCCGTGATGGCGTGGATGCGGAGTTGGACGCGGTCCGACACCTGGCCCGGGACGCGAGACAAGTGATGCTGGCATTGGAGGAAGAAGAGCGCGGGACCTCAGGCATCGGGAGTCTGAAGATCAAATACAACCGGGTTTTCGGTTACTACTTCGAGATCACTAAAGCAAACCTGGCAGCGGCTCCGCAGCATTTCATCCGCAAGCAGACCCTGGCCAACGCCGAGCGCTTCACCACCGAAAAATTATTGGCCTTCGAACAGCGGCTGGTGAGCGCGGAAAGCGATCTGATTCGTCTTGAGACGATTCAATTCAAGCGGCTGCTCGATGCGGTGCTGGCTGCAAGAGTGGATGTGGTCGCGCTTTCTAAAACAGTCGCATGCCTCGACCTGCTGTGCGCCTTTGCGGAAAAGGCCAGGAATAGTGGCTGGACGCGGCCCGAGTTGAGCGGCGCAAGGGAGTTGGTGCTCGCGGGCGCGCGCCATCCCATGCTCGAGGCGAGGCTGGGCCGCGAATGCATCCCCAACGATCTTAGCCTTCCCCAAGCCCAAGCCATGGCAGTGGTGACGGGACCGAACATGGGCGGCAAATCCACGTTTCTGCGAACGGCGGCACTGCTGGTGGTGCTGGCGCAAACCGGCTCATTCGTGCCTGCGGAATTCATGCGTTTCGGCATCACGGATCGCATTTTCACACGCATCGGCGCTTCGGATTTTCTTTCCAAAGGGCAATCCACCTTCATGGTGGAGATGACTGAAACCGCGCGGATCCTGAATCAAGTCACACCCGCGAGCCTGGTGATCCTGGATGAGATCGGTCGCGGAACCAGTACCCGCGACGGCCTCGCCTTAGCCGAAGCCATCGCGCTGTATCTGCGAGATCTAAAAGGTGGCGAACCACGAACCCTTTTTGCGACGCATTTTTTCGAGATGACCAGCCTCGCGGATCATCCCCGCATCCAGAATCTCCACGTAGAAGTGCAGGAATGGGAAGACCGGCTGCTCTTCCTGCATCGTATTGGGCTCGGCCCAGCAGATCGCAGCTATGGCATCCAGGTGGCCAAGTTGGCTGGCTTGCCCCACTCTGTGATCGCCAAGGCCCAAAGGCTGTTGGCAGAATCAGAAGAGGTTCCGTCATTCTCCAGAAATCCAACACCCACGCAGGTTCAACAACCTCTGCTGCCCATGTTCGAGATTGAACCTGACCTCCTTCGGGAGGAACTGGAGGCCCTGGATCTCAAGCGAATGACACCCCTGGAAGTGATGAACTGGGTGGCAGACAAACAGAAGTAAGGCTGAGGAGGTACCCATGAACTTCTCATCCTTCATCCAAGGTGTGGGCAGTGTCTTCAGCCACGCTGATAAGCGGGAGGACTTCGACTACGGGAAGTTCCCTTGGCTCCACGATCCAGAAGGAAACAAACTGGAGCTATACCAGCCCCTTTGAGGAACCGGTGGCATTCTAAGCCGTAACCAGGCCCTCGAAGGCCTCTCTCACTTGGCTCATCAACAATTGGACACCATCCCATTCGCCTTTTTTGGCAAGTGACTCCAGCTCCTTGGCTTTTTGGGCCAAAGCAACGGCACCAATCATGGCACTGGCACCCTTGATGCGATGGGCCTGACGCGCCATCGAAGCTTGATCCTTCTGCTCAAAGTATTGATTCATATCCACCAGATCAGCCCGGGTGGTGGATCGAAAATCTTCCAGTATTTCGAGGGCAACCGAAAGATCATTCCCACATAGGCTCAGCAGCGCATCGCGATCCAGGTCGCTGGACAATAGCTTCTCCAGAACCATTACTTTGGATTCCTCCTGGGCGGTTTCTAGTGGATAAATGGGGGGCAACCACTGGCACAATTTGGACGCCAACACCGGAATGCTCACGGGTTTCGTCAGGTAGTCATCCATGCCCATTTCGAGGCAGTGTTCGGCTTCTCCCCGAAGCACATTGGCGGTGATCGCGATGACCGGAGTTCGGACCAGCCCATGAGTCGCTTCCCATTCGCGGAGTGCTGTGATGAGCTGATAGCCATCCATGCGAGGCATGTGCAGGTCCGTCAGGAGTAACGCATGGCGCCCACTCTTCCATTGCTCAAGGGCATCCAGGCCATCCTTAGCCAGTTCCACGGCGTAGCCCGAAAGGTTCAGCTGCCGGCTTAGAACCTCACGATTGGTGGGGTGGTCCTCGGCCAGCAAAATCAGATTGTGTCCATGAAGGGCTTCCTCCACGGTGGGAGCGGGTCGGATGAACTTTGCTGCTTTCATCGTGTCCGGCAATTCGGTTGCAACAATATTTCGGGCATCCCCCTTAGGAAAGGGCGCTGAGAATGCCATGGTTGTGCCTTTTCCGGGCGCGCTTTGCATGGTGATTTCGCCCCCCATCAGCTCGGCGAGATGACGACAGATGACAAGACCCAGGCCTGTGCCACCAAAGCGGCGCGTGGTGTTTGATTCTCCTTGAGCAAATGGCTGGAAAAGATTGGCCTGATTTTCTTCAGAGATACCAATGCCCGTGTCCTGGACTTCAAAGCAGATTCTTTCGACATCCTTGGTGGCTTCCAGACATCGGACGCTGACTGTGACACTTCCTTCAGGAGTGAATTTTATGGCATTGCTCAGGAAATTATTAAGAATCTGGTTTAATCGAACCGGGTCCGCCACATGAGCCGGGCCAAGCGCATCCTTGACCTCCCAGTGGAGCTGGAGCCCCTTGCTGGACGCGGTTTGAGCTAGATTCGTAACAGTCGCTTCCACCAAATCAGGAATGGAAATCGTCTCGAGGGCCAACGTCAGTTTGCTGGCTTCTATTTTTGAAAAGTCCAGGATGTCACCGATGATTCGCAATAAGCTTTCGGCCGAGCGATGAATGATATTCACCATCCGACGCTGGTCCTTTTCCAGGTTCCCGAGAGAAAGCACCTCGATCATTCCATTGATGCCGATGAGCGGAGTGCGAACTTCGTGACTCATGGCTGCCAGGAATGCCGATTTCGCACGGTTCCCGGTCTGTGCCTCAGCCTCTCGCCGTCCCAGGTTATGGTTCGACTCTCGCAGTTGTTCTACCGTAGTCCGTAATTCCGCTTCATAGCCGATGATGGCGCCGCGCATATCAAGAAGGGCCTGGGTCACTTCGCCAAGATCGCCTTTTGGAATGGCGATGGGATATTCTTTGAAATCACGCATTTCCAGACGCCGTGCCATTTCCGCCATGCTTCGGACTTGGCGTGTCACGCTGCGGGAGATCGCCAATCCCAGAGCCAACGCCAAGCTTAAACCAGTAATAGTGAGTGCTAAGAGAATGTATTCAGCGGTTATATGTTCACTGCCCATAGAATGTGATTGAATTTTCTGGTACACCCACCCATAGGTGATCAAGGTAGTAGAACACCCCACCAACACCACTGCCAACCATGCATACAAAAGTTGCCGAAGGTTGAAGCGGTCCATGAACCCGAGCAACCCGTCGAAAATTTTCATAAGGCGATATCAGTTTCCCCTGACGCTTGCCACATCTGGATCCAATCTGGGATTTGGTGACCTGGCATGGGGTCGGCGATGAAATAGCCTTGTGCCTGCTGGCAACCCATGGATTTAAGCAAGTCCCACTCCGCGCGGGTTTCAACGCCCTCGGCCACGGTTTTCAATTTCAGTTTGCGAGCCAGGTCCAGACTGGTTTCGATGATCGTCCGATGCCGGGATTGGGCCGGGGAATCCTTAACAAAAGACTGATCAATTTTAAGTTCTGTAAATGATACGTTACTAAGTTGTTGAAGAGAAGAATAACCGGTTCCGAAATCATCAACAGAAAGCCCGAATCCCTTGAGGCGCAATCGGGCCAGCACGTTGAGCATCTTGGCCACATCCATCATCACTTCCGTTTCAGTCACTTCCAGAATGATCTGCTTGGGATCGCAACCGGTTTCCTTCACCAAGCCATGAAGCCTGTCTGCAATGTTCACATCCTCAAGGCAGCGCATGGAAATATTCACCGACGCCGTGATGGTGTGGCCTAGCTTAGCCCAAGCTTTCAGGTAGCCACAGGTTTGGGTCAACAACGCCTCGGTCAGGGGCGTCACCAGACCCACATGTTCCATATGATCAATGAAATATAGGGGGGATATCACACCATGGCCTGGGCGAAACCAACGCACTAAGGCTTCCACACCCAGCACTTCACCTGTTTGAAAGGAGACTTTGGGTTGAAAGAAGGCAATGAACTCGCGTTCCTTCAGGCCGCGCCTCAAATCTTCTGCGTTAAATTCAGTGTGGGTGACATACACCTTTTTTACGTTTTCTTGGGGCTGAAAACCAGAAAGGCAGGACTTGAGCTCCTGCAAGCTGAGGGGCTTGGAAATGGAGTTCAGCACCTGCAATCCATAGGCTTTGGCCATGGTTTCCACAGTATTCAAGATGGAAATCTCAACGGCGCTGACTACCGCCACTCCTTGAGCCAATTGACCCTCAGCCACGTGCCGAAGGAATTCCACGCCATCCATTTCAGGCATGTCCAGGTCACATAGAATGATGTCCACGGGCACCCCCCGATCAGCCAGCAGTTTCAAAGCTTCACGCCCGTTGGCAGCCTCCATGAGCTTCTCGGCACCCAGATCCATCAAAAGTCGAAGCGTCATCCGACGCTGGAAATCGTGATCTTCCACAACCATGATGGTGTAATTACGCAACTCCACTACCCTGTCTCCGCCAGTCAAGCCACACCCGGGAAAGACACCAGGCCCAACTCGTTCCGTAGGCCGCGCCAAGAGAGGCTGGACTTTCACGGACCCTGCCATTCCTGCCTTCAGAGCTTCCAGGCCTGAATTTAACCCGCCCTGGAAAGCAAACATGGCGATTCCAACACCTTCTGGGTGGTGGTGCTCGGCTTTCGGGGTCTCCTTCAACATTGATTCCAAACGCTCCATGGCCTTCACCTGCAAAACCACCATGAGCATAGGTTCCGCTGGTCACGGAAGATTCAGATTCCCGCGAACGGTCGTTTTTCATCCGCGAACGGGCGAAGCCTCCTGGACGCACTCCCTCGTTCGACGTGTCATGGCACGGCTGACAGTCAATTCCACCTTGGGGGCGACCATTACCTTGATGCGTCCCAATGGGCTGGCGCGGATGCCCTTGACCATACAGGGCCTCAGTAGCAGGTTGCGCTGAATCCGCAGCAGGCCATCTTCCGGGAAAGCGTGCTCCACCTCCGCCAGGGTTTTCCACCGGGTCAGAAAGCGGTTCAACCCCCGGCAGGCCCACACCCGGTCATCATCTCGTTCAAAATGAGTGATGAGATCCAGTTCCATGAAGATTTCCCCATCTCCGGCCCGGATGGGGAACCGAAGGGGTGGCGGTAGCAGGGCCTTCAATTCCGCCGGACTCAGTCGGCGGATCAGCCGATCATCTAAGCGCTGTAGACATTTGGCCAAGCGATCCTCAAACACTGGTTTCAGCAGGTAATCCACCGCCGACAGTTCGAAGGCGCGCACCGCGTAATCCGAATGGGCAGTCACGAAGACCACAGGCGGACTCTCCGGCAATTCCGCCAGCACTTCCATCCCATTGAGACCGGGCATCTGAATATCCATGAATATGACATCCACGTCGGAGGGTTGCTGCAACCACTGGAGCAACGCCAAACCATCCCCGAGTTCACCCGCCACCTCGCACCCAGCTTCCTGAAGCAGGCGGGACAACCGCTCCCTTGCCAGAGGCTCGTCATCCACCACCAGGGCCTTAAGCTGTTTCATGGATGCATTCTACTTGGCTCTCTTTTAGCCGAATGCTGGCAAGTGTCCCGTGGCTTGAAGGACCGATGGAAAAGCTGGCTCCGGTACCGAAATGCAGGGCCAAGCGTGAACGCAAATTTCTTACGCCGATGCCCCTTTCCTCTTCATCGTTCAGGAACGGCGCCCCAGAATTCCAGACTTCCAAGAAGATGGTTCCACCTTGGGATCGGGTCCGAAGGATCAGCTCCCCACCTGGAAGGCTGGGTGAGATGCCATGCTTGATGGCATTTTCCACCAGTGGCTGGAGGAGGAGGGGTGGCACCTCGATGGAGTCCAGCCCCTCATCCCACTCCCAAATCACCCTGAGCCGGGTCTCCAGCCGGATGGCTTCCAGGGCCAGGAAGTCCGCAACGATCTTGCGTTCTTCCCCAAGGGGCAGTCGCATATGTTCGGAGGCCCTCATGATGCGGCGGAGCAAATCGGAAAGATGTCGGACGGCCAGCTCGGCATCCTTGGGGTTTTTATGGATAAGTTCAACCAGACCGTTAAGTGCATTGAAGAGCACGTGGGGGTGGATCTGGCTCTGGAGCAAGCGGTTCTTGGCAACTTGGGCTTCGGCTTCGAATGCTTCCCTAAGTTCGTCGGAACGGGCCCGGGCAGCCATAAGCCCTCCCGCGAGCATCATGCCCGGACCCACCAACGAGAGGTAGAGATCCAAAGATTTACCCAAGTTGAATTTGACGTTTCCATGAGCAACTATCCAGGCATCAATGAGCGGAAGAAGGGCTGAGACCGGCAGGCAGATAAGCGCTGAAAGGGCGAGTCCCAGAATGAAGTTCCAGGGGGAAGGAAGTCGGCGGGGCAGGATCCAGGGCACAGGGGCCAGGAACACGAAAGCACAGATGTGCGTGAACGGAGAAGATAAGACACTGACCCACATCCACACGGACACTGGCTGTTTGGATGTCCAGAGACTAGGCAAAAGGAAGAGGGCCCAAAGGGAATAACACGCTCCGAGAACCCGCCAGTTCTTGACCAACGGGAACAAGGAAGCCAAGGGGTTCAGTGATCCCAGAGGACTCCCAATTCTGGATTCGGTAAACCTAGACTGGTCATCAATTCGTGATGGTAACGGTAAGGGTTGGCCAGCGCTGATCACGAGTCTGCCTCGGTCCCTGATCCTGCAGGTGACCAGCAAACGAATGGCTCAGGGCTTCGCTTTGGCTGCTTGAGCGCTGGATGGATTCTTTTCGGAAGGAAAGGCTGTTGTTCATAACAACTCCCAGGTAGCGCCACAAGACGCACCCTAGGTTTTGAGTCATGCGGAGACGAACACCAAGACCTTTCCATGAACGGTATATAAACACGACTTGAACCGTTCACACCCCAAAGTTGCACCGTTCGGAATCGTATTGGTTTTCATCCCTGGCACTACGCCCCATGTGCAGCGATTTCGTAGTGGAACAAAAGCCACAACATCTCAACATCGGAACAAGGCTGCCGCGTGACTTCAGCCTGAAAAAAGAACAAGTTGAAGATTAGTCGTTTAAGGAACCGCTTTGTATGCTCCCCGCCTCCAACTGCCAAACCGCTGATTTCTTCGTGCTCCGCACGCCGAGCCTTCCCTTGGATACGCTGTCACTTCACTTCCAGACAGGGCAAGAGGTTGAAGCGCAGGAGCTTTCTCCCGTGTTCCAAGAAAGGAATCGGGAAGCGTTGTGCCAGATTATTCGGAAGCTGGCCCGGCGCGATGACATTCGAGAAGCTATGGCGCTTGCCTCTCCTGACCTGGCCTCACGGCTGGATGTTTGGTTGGCGGGATCTCTACCGGGCAAGGACGCCCGCAACATCGAGCAATCCTTACTGAAATACCTCAGCAGGATGAGCAGTCGCTCAACTCCCTTCGGCCTTTTTGCTGGAGTGTCCATGGGGGCCTGGGATTCTGCCAGCCATCTTTCGGTGGGCTCTTGGATGGAAAGCCGCAAGGCTGTGCGCCTGGATTGGGGCGTACTCGAGACTTTGGTGGACCAACTGGAGCGGGAACCGGATGTGCGGTCACTCCTTGAGTATCGGCCCAACTCAAGCATCTATGCACAGGGGGGGTGGTACCGCTACCTTGAGCGAAGGGAGCAAGCCACCCAGGGCCGAACCTACCACCTGGAGGCCGTGGAGGCCACATCGCATCTTGACTTTGTGCTTCAGCAAGCAGGTGGGGGAGCGCGCCTGGAGGACCTGACGGAAAGTCTGGCGCGGCACATGGGTGTAGAACCCACGACCGCCCATTCCTTCCTGAATCAAATTGTCGAAGCCCAAGTGCTCTGCAGCGGACTCTGCCCGTCCCTCACCGATCCTGATCCCATAAGCCAGGTGATCACCACCCTGCAGGCCGTTCCGGCCATGGTGGCAAAAGTCGAATTCCTTGGTGCGCTGCAGCAGAATCTAACAGCGCTCCGGTCATCGCCGGTGGGGTCACATCCGATAGGCTACTCCAGCCAATTGGCTGCCCTGGCCGAGCTGGACATTGCAACTGAAACCCGGGATGTGCTCCAGGTGGATCTCTTCCGCCCTTCCCCCAATCTGGCCTTGTCGCCTAGGGTTCGCCAGGCCCTTGAGGAGGGGGCGGAAACGCTCCGACGGCTGACACCGCCACCCGTCGAGAGTCCCTTGGATCGGTTCAGGAAGGCCTTTTCCGAAAGCTATGAAAATCGCTGGATGCCCCTCCTGACTATCCTGGACGAGGAGAGCGGCATAGGGTTCGACGGTGCTCCCTCATTGGATTCCCCTCTGCTGGCGAACCTCCACTTCACGAGCCCTGCCCCTCCCCGTCAGCTATCTCGGCGGGACCTGTTTCTCATGGCGCAGCTTCCCAGGTGGCAAGGATCTCTGACCTGGGAATTGGAGGATGCTGAGGTGGAGGCACTCACAAATCCAAATCCCCAACCCTTCCCCCATTCCTTCGCGGCATTGACCAGTCTTGCGGCCGATAGTCTTGCCGACTTGGATCGGGGGAAATTCCAATTCTGGATGGAGCACTATTCGGGCCCCACGGCGGCGCGGTGGCTTGGTCGGTTTGCCTCGGGAGATCCAGCTTTGAAAGACCTCCTGCAAACTCACCTTCGGAAAGAAGAAGCCCTGCGTCCGGACGCTGTTTTTGCCGAAGTGCTTCACGTGCCTGAAGGCAGGATGGGCAATGTTTTGGCCCGCCCAGCCCTGCGGGACTATGCAATTCCCTTTCTAGCGGCGCCTGGCGTTCCAGCCGGCATGACCATTCCCCCTTCCGACCTTCAAGTGACGGTGCGGGGGGAGCGCGTTTTCCTGGCTTCAACACGGCTGGGGCGGGAAGTGATTCCCCGGTTGTCATCGGCCCACAACTATGGCCGAGGTCAGGTGGTCTACCGGTTTCTGGCCCACCTGCAGGACCAGGACGGACGCCCTGGAGGATGGTCCTGGGGAGCCTTGTCTGAACAACCCTTTTTGCCGCGGGTCGCCCGTGGCCGCCACGTTCTCAGCAAGGCGCGTTGGAGGATTCAAGCTACGGAACTGAAAGCAGCCCTGGCGAGATCAAATAATGACGCCTGGAACGCGTTCCAGTACCTGCGGAGAACCCGGGGCCTACCCCAACTCGTCCTACTCGTTGAGGCGGATAACCAATTGCTGGTGGACCTGGATCAGGTCCTGTGGGTGGAGACCCTGCACCACCTCGTGGCAAGCCGTTCGGTTTTCACCCTCACGGAGTGTTTTCCGGCTCCGGACCAAGCCTTGGTCACCTCCCCAGAAGGGCGATTCGCTCACGAATTGGTCATTCCTTTCGAGGCGAGCCCATCCGCCCATTCGCAACAGGTCCCGCTGCATCAGCTTTCCCCAAACTCAGAAAGTCGCGCTTATCCACCAGGTTCAGAATGGCTCTACCTCAAGCTTTACTGCGGGCCTACCAGCGCCGACCGGCTCCTGGTGGAACTGGAACCCCTGCTGCGGGAGACCCAAACGCTAGGGCTTTGGGACCGCTGGCACTTCGTTCGATACCAGGATCCGAGCCATCACTTACGCCTACGATTCCATGGCCTTCCCATTCGACTTCTGGCGGAATTGCTCCCTCTCATCCACAAACACTTGGAGAATGACCTGGCCCAAGGAATTTTATCGAAAGTGCAAGTGGACACTTTTGAACCTGAACTGGAACGCTATGGAGGTGCGCTTGGCTTCGCGCTGGCTGAAGGGTGGTTTTTTGAAGACAGCCAACAAATCCTGAATCACCTGGCAGGTGGCATGACGCTGGAGTCACGTTGGAGAATCGGCCTTAGAGGTACGGACGCAATCTGGGCGGCGGTGGGTTTGAGTGTCGCTTCACGAAAAGAGCTGGCACAGGCTTCGCGGGAAAGTTTTCGGAAAGAATTCGGAGATTCAGGGGAAGGGGCGGTGCAAATCGGAAAGAAGTTCAGGGAATTCCGAAAAGAATTGGAAACGGGGTTTCCCATTGCCTCCGGGTGGTCAATGCCTCCTGCCCTCCGGGGCCTGGCCCAGATTCGAGATGCCTTCCATCAAGGGCAGATGCAAGAGGAGTTGCCAAACCTCGCGGGGAGTTTGTCGCACATGCACCTCAACCGCTTACTTCGAACCGACCACCGGGAAAACGAATGGGTCATCATGGAATTTCTGACCCGTCTTTATGACTCCAAACTCGCGCGCAATCACGCGTAGCCAGACCATATGGCAAGCATCACCACGACCCGTTCCCTTTTCTTGATTTGGTAAGCCATGCGTTGCTGGCTATTGGTTCCAAACAAATACAGTCGATTCAGATTTCTTCCGGCGCCTGCCAAAGCTGGATCCAATCCGGCATTTGATGACCCGGCATGGGACGGGCGATGAAATAGCCTTGGGCCAGCTGGCACCCCAAGGATTTGAGCAAATCCCATTCCGCGCGGGTTTCAACGCCTTCGGCCACGGTCTTCAACTTGAGTTTGCGCGCCAAATCCAGGCTGGTTTCGATGATCGTCCGATGCCTTGGTTGAGTCGGAGAATCCTTCACGAAAGACTGATCAATTTTCAGCTCCGTGAAGGGCACGTTGCTGAGTTGTTGCAGGGAGGAATAGCCGGTCCCGAAATCATCAACAGATAGTCCAAAGCCTTTAAGACGCAGCCGGGCGAGCACATTCAATACCTTGGCCACATCCATCATCACTTCGGTTTCAGTCACTTCCAGGATGATCTGCTTGGGATCACAATCGGATTCCTTCACCAGATCATGCAGCCGGTCCGCGATGCTCACATCCTCAAGACAATGCATGGAAATATTCACCGAAGCCGTGATCGAGAAGCCTCTTCTGGCCCAGGCTTTCAGGTATCCACAGGTCTGGGTCAGCAACACCTCGGTCAGCGGAGTCACCAGATTGGCAAGCTCCATTTGATGGATGAAATAAAAGGGAGAGATCACGCCATGGCCTGGACGGAACCACCGCACAAGGGCTTCTACTCCCTGCACTTCGCCGGTTTCAAAAGAGACTTTGGGCTGAAAGAAAGCGATGAACTCGCGTTCCTTCAAGCCGCGACTCAAATCCTCGACGGTGAATTCCGTGCGTGTGACGTAGGTCTCCTTTTCTTTTTCCCGTGGCTGAAAACGGGAAAGACAGGTGCTGAGTTCCTGCAAATTGAGGGGCTTGGCAATGGTTCCCATTACTTGCAAGCCATACGCCCTGGCCATGGTCTCCACGGTATTCAGGATGGAGACCTCCATGGCACTGACCACCGCCACGGCCTGGGCAAGTTGGCCTTCAGCCACATGGCTGATGAAGGCCACGCCATCCATTTCCGGCATGTCCAGATCGCATAGAATGATGTCCACGGGTGCACCCCGGTCGGTCAGCAGTTTCAAGGCTTCACGCCCGTTGGCTGCTTCCAGGAGCGTGTCGGCCCCGAGATCTTTCAACAGCCGAAGTGTCATCCGGCGTTGAAAATCGTGATCTTCCACAACCAGGATGGTGTAACTACTCAGATCCATGGCCCTGTCTCCATCAATTCACTAGAGGTTGGATAAATACTAGGCCCAACTCTAGCCCCAAGTCGCCGCAATATAGGCCGGAATTTTATAAGACCAGCCTGGCCTGACGAACTCTTGTGTGGTGTGCACCTGGGGATGCGCAAGAGTCCACATCGCGATCGAACCGGGGTCAGTGGACTTGCGCTCTCACTGTGCCGCGAAATCCACGCGCCCACCACAACAGCACGCCGGAGAGCAAAATCGCGGGCACGGCGATAAGCATGGCTTGGCTAAGGCCAAGGCCACCACCACCCAAGTGATCACTGATGATGCCCACCAATTTCGGGCTGATGGCATCTCCAAAAAGATGGATGAAGAGCACGTTCAAAGCCACACCGGTGGCGCGGACGCTTGCAGGGAGACAACTCACGGTCAGCGCGTTCACGGGGCTGGTATTGATGAAAAGCAACAACATTCCAAGGAAGAACAGGGCATAGGTAAGGAGCAGATGGTCAGACGAAACGGCCCAGGCCACTGCGGGCACGGCTGAAATAAGCGTCAACCCGCTGATCCAGATACCTGCATCCGACCAGCGCTGCTGAAGTTTGCCAGTGAGAATGCCACCCATGAATGTACCTAGTATGCCTGTCACCACCGCCAGTCCGCCAAAGACCAGGCCAGCCTCGCCCACGCTCACCGCGAATTTCCGCTGGAGCAGTGCCGGGCCCCAGGTGGCAAGGGCGCCCATGGCGAAGGTGTAGCCCACATAGCTACCGGTGCAGGCCAGCCAGATCCTGTTTTTGAAGATGGCACCAAGTTTTTGCAGCCAGCTTGCAGTTGCACTGAGATCGGGCAAATGATCCAGGGCGCCCCGCACGGGATCCGAAAGCAGCGCCATGCGACCCGCGAGAAGCAGCCCCGGTAGCCCGGCCACGAGAAAGGCCGCGCGCCAACCATAATGCTGGGCCACGATACCGCCTAGACCGTAGCCCAACGCCGACCCCAATGGGATAGCCAGATAGAACCAGGTGAATTTCGCTGCGCGTTCATCTTCAGGAATGACATCGCTGAGAATGGCCGGACCCAGCGTGGCATAGGCGGCCTCACCCACACCCACCAGGGAACGCGTGAGCAGCAGCATGGGATAACTATGGACGAAGGCCGCCAGCATGGTCGCGATGCTCCATAGCGCCACACCTGCCGCCACCAACCGTGGACGGTGGTAGCGGTCCGCCAGCCAGCCGAAGATCGGCGCGGCCAACATGTAGACCACCACAAATACCAGCGTCAAACTCCCCAGCTGGGAATCCACCAAATGCAGATCCTTGCCCAAGGGCTCCAGGATCGCCGCCACCACATAGCGATCCAAATAATTCACCAAATTGATGCTGGTCAGCAGGACCAGGAGTTTTTGGGCGGGTTTCATGAAAGGGGAGTCCTGGGATGAATTGGAGTGGATGATGGGCTTGAGATTTGGAGCTTGGGAATCAGAATCCAGGACTCAAGACTCAGGGCTCTCTGTTCAATTCACAATCTTGATCCCCCGTGGCACCCTTGGCCCATCCATGGGTTTTCTTCCGATGAGCACGACTTCTACCAGGCTCGCTACGACGCTGGTGATGAGGGCGCCAAAAAACCCCGCCCAGAACCCATCCACCCTGAAGTTCAGGCCCAATCGGTGCGAAAGCGCCCCCGCCATCCAGAACACGAGGCCATTGATGACCAGGCTGAAACAGCCGAATGAGAACACCACTGGAATGAAAGCTATGAACTTCAGCAGCGGTCCCAGGGTCGCGTTCAGTACGCCCAACACCACCGCCACCGCCAACAGATCCAGAAAGGCCCCGTGATGAAGGCCCGGCAAAACATACGATGCCACCAGCAGGCCAAGAGCCGAAAAGAGAAAGCGAAGGAGTGTACGCATGGCTGTCAGTGTAGGCCAGCCGAAAGTCATCGTAAAATAGTCATCGAAAAACGCTCGCCCCATACATACATCGGCAAAGGTGCCGGTTGGGCTCCTGCTTGGCCCGTGGGATACTTCAGCACATGGCTTTGGAGCGTGCATGGCTGCATTTGATTTGATCGTCATTGGAAGTGGTCCCGGAGGCTATATCGCCGCGGTGCGGGGCGCCCAACTAGGGCTTAATACCGCTTTGGTGGAAAAGGATCCCGCGGGCCTCGGCGGCACTTGCCTGCGCCGTGGCTGCATTCCCGCCAAGACCTGGCTGGAGACGGCCCACCGTTTCGAGCAGATGGAGAGCCTCAAGGAATTCGGCATCGCGGGGGTGGATGTTTCCGCGATGCGCGCGGATCTGCAGGCCATCGTCACCCGCAAGAACCGCATCGTGCTCAAGAATGGCAAAGGCATCGAGTACCTGATGAAGAAGAACAAGGTCACCGTGCTGAAAGGTATCGGCAAGCTGCTTGGCGGCGGCCGCGTGGTGGTGGAGCAGGAGGTCCACACGGCTAAGAAAATCATTCTCGCCACGGGCTCCGTTCCCCGCGAATTGCCCGGCTTGGAGACCGACGGCCAGCGCGTGATCAACAGTGATCACATCCTGGACATGACCGAGTTGCCGAGCCATCTCATTGTGTTGGGTGGCGGCGCCATCGGCGTGGAATTCGCATCAACCTTCGTGCGCTTGGGCAGCAAGATCACGCTGGTGGAATTACTGGACCAGTTGGTGCCCATCGAAGACACCGCCGTTGGAGAGGAACTGGCGAAACTTTTCGCCAAGTCCTACAAGATGGACATCCGCGTGAAGACCAAGATTACAAAAATCGAGCGCTTTGCCGATAAGGTCATCTGTCATCTCGAAGGCGACCAACCGGGGACGTTGGAAGCCAGCCACGTGCTCATCTCCGTGGGTCGTGCGCCGGTCACAGCCAACATCGGCCTGGAGAACACCAAGGCCGTCCACGATCGTGGCTATGTGGGCATCAATGAGTTCATGCAGACGCAAGAGGAAGGCCTCTATGCCATCGGCGATATCGTGAAAACCCCTTGGCTGGCCCACGTGGCCAGTGATGAAGGCGTGGTGGCCGCTGAACACGCGGCCAAATCGTTGGGCGTTGACGCGCATCCCCATCCCGTCAACTACGACCGGGTCCCCGGTTGCACCTATTGCGATCCAGAAATCGGCAGCGTCGGCCTCACGGAGCGCGCCGCACGGGAGAAGGGTTTTGATGTACAGGTGGGCCAATTCCCCTTCATGCCCATGGCCAAGGCCAACATCATCGGCGAGCCCCATGGCTTCATCAAGATCGTGGCGGACAAGAAATACGGCGAGATCCTGGGCATCCACATCATCGGCCCCAAGGCCACAGAGCTGGTGGCTTCCAGCCTGGCGCTCCTTGGTGGCGAATACACCGTGGATGAACTCATCAA
>JANYBM010000058.1 GCA_025361125.1 Holophagaceae bacterium | reverse complement strand
AGTGGTGGCCTCACCTGGGTGAGCGACGAACCCTGGGGTTACGTCACGCACCACTTTGGGCGCTGGGGCTGGGGTGCCAGTTTCGGCTGGTACTGGATCCCCGGCAGTTTCTATAGTCCCGCCTGGGTGGCCTGGAACTGGAGCGGAGGCTATGCCGGTTGGGCCCCCATGGGCTATTACAACCAGCCCTGCTCGTGGGGTTATGGCGCCTGGAATGGCTATCATGCCTGGAACGTGGTGAACGTGAATTACCTCAATGCCCCCAACCTTCGCACGCGGTTGGTGTCCGATCACAACGTCATCGTCAACATGTCCGGCGGCACCGGCGCCACCACTTGGACCGCTCGCGGTCGAAGCCTCACGCCACCCTGGCGGACAGCTCCTGTGATCGCCACCCGGCAGGAATTCCAGAATCCCCGGCAATTAGGCACGGCCTTCAATCATGTCGTGGCCCAGGATCGCCTGAATTCCTATTCCAGGGCGGCACAATCGAGCACGGGCCGCACTGTGAACCTCAGCCCCGTGGAAAGAGCCCGCACCACGCCGACACCCTTCGAGAACCGTGATCGAACGTCATCCCCCGCAGTCCGTGGGGTCTTCTCGGAAAGGGGTTCCTCACGCACCCCTGACCGATCCAACCCTGTGGACAATGGCGGTTCCCGAACCACTCGAACCCCTCGAATCCCTGATAGGCCTCAGGTCAATGAACGTACCGATCGGCCCCGAGACCTGAACCCCGGTCGTGATACCCATCCCATCGAGCGGCCCGTGGACCCAACCCGGCAACCCACGCGCCAAGAGCGCCCTTTGAATAGTCCGCGCGAGCGAACCCCTGACCGCCCTCGGGAAATCCAGCGTGAAGAGCGCCCAGCGCCAACCCGGGACCGACCGCGAGATGAATACCGGCCAATAGAACGCCCAGCGCCAAGGGAATATACACCGACCCCCCGTCAGGAGAGCCGCCCAGCGCCACGCGAAGAGTCTCGTCCTTCCCGTCAGGAAAGCCGCCCAGCGCCGCGCGAGGAATCTCGCCCTTCCCGCCAGGAAAGCCAACCAGCTCCACGTCAGGAATCCAGACCCTCGGCCCCCTCTGCCCCTGCTGATCGTGGCGGGAGCAATCGCCGCGGATGAAGTCCAAGCCAACCAAAGCGAAGCCCCCGATCGGGGGCTTCGCTTTGGTTGGAACTTTCCAATCAAGACCGAATAAACCTGGATGCCAGCAAATCCCAACACCCAGGCAGGTATTTCAAATGATTTCCACCGGGTACCCGCCTTTCTGAATGAGCTGGCTGGCAATGCGGCCCCTCAGCCGGGCGCAACTGGTGGGATGGAATTCCGCAAAGGCCTTTATGCCCGCGAGCGCATGGCGCAGCCCCTCGCCATCGGTGACATCGGCGCAGAGCATTCGGGCATCGCCATGGACGCGGTGCCAGGCTTCGTTGACGTAGAGTTCGGTGAAGTCCCGGGCGATCTCGGCCCAGCGATGGCCGGATTCCAGCATCCGCTCCGCGCGTACAACGGCGCTTTCCATGGCGTAGATTTCCATCATCATGTTGCTCATGCGGGCCATGACCTCCTGGTTGTCCACCAGCTTCTGGCCCAGCACCTGCACCGCGAGACCCGAGGCCAACATGCACTGGCGCTTGCTCAGTTCCACGCCATGCTTGAGCCGCGCTACAGGGCCGGTGAAAGCAGCAGCTTTGGGTGGATTCGAGATCTCCCTGGCCACCTGCTGGCCAAACTGCATCATTGGCAATTCGCCCTTCATGGCGCGCTTCAGTAATGTGCCAGCGATAAGCAGGCGATTGATCTCATTGGTACCCTCAAAAATTCGGTTGATGCGGCAATCCCGGTAGACCTTTTCGGGCGGATATTCCGCGCTGAAACCATAGCCGCCGAAGCACTGCACGGACTCGTCAGCAATCCAGGAGAGAGCCTCGCTGCCCCATACCTTGACGATGGAAGCCTCGATGCTGAATTCATCTATGGCCTTCATTTTTTTAGCACCCGCATCAACGTCAGACCAGCTGGTCTGGGACAGGGCATCATCAATGTAGCCGATGGTGCGCCAGTTGATGGCTTCGCCTACGAAAATCTTGGTGGCCATGTCCGCCAATTTTTGTTGGATCAGACCAAAGGAATTCAAAGGTTTGCCAAACTGGTGACGTTCAGCGGTGTACTTGAGCGTGTATTCGATCACCCGCTTGGCGCCACCGATGCACCCCCCACCCAGTTTGAAGCGACCGATGTTCAGAATCCCGAAAGCGATCTTATGGCCCTTGCCGATCTCGCCTAACAACCGGTCTTTGGGAATACGGCAGTTCTCAAGGATCAACGTTCTTGTGGAGCTGCCCTTGATGCCGAGTTTGTGTTCTTCGGCGCCCGTGCTCAGTCCAGGATCATCCTTCTCGATGATGAAACAACTGAAGTGCTGTCCGTCCACCTTCGCGAAGGTGCAGAAGATATCTGCAAAACCCGCATTGGTGATCCACATCTTGGTGCCGTTGATGACCCAGGTATCACCCTCCAGCACTGCGGTGGTTTTCGCCGACATGGCATCCGAGCCGCTGCCAGCCTCGGTCAGCGCATAGGCAGCCAGCAGTTCCCCCGCAGCGAGCTTGGGCAGGTAGTGTTTTTTCTGGGCTTCGGTGCCGAAATACACGATGGGCAACGTGCCGATGCCAGTGCAAGCGCCATAGCTTACGGAAAAACTGCCCTGTTTGCTCATTTCTTCCAGCACCAGCAGTGAACTTTTCTTGTCCAACTCCAGGCCTTCATAGGCCTCTGGTATTTCGATGCTCAAGAGGCCGATCTCACCGGCTTTCCTCAGCAACTCGATGGTGAGCGGGAGGTCCAGTTTGTCTATGGCCTCGTCTCTGGGCAGGACCTCGCCTTCGATGAAATCCCGGGCCGCTCGTCCGAACTCCTTCGAGTCATCCGTAAGGTCTTCGGGTGTGAATTGAGGCAACTGCCCAATGGGGGTCAGCAGGAAGGATCCGCCCTGCACAATCTCGGTGGTCTCAGTTGCCATAGGTTCCTCCAGGAATCGAACGATGATCGCGCCGACTGGGTTGCGGTTCCACCCATACCTTGGGTAAGCCCCAGAAACTTGCGATCATGGGGGCTTGGAGGCGATGTGCCCGAAGGCAAACAAGTCCAGGCCATGTTCGCAGGTATCGCCGGGAAGTATGATCTGCTGAACCACTTGCTCTCCGGTGGCATCGATTTCTATTGGTGGCTGCGGATGGCCCGCGCCAGCGGCGCCGCCCAAGGCAGGCGCATGCTCGACGTGGCCGCGGGCACCGGGGATTCCTCCATCGCGCTGGCCAAACGCGGCGCCGAGGTGGTGAGCACGGATTTCACCCACGCCATGCTGCGGTTGGGTCCTTCGAAGTTCAGGCAGAAGAAACTGGAATCGCTCATTTGGGCCAGCAGCGACGCGGATGCCCAAGCCCTGCCCTTCAAGAATGCTTCGTTCGATGGCATCACCATCTGCTACGGCATTCGCAATGTGGAAGCCCGACCCAGAGCCTACGCCGAGTTCCTCAGGGTGATGAAGCCTGGCGGCCAAGTCACAATCCTGGAGTTCTCAACTCCGGTGGTTCCGGGGTTCCGTGGCCTCTACACCTGGTACTCGCTCAAAGTTCTGCCGAGAATCGGCGCACTGATATCCGGTGACAAATCCGCCTATTCCTACCTGCCTGAGAGTATCCGCACGTTTCCCGACCAGAAGCGCTTGGCAGAGGAACTGGAAGCCGCCGGTTTCAAGGAAGTCCATTGGACCAACCTCACCGGCGGCATCGTGGCACTTCATGTAGGCAGGAAACCCTAGTTCATCATTTCTTTGCTTCTTCCTTTTTCTCCGCAGGCTTTGCATCCGTAGCCTTGGCGCGTTTATGCACGAGGGTCATGACCTTGGCCATGGGGCTGCCGTCCATGGACATATCCGTAGCCATGGTGATCGTGTCGGTGCCAAGTCCGCTCAGGGTATCGCGGCTCTTGAAGGGCTTGCCCATCATGGTCCCCTCGGAATTCAAGACGAGGCTGTCGCCTTCCCAGTTGCCCGAGGAAAGCATGATCATCTGGGCCATGTTGTCGGTCCAGACTTGCTTGTAGGCCTTGGCCTCCGCATCCCAGGCCACCACGCCATGGCCTTTGTAGCCCTTCATGTGGCCGCCCATGGAACGGTAGTCGATAAGGACCGAAAGGCCGCCGGGGCCTGAAGTCACGCGGCTGACGCCATGGCCCTTGCCGCCGGGTCCCATGGGGCTGGTTTCCATGGTCTCCTCAATGTTCCAGGTGCCCACCATTGCCTTGAGCTTGGCCATTTCCGGACCGGGTTTGGGCATCATCGCGGCCATAGATGGAGGCGGGGCCTTCTTGTCATCCGCTTTTTCTTGGGCGGAAAGAGGCATCGCCGCCAAGGCGAGGCCGAGGGCCAGGAAAAGGGTGAGTCGCATAGGAACCTCCTTGGTTGGGGCAGCGGAACCAAGATACGCTTACCGGCGCAACGGCGCTAGAATGAGCTTAGAAAAGACCGAGGAGCCTCCCATGACCACGAAGCCTGATTTATCCAAAGCAGCCGACATCATGAAGAACCTCACGCCTAAAAAAGCGGAAATCGCCACCGACTCCCGCCCCGCGCCCCAAGGCGGGAAAAGCCCCATGCCCAAGGTGAAGGCCAGCACAAAACCCGCTGGCAATGCTGGCGGCGCGGCCCACACTCGGAGCAGCAACCGCGGGAAGTAGCCTTAGGCCCAGACCCATGGACTCATCGCTCGCATCCCATAACCTAGAACAGCGAGTTCCCGTCCATCTCCATCGGCTGCTCTAACCCCAAGAGCTTCAGTAGCGAGGGGGCCACATCGCTGAGGGCTCCGCCTGCGCGGAGTTGGCGGGCCTCGAAACCCTGGGCCACCAGCACTGCGGGCACCGGGTTCAGCGTATGGGATGTGTGGGGGTTGCCGGCTTCATCGAGCATGCATTCACAATTACCGTGATCGGCGGTGATGAAGAGCGCGCCATGTTGCTCCAGCACTGCATCACTGATGACCCGGATCGCATCGTCCAGGACTTCACAGGCGGTGGTGGCGGCGCTGATGTCGCCGGTGTGGCCCACCATGTCGCCGTTGGCCAAGTTGCAGACCAGCAGCTTGTATTCGCCGCTGCGGATGGCTTGGGCCAGTCCCCGCGTGACTTCCAGGCAGCTCATCTCCGGTTGCAGATCATAGGTTGCGACCTTTGGAGATGGCACCAGCTTGCGGTCTTCGCCCTTGAAGGCCTCTTCACGCCCACCGTTGAAGAAGTAGGTAACGTGGGCATATTTTTCGGTTTCCGCGGTACGGTACTGTTTCCAACCGTGCTCAGAGATGATCTCGCCGAAAATCCGCGTGAGGTTCTGGGGCGGGTAGGCCACAGACGCATAGGGATTCAAGAGCACATCGTACTGGGTGAAGGTCAGCAGCGAAATGTTGGGCCGGAGGCGCTGTACGAAGCCGTTGAAATCTGGCGATACGAGGGCGTGGCACAGCTGCCGCCCACGATCCGCGCGGAAATTGAAAAAGAGGACACCATCACCTTCCGAGATGTGGTGGAAGCCCGTAAGCTTCGTGGGTGAAACAAATTCATCAGTCTCGCCGCGAGCGTAGGCTTCGGCGATGCCAGAGGCCGCATCACTGGATTCGAATTCGCCGTTGCCATCCACCAGCAACCTCCAGGCGCGTTCGGTGCGGTCCCAACGCTGGTCACGGTCCATGGCGGTGTAACGCCCGCACAACGATCCGATGGTAACCCGCGGACACTCACGAATCTGGAAGGTGAGCCATTGCAGATAGCCGTCGGCACTTTTCTGGGCGGTGTCACGGCCGTCCAGGAAGGCGTGGATGGTGGTGGGGATACCTTCATCCTGGGCCCACTTCGCCAGCGCCACCAAATGGTTCTGGTGGCTGTGGACACCACCATCGCTGACGAGGCCCAGCAGGTGGAGCCGCTTGCCTGAGACCTTGAGACCCGCCAGCAGCCTGGCGATGGGCAGGTTCTCACGGAAGGTCCCCCGCCGGATGGCCGCGTCGATGCGTGTCAGTTCCTGCCACACCACGCGACCTGCGCC